>CALVPR010000014.1 GCA_944351765.1 uncultured Bacilli bacterium
AAAACATAAACATTCGTTTGTCAATGACTTTGGTAAACAAATAATACAAAAGTCGAACTTTCCTTATAAATTAAAAAGAATTAGCAGTTAATTCCTTTAACTTTTAATTCTTCTAATTCTTTGTCATCATCTTTTTTCTTTGGTGTTTTAATACTCTTTTTCTCTAAATATAACCATATTTGGTTAGATATAAATATTGAAGAATATAAACCTGCTATGAATCCTACTAAAAGTGCTACATTAAAGTTAATTATTTCTTTTGCCCCAAATAACATTAAACTAATTACAGGAAGTATTGTTGTCACTGTTGTTAGAATACTTCTAAACAATGTAAGTCTAATAGAATCATCTACTATTTCTTCTAATTCTTTATCTTTTGGTAATTTATTTTTAAATTTACTATTATATTTTTCTCTTATCATATCAAAAGTTACTATTGTAGCATTTATTGAGTATCCAATAATTGTTAGGATTGCTGCAATAAATATTGAAGTAATTTCTATATTAAATAATCCAAAGAACAATATTACAATACACACATCATGAATAAGAGCAATAACTCCAGATACAGCATAATTAAATTTAAATCTAAAACTAATATATAAGGTTATTCCAAGTGAAGCAATTAATAAAGACATTATAGCATTCTTAGTAAGTTCTTGTTTTACTATTTGACTAACTACGTATATATCAGTTGTAGTATTATAGTCATTAGTTAATTTACTATTTAAAGCATTTATTTCTTCTTTATTTAATACTTCATCAATTATTATTGTATAACTACTATTCGTTTTTTCTTCTTTTTTAAACGTATAATCTTTAGTTATTTCTTCTTTTATTTCATTAATATTAGTGTCATTATTAGTATTAACTGTAATATTAGTACCACCAGTAAAATCTACTCCTAAATTAAATCCAGTAAATATTATTCCAATTACAGATATTAATATAACAGCAAAAGTTATACCAAAATATATTTTTCTTTTTTTATAAAATTGTATCTTTTTAAATGGTACATGTACTTCATCACTTTTAACGATTTGTTTTTTCTTAACTCCAATAAATAACCATAATTTATTATTAAAGAAATTTGATTTAACAAATAAGCCTAATATAAATCTTGCAAAGAATATCATTATAATAACTGTTACTATTATATTAATAATAAGCATAGTTGCAAATCCTTTAACTGAACTTTGCCCAAATATAAATAATATAATAGCTGCAATTATTGTTGTTAAGTTAGCATCAATTATACTTGTAAATGATGATTTATTACCGATAAGGAATGCTTCTTTTAAAGATGATCCTCTTTTTAATTGTTCTTTAATTCTTTCATAACTAATAACTGAAGCATCTACTGCCATTCCTATTCCTAAAAGCATTGCGGCAATTCCTGGAAGTGTTAATACTCCTTCAATTAAATAGAATATTAAAAATGATAGGATTGCATAAATTACCAGATTCATACTAGCAATAAGTCCTGAAAACTTATATATAACAGTCATTAATATACATACAAGAGCAAGGCCAATAAAACCTGCTATCATTGTATTTGTAAGTGATGCACTACCATAAGTTGCTTCTACTGTTCTTGATGATATTTCTTCTAGTTTTGTAGGAAGAGCTCCTGAATTAATAAGTTCTACTAAACTTTTAGCTTCATCTGCTGTAAAATTACCTTGAATAATAACATCTGATGCAAATGCTTCATTTACTGCAGCAGCCGACAAACATTTAGAATTGCTAAGTGAACCACAATTATCTTTTTCTTTTAAATAACTATCTTCGTTAACGTCATAATCCAACCATATAACGATAACATTATTAGTCATATCTTTTACTTTATTAGTAACTTCATAAAAAGTATCTTTATCTTTAATTGATAAACTAACGGCTGGTTTTCCATATTGGTCAGTTGTTACTTTAGCATTTCCCCCTAAAACAGAAGAAGTCATAAGTAAATTATCTGATGAATCTCTAAATGAAAGAACCGCTGTTGAAGATATTGTTTCTCTTGCTTCTTCAACATTTTTAACACCTGCTAAACGAATTCTAATATGATTCTCTCCCTCAATCGTGATTTCTGGTTCACTAACACCTAATATATCAATTCTTTTTAATATTGCTTTATAAGTGTTATATACCATATCACTATCTAATTCTTGTCCTTCTTCAAGAGGACTTACTTCATATAAAACTTCGAATCCTCCTTGTAAATCTAATCCATAATTTAAATTATTAAAAAGTGGTTTATAAGATAATGCACAAGAAGATACTATACCTATACATCCAATAATTCCTAATATAAATTTAACATTTTTATTCTTAACTTTAGCCATTACTATAAATAAAATAATGGCTACTACCAAT
Organism: uncultured Bacilli bacterium; assembly: GCA_944351765.1. Taxonomy (GTDB): domain Bacteria; phylum Bacillota_I; class Bacilli_A; order RF39; family UBA660; genus CALVVX01. The sequence goes on from CALVPR010000014.1 coordinate 2,374, forward strand.
ATCCCTATTATAAATTCCATACTTTTACTCCTTACTATAATATTTCTTTTTCTTCTTTATTTAATTTATCTTTTAAATATTTATCAATCATTTTTTCTTCGACATTAATAATATCATTAACCATTTCTGATATACATAAATTAATATCTTTACACCATTTATTAGTTCTTAAATAATTCCATATATCTTCTTTTTTTATATAATTATATTCACTATTTCTAATAATTCTCATTTTAACATTTAAAGCAGGTACTAATGCTAAATATAGTTCTTTTTGACTTTTATATTCATCCATACTTATTCACCAATAACATTATATACTATTTTAGTTATTTTTAAAAGACTTAAATAAAGAAAAAGAAGTAAGTTTTATCTTCTTCTTCCCTGATTATTTTTATCCTTAAAATATTTATTTATTAATTCTTCTAATTTTTCTTCTGACATGTTTAGTTTAGATGCAGTTTGTTGAAGAAAATGCTCACTTGATTGCTGATGTAATATTCGAGAAAAATCTTTCAAATTTAATGAAGGATATTTTTTTAATAATTCTTCAATAGAACTATCCAAATCTGCATATTTTTTTGATTTAGATTTTTCTATTCTTTGAAGTTCTTGTTCTAATAAATATTGAGAAGTTTTAGATTCGGATTCTTCCCTTTCTAATTCTCTATCCAAAAAATATTGACTAGTAGCTTCTTCTATTCTTCTTTTTTTCTCTTCCTGCTCTAATAAATATTGTTTAGTAACTATGTCTTTCATATATTTTGTATTAAATCTTTGTTTTTCAATAGCTGCATCTAATTCCTTTTTTTTCATTTCTGATTCAAAACTCATATAAATTCCTCTCCTAGATAAATTATACTATATTTTATTTAATAAAGCAAATTGCTATTTTTTTTACTGCTATTTCATATATTTAATTGGTGATACAATGAAAAGTAAATTTATTAAATCTACTATTATCTTAATAATTGGAGGCTTTATTACTAAAATACTTAGTATGGTAATTAGAATTGTTTTAACTAGAGTTGTATCTACTGAAGGTATTGGACTATATATGTTGGTTCTACCTACTTTTAATTTGTTTATAACTTTATCTACTTTAGGCCTTCCTACTTCTATATCAAAACTTGTTAGTGAAAATACTAGAAGTAATAAAAAAATAGTATTATCTACTATTCCTATTACTTTAGTATTTAATATAATTTTAATGTTTATTTTATTTATAATTGCACCATTTTTATCAAAATATTTAATTAATAATACCGATACTTATTATCCTATTATGGCTATAGGGTTAACTCTTCCTTTTATATGTTTATCAGGAATATTAAAAGGATACTTCTTTGGTAAAGAGCAAATGTTTCCACATACTCTATCTAATATAGTAGAACAAATAGTAAGACTCTTATTAACTATATTCTTTATTCCTAGTTTACTTAAATATGGGTTAAACATTGCTATTACTGGTGTTGTGTTAATTAATATAGTTAGTGAATTTGCTAGTTCCATTACTATGTTATTATTTACGCCTAAACATGTAAAAATTAATAAAGAAGACTTTAAATATAATAAATATATTGTTAAAGATTTACTTAGTATTAGCATTCCCACTACTTCATCAAGATTTATTGGATCTATTTCCTACTTTTTAGAACCTATTATTTTATCATTTGTACTACTTAGTGTGGGATACTCTAATGAATATATTACTTTTGAATATGGAGTAATTAATGGTTACGTATTCCCTATTTTACTTCTTCCATCATTCTTTACAATGGCTATATCTAATGCCCTACTTCCTGTCGTATCTAACTCTTACTCTCATAGAAACTATACTTATACTAAAAGTAAAATTAAACAAGCAATTATGTTTTCTTTATTAATAGGTATTCCTTGTACATTAATATTTATATTTATTCCCGAAGTACCTTTAAAGTTTATATATAATACTACTTTAGGCGTTAACTATATAAAAATAATTGCTCCATTCTTTATTCTTCATTATATCCAATCACCACTTACTTCAACACTACTTGCTATGGGTAAAGCAAAAGATGCAATGTATGGCACATTAATTGGAAGTATCATTAGAACTATATTACTAGGAGTTATCTCTTACTTAAAAGTGGGAATATGGGGACTTATTATTGCTTCTATATCTAATGTATTATTCGTAACAATCCATCATATTTATTATGTAAATAAGTATTTAAAAAAGGGATAGTAATTATCCCTTAAAATTCAATATTCTTTCTTATATATTCTTCTACTTCATCTAATTTTAGAGTAATTTGTTTCATAGTATCTCTTTCTCTTATCGTTACAGTTTCTTTATTTAATGTATTATCATCTACTGTAATACAATAAGGAGTTCCTATCATATCTTGTCTTCTATATCTTTTACCAATAGAAGCTGTTTCATCATAAGATACCATAAAATGTTTAGATAATTTCTTATATACTTCTTTTGCTTTTTCTGTATGAAATTTCTTAACTAAAGGAAGTACTGCAACTTTATATGGAGCAAGATATGGATGGATTTTTAATACTTCTCTTTCTGATCCATCTTCTAATGTTTCAATGTTATATGCTTCACATAATACTGTTAAAAATAATCTTTCTACTCCTAAAGAAGGTTCAATTACGTAAGGAATATATTTTTCATTAGTTTCTGGATCTAAATATTCTTGACTTACATTAGAGTATTTTTGGTGTTGTGATAAATCATAATTAGTTCTACTTGCTATTCCCCATAATTCTCCAAATCCAAATGGGAATAAATATTCGATATCAGTAGTAGCATTACTATAGAATGATAATTCTTCTTTAGAATGATCTCTAAGTCTTAAATGTTCTTCACTAATACCTAGACTAATTAAGAAATTCTTACAATATTCTTTATAATGTTTAAACCAGTCAAGTTCTGTGCCTGGCTTACAGAAAAATTCAAGCTCCATTTGTTCAAACTCTCTAACTCTAAATATAAAGTTCCCTGGTGTTATTTCGTTCCTAAAACTTTTTCCTACTTGAGCTATTCCAAAAGGTACTTTTAATCTCATGCTTCTTTGAACACTTAAGAAATCCGCAAATATACCTTGAGCAGTCTCTGGCCTTAAATATATAGTATTTTTAGAGTCTTCTGTAACTCCTTGAAATGTTTTAAACATTAAATTAAATTGTCTTATATCAGTATAATCTAATTTACCACAATTAGGACATACTATGTTATGTTCTTTGATATATGTAACTAATTCTTCATTAGACATTCCTGCTGCATCAATATGATCATGTTCTTCAATTAATTTATCTGCTCTATGTCTAGTTTTACAATTTTTACAATCTATTAATGGATCAGAAAACGTAGATAAATGACCACTTGCTTCCCATACTTTAGGATTCATAAGTATTGCAGAATCAAGTCCTACATTATTTTCATCTTCTTGAACAAATTTCTTTAACCAAGCATTTTTTAAATTATTTTTAATAAGCATTCCAATTGGTCCGTAATCCCAAGTATTAGATAATCCTCCATATATCTCACTTCCTTGAAATATAATTCCATTTTGCTTACAATAACTTACAAGCTTTTCCATAGTTAATTTTTCCATTTATATCATTCCTTTCTTAAAATAAAAAGACTCTTATAAACATAAGGACGACAATGCCGCGGTTCCACCTTATTTATTCATAAGAATCCCTTTATATATATAGCTCCGAGTTTCCAAGCTCATCTTCACTTATTTTAAAATAACTATTCTTCTTCTTTTTTTTGCTTTTTGAACTATTCTTTGCTCATCAATTTTTTTACAGTAATTAACATACTGTATATATGGGTCTTCATCACTACACGCACAACATTGTGTTTGATACATAGTTTCTAAATTTTCAATTGGAATAGAGAACATTGGCTTTGTATTATCACTATGCTTATTAGCATAAACTAATGTATTATATTTTCTAATTTCCGAAATTATTTTCTTGCCAACTACTCTAGGCAAAGAATAATAATAACGACCTATAACTAAATAACTTTGGTTAATTTTCTTACCATCGCCATACAAGCCTACAACCTGCAAATAAGGAATTTGAGGAAGCAAAGAAAATAATGCATACTCATTATTATTATATGTAAAATTTATTCTTTTTATTTCCTCTTCATCATTATTATTTTTTATAATAGAACTACGATAATAATTAATTATCTCTAAAAGTCCATCATCGATTATTTGACAATGAGAAGACATAATATCCCTCCTGTGAACAAAATTATATCACTAATAAATAAATATGTCAAACTAAACAGTTTAGTAATGTTGCAAGAATAATTCCTGTAAATACTCCTCCTAAAACTTCTATAGGTTTATGACCAATTTTTTCTTTTAATAATACAAAACTTTCTTTTAAATTGGCTTTTTTAGCCAATATATTAATTACTTCTGCTTGCTTTCCTGTTTCATATCTAATTCCCATTGCATCATACATTACAATTAAACTAAATATTAAGCATATAGCAAATAATTCAGAATTTAATCCATAATCTATATACATAAGTGTAGTAAGAGAAATAACAGCAGTTGTATGAGTAGAAGGCATTCCACCTGCACCATTAAATAGTCTTTCTAACGAAAAACGTTTAGTAATTATTGTTTCTATTATTGTCTTTAATACCTGAGCAATTACAATTGATATCAAAGGTATCAATACATATTTATATTCTTCCATATTTAACACATCCTAACTAATCTTATTTAAAAACTGTTTACTCTTTAAATATAAACCTGAATATCTATCATAATAATCATCAATAAACATATTTAATTCTTTTTTTATATTTTCTGATATTTCTAATTTATCTATCTTGGAAATGTCTACATAATAAAACATTCTTAATAATTTAATAGTTTTTATATTAACTATTTTTTCGTTATTTAGACAATTTTTGCAAAGATAACCACCACGATAACTAGAAATAGTCACAATATCAGATGTATTATGACAATTTACACATTTATCTATACAAGGTCTTATTCCTAGATAATCTAACATTTTTAATTCTAAAATATTTGTTATTACTAATGGATCAAAACCTTCATTTATTTTAATTAAACTAGCAATATAATTAGAATATATCTCTTTATTTTGTTCATGTTTATAAACTTGATTAACTAAGTCTGTTAAATATATTGAATAACTCATTTTTGTTAAGTCTTTCTTTATATTTTTAAAACTATCGATTAAATCTACTTCAATTAATGAAGAAAGATTATCGCGATAATTAATATGAAAATACCCATAAGTAAGCTTACTTGTAAGTCCCATATAAGGACTTTTTGGTCGCATTGCACCTTTGGCTACTATACCAATAAGTCCATCTTCTTTAGTTAAAACATTAATAATTTTGCTTGTTTCATGATATGGTATTTCACTTATTACTATTCCTTCTACTTTCTTTATCAAATTAATCACTCTTTACTACATTTTCTTATATTCTAAATAATATTCAATTTTTCCAGTTTCTTTAAACTTTTTCCATAATTCTTTTTTAGTCATTTTTATCACCTCTATTATATATTGAGGTAATAATATATTTTTTATTCATTATTAAAGTCTTTAAATCCAATTTCATTTAATATTTTATCTTTATCACGCCATTTAGGTATTACTTTAACAAATAAATCTAAATAAACTTTTTTATTTAATAACTCTTCGATATCTTTTCTAGCTCTAATTCCTATTTCTTTTATCATACTTCCATTTTTACCAATAATTATCTTTTTTAAATTATCTCTATCCACTATAATAGATGCATTGATTATAATGGTGTTGTTGTCTTCTTCAATATTTTCGACAATACAAGTAGTAGAATGTGGAACTTCTTCATTAGTAAGTTCTAATACTTTTTCTCTAATATATTCACTTATCATGAAAGTAACATCTACATTAGTAATTGTATTATCATCAAAATATCTTATTGTATCTGGCAAATATTTTTTCAATACATCTATTAAGTGATTCACATTTTCTCTTTTTAATGCTGAAACAGGAACTATTTCATCAAAATTATATAAATCTTTATACTCATCTATTTTTATTAATATTTCTTCTTTAGGAAGTTTATCTATTTTGTTTAAAATTAATATTACTGGCTTATTAATATTTTTAAACATTTCTATTATAAATTTATCTCCTGGCCCTAACTTTTCAGTAATATCTACTAGAAATAAAATAATATCAACATCATTTATTGAAAAGAATGCTTGTTTATTTAATACCTTTCCTAATTTATGCTTAGGTTTATGAATTCCTGGAGTATCTACAAAAACCATTTGATAGTCTCCATCAGTATATATTCCTTGTATATTATTTCTTGTTGTTTGAGGTTTATTTGAAGTAATTGCCACTTTTCTTCCGATTATACTATTTAATAATGTGCTTTTTCCAACATTAGGTCTTCCTACTAATCCAATAAATCCACTTTTCATAAAAACCACCCTTACTAAACGTCTAAATCTTCACTATCAAAAGGTAATGGACATAATTCTTCTTTTGTATATGTCTTATATTCACCTTTATTATTATATAAAATTATTTCTGTATCATTATTAAAAAATTCGCTAAATACCTGTCTGCATATAAAACAACAACTACTTATTTTAAGACTATCTACCATTACATGTAACTTTTTAAAGTCACCTTTTCTATATCCATCACTTATTGCTTTAAATATGGCTACTCTCTCTGCACATACAGTTGCTCCGTATGATGCATTTTCAATATTAACACCAGTATAAATTTTACCATCAGTAGTTTCTAATATTGCACTTACTCTAAAATTTGAATATGGTGTATAAGCTTTATTTAATAATTCTAATAATTTATCTTTCATTTAATTACCTCCATTATTTTAGGTACAAATATAAGTATTCCTATAACTAAAGAAAATATAGATGCTGTAAGTACTGCAGCAGCTGCTACATCTTTACAAGCTTTAGCTATTTTATTATAGTCTTGAGTATATAAGTCTACTACTGACTCAAATGCAGTATTAAGTAGTTCTAATACTAAAACTAAATTAATAAGAAGTACTACTACTACCCACTCTAACATTGATATTTTAAGTAAAAAGCTTAATATTACAGCAATTATACCCAATATTGTTTCTATTCTAAAGTTTCTTTCATTTTTAAATGTGTAAGATATTCCTTCTAAACAGTATCTAACACCACGAAGAAAAGATTTATCTTTGTATTTCGTATGCATTAAGTAACTCCTCCTGTCTTTTAAACATTATTTTTTCTTCTTCTTCATTCATGTGATCATAACCAAGTAAATGAAGAATACCATGAGTTGCTAAAAAACATAATTCTCTTTTTACAGAATGGCCATATAACTTTGCTTGTTCACAAGTCTTATCAATTGATATATATATATCCCCTAAAACCCTAAATTCCATTCCTTTTACATTATCTTCATTATCTTCTAATGCAAAAGTTATTACATCTGTTTCTCTATCAATGTTACGATACTTGCAATTAATTTCTTTAATTTCTTTATTATCTATTAAGATAATATTAAAAAGGCAATTTTCTAGATTCTCTTCTTTTACAACAAAATCAACGTAAGCTTGTAATATATCTAATTCTTTAATTTCTTTATCATAATTATTTATTATTTCAAACATTAAATCCACCCTAACTTATATAATCCAAATATATTTATATTAAATAAATATACAACCATTAAAATTATTAATATTATTACTACTAAATTTAAAAACCAATTACTACTAAATACTTTTGGTAATTTAGACTTAATAGCATCTAATCCTACAAATAATAGAAATCCTACTATACCTCCAACTAAGTTTAATATAATATCATCGATATCAAAAACTCTTCCTATGTACATTTGAACAAATTCAATTGTTGTTGATACAATAAGTGTAAGAAAGGCAATTGTTCCAAACTTCCTATTTTTTAAATAATATGAAGCAAAGAATCCATACGGTATAAACATAACGATATTACCAATAATATTTCTTATAAATTTATAACTTCCTACATCATACCTAAAAATTTCTTTAAAAGGTATAAAATTATTAGTTCCATAGTTTACATCTTGAAAAGTTACTACATGGAACAAACACAGTATATAAATCATAAACATTAAGCCTAGTAATTCTTTATATAAGCAAAAACTCTTTTTATTTCTAGTTACATATGCAAGTCTTAATGTTGATACTATTACTGTTATAATAATTACCATTGGCCAAATATCTGGTAATATATCATAAATTACATCTCTTACCATCTAAAACAACCTCCAATTTATCTATATTAATTTTACTACGTTTTTAAAGTTTTGTATACCTTTTAAAAAGAAAAAAATATTAGTTTTACCTAATATTTTATTTTTCTTCTTTTTTAGTTGTTTTTTTAGCAGTAGTAGTCTTTTTAGTTGTTTCTTTCTTTTCAGTAGTTTTCTTTTCTTTAACTTCTACTTTTTCTTCTGATTTCTTTTCTGCTTTGGTTTCTGCTGCTTTTGGTTCATATTTTTTACCATTTAAAGCATCTTTTGCAATTTTAACCATTTCTGTAAATGATGCACTGTCATTAATTGCAATTTCACTTAACATCTTTCTATTAATTTCAATACCTGCTTTATTTAATCCCTCAATAAATCTAGAATATGAAATTTCATTTTCTCTACAAGCAGCATTAATTCTTGTAATCCATAATTTTCTAAAGTTTCTCTTATTTTGTCTTCTATCTCTAAATGCATATTGTCCTGAATGCATTAATTGTTCATGAGCAGTTTTATATAATCTATGTTTACTACCAAAATAACCTTTTGCTTCTTTTAATACTTTTTTTCTTCTAGCACGTGCTACAGTGCCACCTTTAACTCTTGTCATACTGTTTCCTCCTTAATACTATATTAAATCTTTAATTCTCTTATAATCTGATTTGTGTAATGTGCTTCCGTTTCTCTTTTGTCTTGCTCTTTTTGATGAATTTTTACCTGTATTATGTAATATTCCTTGTCTTGTAATTTTAATAGAACCACTTTTTCTTTTTCTAAATACTTTTGCACTTGCTTTATGAGTTTTCATTTTATTTTTCTTAACTTTTGCCATAATAAGTCCTCCTTCTATTTTTTAGGTGTTAATTGCATAAAAATACTTCTACCCTCAAATTTAGGTTGAATTTCTACTTCTGATATATCAGAAAGTTCATTACTAAATTTTTCTAGAACTTCTTTAGCAAGTTCTGGATGGGCAATTTGACGGCCTTTAAAGCGAATACTAGCTTTAATTTTTGAACCTTTTTCTAAGTTTTTACGAGCATTTCTTACACGAGTATCAAAGTCGTGTTTATCAATTGTCACTGATAGTCTAAATTCTTTAGTATCTACAATTGTTTCTCTTTGCTTTTTCATAGCTTCTTTACTTTTTTTCTTCTTTTCATAACGGAATTTATTATAATCCATTATTTTACATACTGGCGGATTAGAATTCTCACTCATAAGTACTAAGTCAAATCCTGCATAGTTTGCTAATGTTAAAGCATCTTGTCTACTCTTTAATCCTAGTTGTTCTCCATTTGGTCCAATAACCATCATTTCCTTACATCTGATTTGCTCATTTATAAGGTTTAATTTTTCTTTTGCGATATTAAACACCTCCATAAACAAAAATGAATACAAGAACTGTATTCACTCACACCAAAAAAACATTTTAAATATTTTTAGGCTTTTTACCTATTGCTACTCCGCAATCAGGTGAGACAAATACATCTTCTTTCCGTTTGTTCGCTATTAATTATATAGTAAATTATTGTAGTTGTCAACTATTATATTTAACTTTTTATTCTTTTCTATTAATTAACCTATTATATATTCTTGAATATACTATATTAGGTGATAATCTATGTTTAATCGTTTTCTAGGTTTGTTAAGAATATATATTGGTTTTCGTCTTCTTTCATTAATTGGATGTGTAGTTATATCTATAGTTTTAACATACCAATTAATTTTAACTCTTTTTATTCCCTGTTTTTATAATGTTATAATAGCATTAATATTATATTTAATATTTTTATCTTTATTATGTTGGACTATTTTTGGGTATTAATTTTATTATTATATCCCGCTATTAAAGCATCAGTTTTATAAATATAATCTAACACTTTTCGATGTTTTTTACACAAGTCATATTCTCTTTCATTAACTTCCATTTTTGGGGGAAGAGCCATATATATAAATAAAAGTAATCTCTCATCTTCAGTTAATATATATCTACTTTCATACATTAGAAATAGTTCACTAAAGTCAAAATCTAAATAATGATTTTTATAAAATATTAATAAATCATATATAGGACTATCAATCTTACTTTTATTCCAACTAATAAAATATGGTTTATCTTTTTTTAAATAATGGTCAATAGTTACATTATTATGAATATTGACTACACGCATTTTTTTCTTATCCTTTATTTTTTCATACCATTTTTCTAAACTATAATGACAATAATTTAGCATTCCATATATTTTACCAATATTTCTTGCTATTAAATAATCACTCGGTGACATATATATACTTGCTTCAATTACTGTTATTAAATCAGTATAATAATTATTTAAATAGGTTATTCTACCATCTAATTCTTCATATATTTCTTTATAATAATCAAAATCAACTTCTTTATAAAAAATAGTTTTACTATGTAAAAGTGTTAATAAGTTTATTATATCTACTGCTTTTTGTTCAATTGGTTCATTATAATCTTCAATATATTCATACATTTCATACTCATCTGTCTCATCAATTTTATTTGGATAATAATCAAATGCTCTTGATGTTAAATACTTATAAATATTATCTACATTCCTATTATTACCTTTCTTTTTAAATACAAAAGACCCTTTTTCCGTATCTATTATTCTAACATTATTTTTAATTGTTAGTTTTTTGGGAACAAGGGCATTTTTTTTGACTATACTTCTTATTTCTTTATCCATTAAGTGGTGTAGGAATAATTACTTTATCACCTGGTTTTATATTACTAAGATCGTTATAATCCGCTAAATCATCTTTACTTACATTGTATTTAGCCATAATCTTATCAATCGTATCATCTTCTTTTACAATATAAACATGATATGTTGAATAAGTTTCACCACTATCTAAATTATCAAATAAACTATTTTTTATTTCTGAAATACTATCATTAACATTATTATTAATGTTTACATTCTCCACATTAAGTTCAACTTTCTTTTCTTCTTCAGTAGATTCTCTTACTTCTTCTTTTAACTCTTTTTCTTCTTTTTTATTATAAATAATACTATTTACAATTTCTGGTTCTTCTTCCTTTGTTACTTCTTTTACGTTTTCTTTAACTTCTTTTAAAGGCATTTCTTCAGCTTTAACCAAATCTCCTTCAATATATAAAGTAATTTTTACTTTTAATATATCATTATTAACAACACTATAATTAAAGTCATCTATGTCCACTACCATATTATTTGTATCATATCTAGAATCTAATGCTATATCAAAGGGAATTGTATATTCAAATTTTTCACGATTGATACTTCCTTCAGTCATTTTATATTCTCCAGATATAATAAATTTACCTGTTATTAAATCATCAGCTTCCATTTTATAATTATGTTCAATTGATATTGCAGTTATTTCACAAACTTTAGTTTTAAATACTAATTCTTTTTCAAATGGTATAATTTTTTTCATATAATCCACCCTTTCCTAATTAAAGGTATGAAAAAAGAGTAATTAATATTACTCAATTTTTAAAATTACTGAATCTATAATAGAATATAAATATAAAGATACTGGTTTACCACTATTACTTCTTACAAATTCTTGGTAACCTTTTAACTGTAAAATATATTTATCATCATCAACATTCTTTAATTTATAGTCAACAATATCAATATGATCATCATATTCTAACATTAAATCAATTATGCCATGATATTTAGTATCATCTTTAACATATACAAATTCATATTCTTTGTATATTTTAGCATCCTTAATATTTTTAAATAAATCACTATTTACTAACTTATCTATCTTTTCTTGATAGAAATAATTATCTAGTTTAGTCATATTCTTAAAATCTGTATTTTCTAATATTTCATGCATTTTTAAACCTAGTTCAATATTATTTTTAGTTTCCATATCTATAAGTTCATGCATCTTTTTAGAAAAACTACTACTTTCTATTTCTATATTACTAATGTTTATATTTTTAACATCCAATTTTGTATCATTTTTAGAAATACTACTTTCAAAGTTACCTGATGCAATAATATTATAATCCTTAGACATTTTCAGTTTATCTAGTTCTACCTTAGTAATATAACTATCAAGTCTATTTCTAATCGAATATATTAAATCACCAAGAGTACGATAACCTTCTTTTTTCTCATCTTTCAAAACTACTTCATTATCTAAATCATCTATATCTTTATTAGGTAAAACTACTACCATTTTTTCTTTAGCACGAGTTACCGCAACATAAAAAAGTCTTATTTTTTCAGAAATTTCTTCTAATAAATAATCATTTTTTAATAACGTTTTATATATTGTTTCACCAATTCCTTCATCAAAAAATGGTGTAACTATTCCTATTTTATTATTATATAAAAATTTTTCATTTAATTCACCAAGATTAAATCTTTTATACATATTAGGAAAATAACAAACATGATATTCAAGCCCTTTTGATTTATGAATAGTCATTATTTTAACAGCATCTCCAAAATCATTATTTACCTGATACTTCATAGTATAATTTTCTTTAACTAATTTATCCAAGTGTTCTGAAAACATTATTGGAGTATACCCTAACGTACCTAAAGAATTAGCCATATCTAATATTTTATCAATTTTAATTATACTAGTATCTATATTTCCTATTGTTATTAATTTTTCATAAAAGTCAAATTCTTTTATAATTATATTTAGTAGTTCGTTAACAGAAATATTGTTAATCTTTTTACTTATTTCATAACTTTTCTTATATAACTCATTATCTTTAAAGTTATTATTTAAAAAGTATTTAAAAATATTATCATCTGTCTCATTAATTATAAAACTACGCATTAGACTTACAAATAAATATTTGAATGTTGTATCATATTCGTGATTAGCTATTTTTATAACAAATTTAAGTAAATTATTTAAAACATAAACATCCTTATCATTATTCATTTTTTCTTCTTTTAAAATATTCAAAGGTATTTGTTTATATTCAAAAATTTTCTTAAATAAATCAAAAGTAGAGGATCTATCTATTAATATCGCAAAATCACTATATTTTATATCTCTAAGGATCAGTTCATCTTTATCAAACACTTGATAATGGGATTCTACTTTCTTTTTTATATCATCGGCAATTATAAAACATTCTATTTCTTCCATAGTAAATCCACTATCTTTATCATAGTCGTATTCTAATATATCTATATTATAATTTTGATTAGTATTTCCTTCATTTATATAAGCATTATTTCCAAATACCATTTGATGTGTACTTATATAATCGGCTCCCCCAATTAAATCACTCATAATTAAATTAAACATCAAATTAACATTATCAAGTACTTCTCTTCTCGATCTAAAGTTTTTATTTAAATCTATTTTAATACCACCATTATTTACAGAATAATTATCATATTTATTTTTAAATATATTAGGGTTAGCATTTCTAAAACGATATATTGATTGTTTAATGTCCCCAACCATATAAACATTATTATTAGATATATAACTTATAAATTCTTCCTGCAAATCATTAGTATCCTGATACTCATCTATCATTATTTCGTTAAAACTATTCTTTACTTCTTCTCTAACTTCAGGAAACTCTCTTACTAATTTTATCGATAATAAAGCTATATCATTAAACTCATACGCATCATTATCAAATTTAAATTTGTTTACTTTATCATCAAATTCTAAAATTATATCAATAATAGCTCTAATATAATCTTTAGTAAGTAAAATAGTATTTTTTATGTACTCTACATTTTCATATACACACATTTTTCCTAAATTCTTTATAACATCACTAAGTTTTTCTTTAACTTTTTTACCTTCATCACTAGTTCCTTTAGGAATTCTAGGGATAGACACACTTAAGGAATCTTTTAGTTCATCATAAGTATTAGCATTTAATAACTTATCTAATGCATTATATAAATTATTCATATAGTCACTATCAAAATAACTAGATAATTCATTACATATTCCTTCTATTTTATCTCTTTCTTTTTTTATTAAATCCACATACTTATTAACATCTTTTTCTATTTTTTCTAAAGTAAAATTTGTTTTTATATAATTAGATAAGTATTCTTTTTTGTTTGGTAGCATATCTAATTTATTACTTATTGCTAATATTTCTTTTTGAATATTTTTATCATCTTTAACACAAAAATCATCTATTAAATGTAGAAACAATTTATCTTCAATCAAATATTTATTTTCAAATATTTCATTCATTATTTCTTCTTTTTTTATAGCTATAACTGCTTCATCTATTATATTAACGTTAGGAGATATATTTAATAAATAATGATACTTTTTTACTATGGATAAAGCAAAACTATCAAACGTTGTTATATAAGAAGCATCTATCATATCAAGTTCTGAAAGCAAATCTTCTTCTTTGGTAATTTTTTTTCTAATTCTTTGTTTCATTTCAGCTGCAGCAGCTTTAGTAAATGTTAAAAGTAATAGTTCATTAATATGTACTCCACCTTTTAATTTACGAATAACTCTTTCACTTAAAACAGCAGTTTTTCCAGAACCTGCTCCTGCACTAACGATAATATTACTTCCTTCTTCGTTAATTGCTAAACTTTGTTCTTTTGTCCAACTAGGCATCAGTTTCACCTCCTAAAAATTCGGCATTTTTATATTCTTTTAATTCTACTATATCTTTTTGTTCCATATAACATATATCATTAAAATTACAATATTTACATCCAATGTTTTCTTTACCAATTTTTTTAGGATTTATATCAAATGAAACATCTAAAATATTATCTCTCGCTTCTTCTATTTTTTTATCAACTAAATTAATTAAACTATCAATTTGTTCATTATTAATAATTTTAGAATAACTATAAAATCCTGTTTTAGTTGTTTTTAAAGATTTAATCATATTACTATTGTCATAACTATCATCAAGTTCTCTTAATATTTCTGTATTATCATTACTATACCCTTGAAGTTTTAGCCCATCTTCTAACAAACTAGTATATGTGTGTTTATAATCTTTAAATATTTCTTTATTTAATATTTTTTGTAAATAAAATCCCGCTATTTCTACATTACTTATTTTCTCCATATTTTTACTTAAATACAAATATACAGGTAATTGAAGTCCTAATCCATAAATAGCATTATTAATATTAATATCAGGATTTCCCGTTTTATAATCAATAATACAAACAATAGTATTATTACCTTTTTCTTCATATAATACTTTGTCGATTATGCCGTTAAAAGTTACTTTTACTGTACCACTTTTATCTACACGAACTTTTTCTTCATACATGGCTTTATTTAAGCTAGTATATTTATATTGTTTTTTTATTGTATCAATAACAAATTTTAAATCTTCCTTTGCTTTTTTTATGAAGTATAATTCCTTATTAGAAAACTCAAATGTTTGTTTTTCTAAAAAATTATTATATTCTTTATCTAAGTCAAATTCTTCCGTAAATGCTTTTGACAACACTTCATGAAATAAAGTACCTAAAATAGTCATAAATGTTTCTTCATAAGGATTTAATTTTAAAATATTATTTAAATAATATCTAAATCCACATTTAAAATAATTATCCATACTAGTATAAGACAAAGATAATTCATTTTTTATGTATTTAGCAAATTCTTCTTTATCTATCTTTTTATAATCATTACTATATTCTAAATAATTTATATCTTTATAATTATTATATAATAGTGATAAATCTTTATCTTTTACACCAAACTTTACTAATTTATCAATATTTGATGCTAATTTTATTTTATTTGCTTTATCAGAATAAGTATAAAATAATTTGTCTTCTTTTATTATTTCGAGTTTTAATTCATCATTTAAATTAGAAACAGTATAACTTTCTGTATTATTTGATAATTTATAAGTAATTATTAAATTTTTAATATTATTTATTTTAGAAATAACATATTCTTTTTCCGTTTTATTTTTAATTGTAGAAGTCATTAAACCTAACCCTAATTTTAATTTATCACTTAAATATTCTTCATCTTTGTATATTGTTGGAATACTACCATAGTTAAATCCCATTATAAAAATATAATTATCATCATCTACTTCATTATCAAAACTAATTAATTTAACACTATTTTTAAGTTCTTTTGTCTTTATATTAGTATTTTTCATATCATGAATAATTAATTCTTTTACTTCCGATAAGTTGTTTGCCCATACATATTTATTACAAATATTTATTAATTTATTAATAATATCAACATTATCTTCGTTATCATCAAATTTATTTTTAATATTATCAAATATACTATCACCATTAATATTTTCTAAAAAGTAATTACCTATTTCTGTACTATAAATACTTCCTTCATTAGGTAACGATACAGGTATATTATAAATTTCTGAATATCTTTTCATTATTCCATAATAGTCATTAGTAAGTCCCATTATTTTTATATTATTTATATCTATACCTTTATTTATTAAATCCGCAATATGCTCAAACACATACTCTACTTCATCTTTAATTGTCTTAAATTCATATATATTTTTATGTTTATACTTTGGTTTTAATATAGAAACAATATTTATATTATCACTTAATTTTTCTAACATTCTTTTGTCAAAGTCACTAATAAAATGATATCCATATACAATAATTTTCTTATTTTTATATTCGTTATATAGACTAGTAACATTTAATTTATTATCTACTATTTCTTTTTTGATATCTAATATTTTTGTTATTTTTTGATCTTTAACTTCATTATCACTAACATAAACAATATTATCTAAATATATTTTAGCAACATCATATTTTATATTATATTTATTTATCAAATAAAATATTGCTTTTTCATCATAATCAAATATAACTTTTCTTCTTAATTCTTCTAATGAAATATATTTAATATTTGTAAGGGGTTTTTCTTTTGTTACTGTAGTTATTACTTCTTCTTTAATACTATTCGGAATAACTAAAACAGTATCATCTTCAATATAGTCTAGATAACTCACTTATTATCACCATCCATAATTTCTTTAAATATTGAACTAGCATATTTAGATATATCAGATACATCTTTCATTTTATATTTCTTACCTATATTAGTAAAATAATCTTTCATAGTATCAGTATCAATAATATTTGATGAATACTCTTCTTCACTTAATTCTTTTCTTCCTTCTTCCCAAGGAATAGTAATATGTGTCATTTTCTCTAATGTTTTACCACTGTAAACACCAAAATTATTTATAACCGAATCTATTAATTTAATTTCTTTTTCACTTAAAGAATCTATCTCGTTATAACTTTCAAATTCATTTTTAGAAATAGGATTATATCTATAATAACTAAATCTATCATAAATTTCTCTATAAACTGGTCCATGTACCCAAGCTTCTGCATTATCATTAAATATAGGGTTATCAAAGAAATAAGTAGAAAATCCCTGAATATAATATAATATTTTTTGAAGAGCAAGTGGCGTTATATCTTCCATCTTTGCAATAATATGTTTAGATATTAAATATATTTTAGATTGATCTTCTGTTAATTTAAGTTCCATAATTTTACCAAGCGTCTTCTTATATGCTACTTTTGTTATTAAATCTTTATTTTTTTCTAAATATTCATATAAAGTATTAGGATCTTCCAATACTTTTTTTAATATATCGGAATACGCTTTTTCTGGAGTACTTCCTTCTAAATATCTAATAATTGTTACTTCTCCCCACCCCAAAACTAGAGAAAGTGGCTTTTTCCCTATCGCATATTTATTTAATATTTCTTCTATTTCTTTTATAGTAATAATACCATTAATCTCTTTTACTTTTTCTGAATATTCTAACATATTTTGATCATATAATTTCTCTACATAAACTTCGTTATTACATTTTTTACAAATAGCATACAATTCATTAAACGACACTATTTTGTTATTAATCATTTCTTCTTTTATTCTTTTTCTTATTTTATATTCCACTAATTCATTACATATTTCACAAAAAGTTTTACTCACTTATATCATCTCCCTATATAAACATATATTTTAAATTATGAAGTGCTTCATGAAATGAAACAACAATCGCTGTTCTCTTGACTTCAATATAATTAATCTTCAAATATACTTGCATATCTTGTCTTTGTCCTTTTAAATCAATAAGTTTAAGTTTTGGAGCAAATACATATAATTTCTCATTTTCATATCCTGGATGTTCATTGGGAAGTACCAATGAAAAATCTTCTACTGTAAGTCTGTTTATAATATTTTTAAGTATCTTACTATTTATAGCATAATTCTTACAAAATTCTAAATTCTTTCCACGATTAGATAAAACAAGATATCCATTAGTAGTGATATTCTTTTTTATCTTTTGCAAAAGTATTTCTACTTCTTCTTTTGTTACTTCACATACTAAATTCAAGAATATCACTTCCTATCTGTATTCATTATAACACGTACAAATATTCACGTCAATAAAAAATAGTATCATTTGACACTATTTTTGTTTTCTTGAATTTAATTTTTCATTATACTCATCAATAATAGAATATACTTGTGAGTAATCTATATTTTTATAAAATAATATTTTCTTAAAGATTCCTAAAATATTATTAAACTCTTTCATATGTGAATAATACTTAAAATAGAACTCTCTTTCAGCAATTTCATATACTTTAATATATAATTCTGCTATATCATCTCCTAAATTTTCTCTTAAATATGCAATCTCATTTTTCCTGCTTTTCATAAAAGCAAGTCTCTTTATTGTATCTTCACCCATTATTTCCATTAATTTATAACATAATTTTACTTCTTTAGGATAACCACAAGAACTTGTTCTTAAATTATATTTTTGAGCAAGCATTCTTGTTAATAATTCTACCATTCCCTCTTTTAATACGCTTGAACCATCTCCGCCACAAAAATGCATTGTTTCATGTAAAAGCAAATCATCATAATACCCCTTAGCATCCGTTCCACTTATAAATACATGTAATAAATATGTGCCAAAGCCATTATTATTTAAAACTGTTGTATTCTCATTATAAGTTTTATGCTTTCTATTAATTCCATAACCAGGAATTTTACTTGCCATATTTAACACTTTATCAGCACATAGTGGCATACTTATTTGTTCATTATCAGCATAAGCATTTATTTGACCATAATCATAAATTTTTATTATTTGTTTATAGTCAATTATAGCATTAAGTTGTTCTAATAAATCAGGAGAAATATATTCCCCATATTCTTTAATTATTAATTTAATATATAATTCTACTTTAGATGCTAAATAAGTCTGTGTTTCTTCTATATTTAAGTTTCCCATAAATAACATCCTCCTAATTAGAACATTGATTTTTATTTAATAATTTATCAGCAACATTCATAATTGCAATCTTTCCATATTCATATGTTAAACTTCCTTGTTGATATGCTATATAAGGGCTTCTAATTGGTCCATCACAAGATAATTCTATAGAGCTTCCTTGGGTAAAAGTACCTGCTGCCATAATAACTTTATCAGAGTATCCTGGCATGTCCCAAGGTTCAGGTACAACATAAGAGCCAACTGGACTACTTTCTTGAATACTCTGTACATACTTGATAAATTTTTCTTCATCATCAAAGATAATATTTTGAACTATATCTGCTCTTTCTTCATTATATTTAGGTTCAACATTATATCCAATGTTCTCCATTACATAACTTGTAAGTATTGCTGTTTTAAGAGAACTGGCTACCACACTTGGAGCCATATATAAGCCTTGCAATAATTGCTTATTCATACCCAAAGAAGGACCTACTTCTTTGGCTTCACCCGGAAGATTTAGTCTTTCACTAGCAAGATACACTAAATCTTTTCTTCCTACAATATAAGCACCATTCGGAGCAATACCTCCTCCTAAATTTTTAATCAATGAACCTACTACAATATCTGCTCCTACTTCTATCGGTTCTTTTTTAGACACGAATTCACAATAACAGTTATCAATCATTATTATTACATCTTTATCAATATTTTTTATAAATTTAATTACTTTCTCTACCTTATCTATACAAATACTTTTTCTAGTAGAATATCCCTTACTTCTTTGTATTTCTATTACTTTAATTTTATTTTCTTTAAGACATTTTTCAATAGCATCATAATCAAAGTCATCATTTACTAAATCTATTTGTTTATAATCTACATTAAAACTTTTTAAAGAACTATTATTTTCTACTATTCCAATTACTTCATCTAATGTATCATAAGGTTTACCTGTTATACTTAAAAGGGTATCTCCTGGTCTTAATAATGCAAACAAACAAACTGTTAAAGCATGAGACCCTGATATAAATTGACTTCTAACAAGAGCATCTTCAGCTTTAAATATATCTGCATATATCTTTTCTATTACATCTCTCCCCTCATCATTATATCCATATCCTGTTGTACTATTAAAATGATTTTCACTAAGATTATTTTTATTAAAAGCCATTAATACTTTTAAACTATTTGCTTCTGCAATTTCATCCACTCTATCTAATTCTTCTTGTATTTCTTTTTCACACTTTTTTACATATTTATATGCTTCTTCATTAATTTTTAACATAATCTCACTCCTAACCATATATATTTTAACATATATTTCTTCTAATTAAAAATAATTGTTACAATCATATAACAATTATTTATTTATAATATCTATACTGTATTTAGAAATTCCCCTATAATTACCATCTTCATCAAAATCATCATCACTATCATATGTAAAAACAGTTAATTTTATTTTTTCTACATCATCAATTTTATCTACTGCATATATTTTAATCGATGTAATCAAGGTGTTATCATCTATACTTTCTAAATGACTATAAAATTCTCCTTCATTGACATGAATATCATCGTATAAATAAGTATAGAAGTAATCTCCATATAAATAATTATCAGGTTTTAATAAATTAAATTTATTAACTGTGCCATCATTCAATGTAAATTCTATATTATAGCCGATTTTATAATTATCAATACTCACATATTTATCATAATAACTATTAAATAATGATTTAAAAGAATTACCACTAATAACTTCTTCATCTGTAAAAAACACTTCAAAAGATCCAATATCACTACCACTTACAAATGTAGTTTCATAAGTAGATAATTTTTCTTTATTACTATAACTACCTGTATATAGATATAATCCTAATTTAATAGGATTGTTATCTACATATTCTTCTTTTATAATTTCTTCTTGTTTAATCTCGTTATTATTTTCTAACTTATTTTCTTCTTTATTTATTTCTTCTTTGGGAGTACATCCTACTAAAAGAATTACTAACATTAATAATATTTTTTTCATAATTAATCTCCGTACTTGCTATCTATCCCAAAATATTCTTCTAAAGTTATCCAATCACCATCATTATATAATTTAGTAGCAAGGTCTACTCCTACATATCTTAAATGCCATGGTTCATAAATATATCCTGTAATACTTTCTTTTCCTTTTGGATACCTTATAATAAGTCCGTATCTATAACAGTTATCTTTAACCCATTTACCTTCATCTGTGTTCGCAAACGAATCTTCTACTGAATTTAAATCAAATGCAAGTCCCGTTTGATGTTCAGAATATCCTGGTCTTGCTGAATAAGTATCTGCTTCTTCTTTACCATCACTTGCAACATAATTATTATATAATGTGTTTTGCGTCCAATAAGATCTATAACCACTAGCAATCCATAAACTAAGTCCTAAACTTTTAGCATCAGCATTCATCTTATCAAAAGCACTTTGTGTAGCACTAGTTAAACCATTTCCATAATCACTAGGCAATGAATAAGTTTTATTGGCAATTAATACACCATCAATATATGTAACTCCATCAATTACTTCTCCTTTAAATCCCTTACTAGTTGTAAATGTCATATTATCAGGATCACTTACTACAATTAATTTAAACTTTTTACTAATCTCATTACCTGATGAGTCTTTAGCATAATACTCTAATTCATACTCTCCTTCTTTATCGTAATCATATTCTCCTTTAATTTCTACTTTTATTTCTTCTTTGGAATTATCACTTACTGTAACACCTTCTAATAAATCTACTTCATCACCAACAGTAGTAGTTATTTCACTTCTAGCGTCGATTTCTGGTTTAGTAGTATCAACTACATTAATAGTAAATTTATATTCTTTGGTCTTATTTCCATTTTTCACTTCAATAACAAGATTTTGATTACCTAATTTAGAAGTATCTATTTCTTTATCCTTTGATACAATAGTACCATTTTTTACTTCATCTACAAATGAAAGTAAAGTTATATCACTATTGATCTCAACATCTAAATCTTTTATTAATACTAAATCAGTTTTTTTACCACCAAAAATTAATATAGTAATAACAGCAACTAATATTAATAAAACTATTACACCTATAAATATTATTTTTTTCTTTTTATTATTTTTCTTTATCTTTTTCATATTCATACCTCTATTTAATTATACACCAAATGATTATGTATTTGTACTTAAAATTATTCATTTTACATACAAAAGACTCTGAATATTATTCAAAGTCTTTAACATATTATTATTTTTCTTTATCCTTTATTCCTGATGATATACCTTTCGCTACTTCTTTAGCAACATTACCAATTGCCGGAGCCATTTCATCAATTCCTTCTTGAGCAACAGGAATTACTTGTTGCGCAGTAAACGCAAGTATTTCTCTTCTTTTATATATCATAAATAATTTACCACTAATAAGTGCTGTAAATATTAATACCATTACACCGCCCATAATCATCATACCACCAAAACCTTTTGAAGCGAGATTCTCCGGCCCACCTTCTTCGAAATCATCTATAAATCCATTATTAGTAAGTTGCTTTTCACTTTCTAAAATAAACTTTTCTTGATTTAAATCAGATATTTTTTTATTTTCCGTTTCTATTTCACTATCAATTTCATAATATTTTTCACTAAATCCATTAGCCATAAATTCTTGACTCTTTTCGGCTTTCAGCGAATTAAGATTTTGATTAATTTCGTTAATTTGATTATCTATTTCAGCAATTTTTAAATCAATTTCTTCTTCTGTCATAGCATCTTCTTCTATGGTAGTATTATTATTACTATTTTCAGATGTCGAATTAATTTTTAATATACCTACTATAATTAAAGAAATACCTATAACAATACCAATAACTAATATCGTAATTGCAATTTTTAATATTGTTTTTTTCCCCTTTTCATAATTTTCTTCAGTTAAATACTTTTTATTTTCCACTTTAAAACTCCTTCCAATTATATTATATAATGGATAAAATGGATTTGTCAAAATATTTTTTATCAATAAAATTACATTATTTATCTTTTTACTTTTTGTAGTACTTTTGACCCAATCTTTACTTTACTAACTGCATCAAATAAAGTCCCAGAAATAAGACCAACATCTATCATTTCTTTAATATCAATCATGCTTACGCTTTTTAAATATTCTATATCAAATAAAGATAATTGTTCATCTATATTTTTTGAAAGTAATTTTTCATATTCATCATGTTGCAATAAATACAATAAATATGAGTTGTTAGGTAAATCAATTACATTTTTAGTTTCAAATACTACTTCTCTAATACCTGATATAGCATTTCTTGTGTCTAAAAAATTTTCTACCAGTAACAAACTATGACTTTTGTATGTAGAATCTTCTTTAGAAGTTCTTTCAATTATACTTTTAATATCTAAATTATCATATTCACCTTCAATATATTTCTCTATAATTTCTTTTTGCCTTTGAGGATTATAAGAAAAAGTATCTTTCATTGGAATAAGTTTTAACCAACCACGATTGTCTATAAATACACTATTAGAATAAATTAAAGGTTGATATAAATTATTTTTTATTTTCGAAACTATATTGCTACTATTAGTAGTTAAACTATAAAATAGTTCATCTTCATCTAAACTATCTATAATTCTCTTTTTATAATCTTTAATTTTTTCTTCATTTGCATAAATAGAATATATATCTATTTCAGTATCTTTTTTATCATATATTAACACAATATACTTCCTACGAGTTTTATTATAACATAAAAAAGAAAAAGATTAACATAAGTTAATCTTAACAAACTCTAATATATCTATGGGACGTAAGAGAACCACGTTTAGAAATCGCAATTAAGGTTAATTTCTAAAATGATTATAACATATTTGATTGCATATTAAAAGTTAATTAACATAAATATTAGAATAAAAACATAAAATAAAAAAAATAAGTTTGATTTATATTCTTCAAACTTATTATATATATTAAATATGGTGTATTTTTTTAAAAAGTTTTTTGGTATATTCACAATTATTTTTATCTATATCATAGATAGAGCCATTTAAATTGTAAGAACCTGTTGCACATCCACCACCACAAGAAATTACACTACTACAATTTAAACATTCAGAATTGTCAAAACGAGACCTGCTTTTCCAACATTCCCAGTTTTGATTTGACATATAATCGTCATTCAATGTATCCATATAATTTTGCTTTACTTTTTCTAAGGCTTGACAAGCATATACTTTTCCGTCAGGAAATACTGTTATTTTTCTCGAACTACCACAAGATCCTTTTGATATAGTTTTGTCTATTCCTAATAAACGATTATATAATTCAACAAAAGCGTAGTCATTTGCAATATTCCCATAATTATTGTATGCTTTAAGCATTTCAGTTGCTAATTTTTCAGTATATTCATCACTTATTGCAAATGAATTTGTTATTAAAACATTTACAGCAAAATCATCTATTCCTAATTCTGATACAATAGAATATAATCTTTCAGAAAAGTTATCAATATTATCGTCAGTTGCAGTTATCATTGGCAAAACTTTAACGCCTTTGTCTAAAAGTTTTTTAATATTATCCATAACAACTTGATATGTTGGTTCACCATATTGAGTTTTCCTATGCAAATCGTGTTTGTCTTTATCTCCATCTAGTGAAACTTGAACTTCTACATTATTATTTTTAAATAAGTTTATATCTTCATCTTCTAAAAGTGTAGCATTAGTATTTATTACTAAATTAGTTGAAGTGTCAAATAGTTCTCTTGTAAAAGGAATTGCTTGATATAACATTTTTTTATTTAATAATGGTTCACCACCATAAAAAGTAACTTGTTGCCAATAATAATCATCTTTTATATTTGACTCCACTATTTTTTTAAAATCAAGCAATGCTTTTTTTGCTATTTGATACTCCATATTTTGTCTATGTTTTAACGAATTAGAAGCACTACTTCTATAAAAACAATAATCACAATCAAGATTACAAGCAGTAGATGATATTAAATATAAAGATTGTATTTGTTTATCTCTTGTTATTTTTTTTAAATTACTAATCAAAAGTTTTTCACTTTCTTCTGTTGTTATAATATTTTGCTTTAATAAATTGCTTGGTAATTCAATTTCACTACTAATTTGTTTGTCTTTATAATACTTTATAAATTCTATTTCATCTTGTGATAATTTTAAAAATTCTTTTGTTAACGCGTTCCAAACTCTATTATCATATATTTGTATAAATGTTGATATTTTCATATTTAACCATTATATGTGCAATCTTTTGTTTCATCTTCCATTGCATAATTAGGAAATTTTCCTAAATTATATACATTTTGGCATTCAGGATCTGGTGCATAGAAATCTCCATTATATTTCATCATTGAATGTAATCTACAACCACCACGACATAAACTTCTTGCCAAACAATTTCCACATATTCCTTTTAATTTATTTGGATTTAATTCCTTAAATTTTTGTAATTTTTTATTTTCTTCCCATATTTTAGAAATAGAGTTTTTTCTCACATTATCAAAAATAAACATATCATTGTCTGAACCAACGTGACATAAAGCAACATTTCCAGAATAACCAACGCCTAACATACCTTTTCCCCAAGGACATAAACTATGTTGATAAATATCAATTGGAATTATTGCTGTATTTAATTCAACAGATAAATTTTTATCTTCCTTATGTTTCCTTAAAAAATCATAATAAAAATTATCCATTAATTGTTGAATTTTAAAATAATTAACAGCTTCTGTTTCATTAGCTTCAATGCCTTTTCCATATTCAATTATATTTGGTAAGAGCCTAAAACCTAACCCTAATCGTTCATGAATTGTAGTTGCCAATTCAGGTATTTCATTATAATTATTTTTACTTAACACAGTAATTATTCTCAAAGGAATATTATATTTTCTAATAATGTTAATAGTTTTAAAAGTCCTATCAAAAGAACCATTTCCTCTCGTTAAATCATTTGTCTCTTTTTTTATACCATCCAAACTAATTGACAGTGATAAATGTTCTTTAAATTTTGACAAATATTCTATTTGTTCCTCCGTTATTATAGTACCATTTGTTTCAATGCTAACATCTAATCCCAAATTAATTGTTCTTTCTATGATTTCTAATATATCTTTTCTACAAAATATTTCTCCACCTGTCATATTAACTTTTTTTAATCCTACTGACATAGCATCCTTAAATATTTCAATCCATTCATTTGATGATAATTCTAATTTAGCACAAGAATTATCTTTATTTTCGTTTCTTCCACAATAAACACATTTTAAATTGCATCTATTTGTAAGTAATACCGCTAAAACTTCTAAATTACTTTCCATAATACCTCCAATTATTTTATTGGGAAGATTAAACTTCCCAATAATTCAGCTTATAATTATCCTCTTCTGCAATTATAAACAACTTGTCCATCAGACATTTTTTTAACTTTTTTTAAGAATTCTGCCTTTGCCATTTTTTCTCACCTCCTTAAATGATAAACCATCTATTAATTTAGTAACTAATCCAGTTGTTAAATTACCATAATCATATCCACTTACTTCCATTAACTGAAAATATGGACTATTCGGGCTCAAACCTAAATTTATGCCATTATTTTCACAAAAAAATGAAATATCATTTGTAATATTTATAACATCATCTACTGTTAAATCATTTTCTCCTGTGTGATAATAGTTAGAATATCCAAGTTCATTTTTTACGTGTACACACTCGTGAATCTTTTCTATATAATTACTTCCATTAACATCTTCTAAATGACTAACATAGTTTAAGATTGTCGATGGTGAATATTCAACTGATGTATAATGAGATTTTCTACAATCAAAGCAATCAGCATCTATTGAGACAAAAATATTCTTACAATTTAATTTTTTAATTATATTAAAAATATTTTCTCTATCAATTAAATGAACTCTTTCTCTTAAATCTTTATTAGTATCTGCTAAACACATTGCTCTCTTATGTTTTGGAACACCGATAACAATATAATGATTCACATATCCTTCTTTCATTAATTTAGAAAAACTATTACCTTTCCATAAAAAGTCATTATAATCATAAGTATCACTATGCAAATCAAAACATACAATAGTTAAATCTTTTTTTTCTTTATTTAATTCTTTAATTGTATAATAAGAATTTAAATCGCTTGGTGATATTATAACGTCTGAATTTTCTAAACTATAATCAACTACAAAATTATCTCCATAACAATTTTGTAATGATTCTTTTAATAATAAGGGCTCATAACTTAAAATATCTTTATATTCATCAAAAATTTGACAAACATAACTAACCATTTCATCATTACAATTTTGACTTTTTACAAAATTCATAATTTTATATAAATTGTAAAAATTAACTTTTCTTGCATTTTTTTCATCTTCGCTACTTATCCAATTAATCATAATCCTTTTCTCCTTTGCTTGTTTAAAATTTTATATTGTTCAACCGTCTCTCTATCATAATAAGATATTTCACCTGTTGGAAGTATTAAAATTCTTTCTATTCCTAAATTATCAACAAAATCTGGATTATGTGAAACAACTATCATAGTACCTTGGTAATCTTTAAATACATCAGCAATTAAATATTGAGTTTCTGGATCTAAGTGATTAGTTGGTTCATCTAATAACAATAAATTTGCACCACTTATAGAAAGTTTTGCTAATGCAACTCTACTTTTTTCACCGGGAGATAATATTCCAACATTTTTATAAACATCATTTCCTAAAAATAAAAATTTTGCCAAAATATTTCTTAATTGTTTTTGTGAATAACTTGTATCTCTGAAATTTTCTAATATTGTTTTGGTATTATCTAATAGTTCCAATTCTTGTGCATAATAGCCCATATCAGTTTTATTTCCTATTTTTATTTCGCCTTTATCAGCAATTAATAACCCTATAATTAATTTTAATAAAGTAGATTTCCCAGCACCATTTTCACCAACAACCAAAAATTTTTCTCCTCTGTGTAATTCAAAATTTAAGTTATCAATAATATTTTTTGAACTTTCTTTATTATATCTGAAACATAAATTTTCAATTTTTAATGGAATAGTTGAACTTTCTCTTTCAATGTTTAGGTTAAATTTAATTTTTCTATTTGGACTTAACACTTCAATTTTATTACTTAATAATTTTTCTAATTTTTTTTCTCTATCTTGTGCCATTCTTTTCCTATTACCAGAAGCAGAAGAATATTTATTTATAATTTCTCTTAACTTTTCTTCTTCTTGTTGTTGGATTTGGGCTTGCTTTAAGATATTTTCGTCTTTTTCTTTCTGAACCTTTTTAAAATATGAGTAATTACCATCATAAAGACTAAATGTTTTAGTTCTTTTATCTAAAAATAATGTTTTTGTAGTTACTTGGTCTAAAAAATCTACATCGTGAGATATTATTAATACAGTCCCTTTATAATTTTTCAAATAATTTATAACATATTTTTTACTATCTTCATCCAAATGATTTGTTGGTTCATCTAATAAAATAATTTCTGGATTAGAATATAATAATTTTGCAAAAGCAACTTTTGATTTTTGACCACCAGATAATTCATTTATTTTTTTTAATAATATGTCATCACTCAATTTAACACCATCTATTATCTTAAAAAGTGTAGTTTCTGCATTATAAGAATCCCAATAATCTAATTGTTTTTGAACTTTTTCAATTTTATTAAATATTTCATTTTGATTACTATTTGAATTTGCAAGAGAATCATACAAAGATTGTAATTCTACATTTAATTTTTCAACAGGTCTTCCTTGCATTAAATATTCTAATACTTCCATATTCATATTAGATATATCATCGCTAATAACTTGTGGTAACCAATCGATTCTATAACCATTTTTTGTAATTATTTTGCCTATATCAGCAAACTCTAAACCCATTAATAATTTAAATAAAGTTGTTTTGCCAGCACCATTTCCACCGACTACTCCTATTTTAACATCATATGGTATATTTAAGTTAACATTTTCAAAGATTGTTTGTGCTCCAAAGGACATTGTCAAATTTTTGAATTGCATAATTAATTCCCCCTTTAAAATAACTATTATTCTCTTATCATTAAAAGGTATTCTTGTAAGTTTCCAATAGTATCTTCTGTTTTGAATGATTTATTAATTTTAAAATTACATTTTTCATAGCATCTAATTGCAGATGTATTCTCTTTCAATGGACACATCACAAGTAATTCTGCTTTTTTCTTTTTAAATAAAAATTTACTTAAAAGTTCTATTGCTTTTTTACCAATACCTTTGTTGTGCATACCTAATTCACCTATAAAAATATCAATTTCATAACTATTATTAGAATTAATATTATAAAGTTCTTTATTTTCTCTATTTATTAACTGGTATTGTATTATTCCGATTGGCATATTATCATATTCAATCATATAAACAGGTATTTTTGCGTCTTTTAAAGTTCTTGGAAAATATTTATTTTTTACTTCTTTATAATTTAACTTTCTTTGCTCAAAATGGGAATATATTTCTTCTTCTTGATACCATTTTTCTAATATTTTATAATCATCTTCACTATCATTTAATTTCCTTAGTTTTAAATTACCATCAATCATCTTTTTTCTCCTCTCATAAAAACTTTTATTTAAAATTATATCTTTTATGTTCATAATCGTTATCTTCTATCCACAAACTGTATTCTCTACCACTAATTAAATGCTTATCTTCTTTTCTTATTATATATATTTTTCTATCATTCATAAATTAAAAAAAGGAGAACAAAAATAAGCCCTCCACCTCCAATATCAAAATTTAAACAAAATAATTAATTAATTTAAAAAAATTTTACCATTTATTTCCAATAAAATCAACACATTTTTAATATTTTTTAAACTATTTTTTAAACTATTTAACCATTTTAAGTTAATTTTATTTATCCTTTAAAATCAAAATTATCCTTTCCTTTTTAATTGTGAGATTTTTTGTTGATTTGCATATAATTTGTTATTTTATAATAATCAAATAGTTCTTCTTTATTCATTCCTTTTGAAGTATTATAAACATTCTTAGAAGAAAAATATTTATTGTCATAGTATTCCATTATTTTGCCTATAGTGTCATTTTCAGGCTTATCATTACCAAATAATAATATAATTCTAAAAAAAATGTTTTATATCCTTTAAAATGGCTTCAATACAAGATTTTAATTTGTTATTTTCTTCTTTGAGGTTATGGTTTCTACATTTTAATAATTTTATTTCTTTTTGCATACTTTGATAACTTTTCATATAATCATTAACTTCTGAAAATAATTATTATATTTTATATTTTAATTTAATTACTTTTATTAATAATTTTGTTTATACTATTAATTTTTTCCTGCAAAAAGATGTGTTTTACTAAATGAAACAATTTTTATAGTTTTTATTTTTTCATTTAAATAATTAACTTGTTTTATCAAATAATATTAAAAAAATAAAAAAATCTTATTCTTTAAGTTTGGATAAAAGAACATAACTATAATATCCATATGATAAAATCTCATTATAATGATTTAAATTATCACAAATATGATGCGATATATTAAAAACTACAGAAATTTTTATTACAAATTGTTAAGCAAGTATAACTAATTTTGTGTACATTTTTGTGTACACGATTTTTTAACTTTTCTTAAAATTTGTGTACGTACTTAAGGAACCAAAAAAAACAGGATAAGTGTGTCTGACAAAACAACTCCCCAGTGGGGAGTTAGACCTATTTATAAGGGTTTGTAATCTTTTTTATTGTCCGACAATTTTATTATTGTCTGACTTATGTCATACTATATTTTTAATAAATATGCCTAAACAAGCCTATTTGTCAGACAAAAGTATAACAAATTTGGCTATTTTTTATAATAAAAATACCCCCCAATGTACATTGTTTTTCAAATTTTAATTTTATTTTTTTGATTTTAATGTACATTATTTTTGAAAAAAATTTAAAATTTATGTACATCATTTAATATTAAAATTAGGTATCATTACAGGTATAGGATGTACAGGAATTTCAATAACACCGTATTTTGTTATTGTTTTAAAGTTATTATTATTAATTATTGGAATTATTTTTAATGGTTCATTAAATGGAGTACTCCTATTATATTTTAATTGAAATTGGTTATCGTTAATTTTTTCTTTTTCTACTTCTTGATAATCAATTGGATAATATAATTGTAATTTTTTAATATATTTTTTTATCTCATCTTTAGTCATTGGTGCACAAGTTTCTATTTGAATATTATTATCATTA
>CALVPR010000015.1 GCA_944351765.1 uncultured Bacilli bacterium
AGATGGGAAATTGAAGAATCTTTTAGAATTATGAAAAATGATTTTCTTGCTAGACCTGTTAATTTATCTAGAGAAGATAGAATAAATGCTCACTTTATTACATGTTTTATTTCTTTGTTTATTTATAGATTATTAGAAAAAAAGCTTGATAATAAATATACTACATCACAAATATTAAATACTTTAAAAAATATGAATATGATTGAACACAAAGGATTAGGATTTGAACCAATATATGAAAGAACAAATTTAACAGATACTCTTCATGATTTATTTAAATTTAATACCGATTATGAAATTATAAGCTATAAAAAAATGAAAAAAATTTTTAACACTAATTTATAAAGTTATACGTACGCATTTTTTTAAAACCAAAAAATCTCTCTAAACCCTTATATTTTAAGGGCTTGAGAGATTTTGCTTTCTTACAACTGTCAAAGTCAGGAATATATCACGAATATATTTTATAGTCAATTATTTTTTATAAATATATACATTTTTTTTTATAAATATATACATTTTTTTCTCCGTATTTTTTACATTTTATTAAATTCAAATTATCATAACTTTCTTTTAATATGTCTTTTGAAAATTCCAAAACTATAATACCTTCCAGATTTACTAAATCATATTCTATTAATTTATTAATTATTTTATCTATTATCTCATATTTATATGGAGGATCTACAAATATAATATCAAATTTAATTTTATTATTACAAAAAAAATTAAGGGCTTTATTATAATCTTCATGTAGTATACTAGATTTATCTTTAATATTAAATTCAGCAATATTTTTTTTTATTACTTTTATTGCCTCAACATTGTTATCCACAAAATAACAATGTTTAGCACCATTACTAATTGCTTCTATTCCTAAATTACCACTACCTGCAAATAGATCCAGAACTATACTATCTTTTATATAATTTTGAATAGTACCAAAAATCGACTCTTTTACTCTATCCATTGTAGGTCTAGTACCATTTATATTATATCCTATTATGTTTCTTCCTTTTAAAGTCCCACTTATCACTCTCACAATATCACCTTTTCTATTAATAAATTACTATATAATAATATTTTAGTCAAGAAAAAAAGATAGATAACTA
Source organism: uncultured Bacilli bacterium (assembly GCA_944351765.1). Lineage (GTDB taxonomy): Bacteria > Bacillota_I > Bacilli_A > RF39 > UBA660 > CALVVX01. Next base: position 1,113 of record CALVPR010000015.1, read on the forward strand.
TCTTAATACATCTAAAAAAGTTTGTAACATATTTATATTTTCTAACATTCTATTTAATTTATCACTAGGGTTTAATTTATACTTATCTTTCATATCAACTACAAATTCTTTAAAATAAGCAGGGTTTCTATTCAAAAATTTATACCAATAAGAATATTCTCTTAAAAATTTTATATAATTTGGATTAGTTTTTAATTGATACTGTAATCCTAAAGTCATTAATCTTCAAAATGTTTATATAATGGTCTCGGTTTATATTCTGTTGTCTTATTACTATCTTTTATAAATAAGTCACTTACTAATCCAATTGCTTTCTGTAAAGAAACTATACCTTCCTGAACTTTATTTACATCCATATTTTTAGCTATATTAATTATTTCTGACAATGAATTACTAGTGCTCTTATTACTATTATTTTCACTATTATTTCCTTTTATATAATTATTCCATATATTTTTATCTTCTCCATATAAGTCATAAAATTCATAAAATTGTTGCCAAGTCATGTTATTTTCTTTTACTTGTGATATTAAACTGGGATTTTTTCTTACAAACTCTTTAAAATCATCAATTTTAGACATAGACTATCACCTAATAAATTATATGCAAAAAAAAAGAAAAGTTTATTATCTCAATTTATATATTTCTACACTTATTTTATTTTTCTTTCCTGAACATAAGAGTTAATTAAAGTAACTATATTATACGGTGCTATTTTAACTAATAATTTATTTAATTTCATATTTGGAGGCACAATTACCTCTTTATTTTTAAACATATTATCTATTGCATAAATACTAGCATATTCACTACTTATAGATCCTATATTAAATTTAACATTAGCAACATTATTAAAATTAGTTCTAACTGGACCTGGACAAAATAAAGAAACTTTTACTTTTGATTTATCTTTCTTTAACTCTCTAATTATTCCTAAAGTTAAACTTACAACATAATTTTTAGTAGCATAATAAGTTGCCATGTATGGTCCATACATAAATCCAGCAATAGACGCTACATTAAGAATTCTCCCATAATCTCTTTTAACAAAATCCTTTAAAAACAATTTAGTTAATATATGATAAGACTTCACATTTAAATCAATCATTTCTAATTCTTTATCTAAATCAGTTTTCGTAAATTTTCCAGCATCTCCAAATCCGGCATTATTAATTAATATATCTATCTTTTCATTCTTTACCATATCATGTAGTTTAATACAATTATCAATATTTGTTAAATCCATATCAATAATAGTTACCTTAACTTTCTCATCTTTATAAATTTTTTCTAACTTTTCTCTATTTCTAGATACAACAAATAAATCATACCCTAAACTTGCTAAATATTTTGCCATATCTTTACCCATTCCTGAGGAAGCCCCAGTTATCAATGCTTTCATTTAACATCTCCTACAAATATGCTTTTAATACTTTTATTTCACTTTGTTCATATTCTTTTAACTTTTCTGCTAATTTTCTTACTTCCTTGTCTGATTCTTCTCCTAAATTATCAAGTCTTTTAGTAATATCGACAATTCCCATTGTCATTCCTTTTACTAACATATCAGCAATTCTACCATCTGAATTGTCTTTAATCATTTCCATTTTAATTCCCATATAAGAACCAATTGAAGCCATTACACCTTTTTCTTTTATTTCCACTTTGTTTTTTTTAAGCAATTTTTCACTATCTTTAATATACTTTTCAAATTCTTTTATTTCACTTTCTAATACTTTTTTTATTTTATTATCTTTAGTTTTTATTGTATTTATTAAAGTTGTTAATGTATCATTACCCATTTTACAATTTTGATAAATATATAATAATAATTCGTTAGTTTCATTCATAATATCACCCTTTCAACAATATTATGAATTTATTTTTTTTATTTATACTATAAAATTCTTTTTTTTACCTTAGTATCAGTTAAAATAAATTTATCAAATGATTTATATAAATCTATAAAAGTTCCATCAATTTTACTTGCAATTACTTGTTCAAAAAAAGCAATAATTATATCTAAATATTCTTTATTCATAAATGTATTAAACTTTGCCATATTATCCTGTTTTTTTGCCATAAAAGATATCTTATTTGGTTCTACTTTACTTACCATAGTAGCAATTATAATTATATTACCTTTTTCTACTTCGTTCCAAAAATCAACTGTATTTATATCAGTAATTTGTGGAACTTTTGTAAGAATGTAATAGTAATTTTTAGAAGTTGCATTCTTCTTGTTTACATTAACTTGATAAACATAGTTTTCATTAAAATAATAATTTATTAATTTTTTAGTTATTTTTAAAAATTCTATTGCACTAAAACTTACTTTAGTTTCTAATAAATTGTTTTTTTCACATAACTTCTGTTTCAAATTTTGTAATTCTTGTTTTCTTTTTTCAATTGTATCTTTTAAATCAGTTATTCCCAATTTTTCTTCAATACTTTCAAACACAAAATCATCCCCTTACAAAAAAAGATAAGCAATGCTTACCTTATACTAATTCTAAGATAACAGTTAAAGCACTGTCTCCTTTTCTTTCTGTCATTTTAATTATTCTAGTGTATCCACCATTTCTATCTTTATATCTTGGTGCTAATTCGTTAAATACTTTATTTACACATGCTTCATCATTATGTAAGAAAGCTAGTGCAAGTCTTCTTGATACAAGAGTACCTTCTTTTCCATAAGTAACCATTTTATCAAAACTTTTTCTTACTTCTTTGGCTCTTGTTTCAGTAGTAACTATTTTTTCATTTTCAATTAGTTGTTTTGTTAAAGTAGCTAACATGCTTCTTCTATGTTTGTTTGTTCTTCCTAATTTTCTATAAGCCATAATTTTTACCTCCTAACTTAATCTTCATCTCTAAAAGATAAACCTAAACTCTTAACTTTATCTATAACTTCTTTTAATGATTTCTTACCTAAATTACGTATTTTCATCATTTCATTTTCTGTTTTGTCTGTTAAATCTTGAACAGTTGTCATTCCTGCTCTCTTTAAACAGTTATATGCTCTTACTGATAAATCTAAATCATCAATAGATGTTTCTAATGCTTTTTGACTTGGATCTTCAGTTTTAGATATCATAAGTCCTGTTTCATCAGCAATTTCATTTAAATCTGCTAGAATTTCAAAATGTTCAATAAGTATTCTACTAGCTAAAGATATAGATTCTTCTGGAGTGATTGATCCATTAGTCCATACTTCAAATATTAATTTGTCAAAACTGTTATTTTGTCCTACACGAGCTGATTCTACTTCATAATTAATTCTTTCAATTGGAGAATATAAACTATCAATAGCAATAACATTATTTTTAATTTTATCCCCCATTAATTTTTTGTTATCTTCTGCTCTTGTATATCCACGACCACTACCTAAAGTCATTTCCATATTAATAGAACCACCTTCTACTAATGTAGCAATAACTTGTTCAGGATTTAATATCTCAATATCAGCATCAGGTTCAATATTACCTGCTGTTACTACACCTGGAGTATTTGCTTTTAATCTAATTACTTTATTTTCATCTTTAGAATGATTTTTAATAACTACACTCTTTAAATTTAAAACTATTGCTGTTACATCTTCAATAACTCCATCTATTTTTTGAAATTCATGAGCTATCCCATCAATTTTAACACTAGTAATAGCATCACCTGGTAATGAAGATAACATAACTCTTCTAAGTGCATTACCTAAAGTAGTTCCGAATCCTCTTTCTAATGGTTCAATTTCAAATTTTCCATAATGATCATTTTCAATATATTCCTTTACCTTATAATTTGGTTTTTCAAACTTTAACAATTTAACACACTCCCTTTCTTATTATCCACGTCTTCTTTTTGGTGGACGACATCCATTATGTGGAATTGGTGTTACATCTTGAATTGTCTTAACTTCAAGTCCAGCATTTTGTAATGAACGAACTGCTGTATCACGTCCTGGACCTAATCCTTTAACGAATACATCAACTGTTTTCATTCCCATTGCAGCTGCTTCTTTTCCTGATGCTTCTGCTGACATACCTGCAGCAAATGGTGTAGATTTTTTACTACCTTTAATTCCTTGAGTTCCAGATGAAGCCCAACTAATAACATTACCATCTTTGTCAGTAATAGTTACAATTGTATTGTTAAATGTTGAGTTAATATGCACTTGTCCATGTGGAACATTCTTTTTAACTTTACGTTTTCTTGCATTATATTTTGCCATACAACTATCCTCCTATTATTTCTTCTTATTAGCAACTACTTTACCTTTACCTTTACGAGTACGAGCATTTCTATTTGTTCTTTGTCCTCTTACAGGTAAATTTTTCTTATGTCTAGTTCCTTGGTAAGAACCTATTTCCATTTTATTTTTAATATTCATGTTAACTTCACGACGAAGTTCACCTTCAACTAAATATTTATCTACTTCTGCTCTTATTCTTCCTAATTCTTCTTCAGTAAGATTTTTTGCTTTTGTATCTAAATTAACATTAGCATTTTTAAGAATAGTTCTAGATAAATTTCTTCCTATACCATAGATATAAGTAAGTGAAATTTCAATTCTTTTATCATTAGGTATATCTATACCTTTAATACGTGCCATATATTATTTCCCTCCTAATACTAACCTTGTTTTTGTTTGTGTTTTGGATTTTCACAAATTACCATAACTTTGCCTTTACGTTTAATTACTTTACATTTTTCGCACATAGGTTTAACTGACGCTCTTACTTTCATCTTAATTCCTCCTATTTTTACTTTTTATTGTAGATTATGCGCCCATGTGTTGGGTCATAAGGTGACAATTCCATAACCACAGTATCACCTGGTAAGATACGTATATTGTTTACGCGCATTTTACCAGAAACATGGGCTTCTACTATATGTCCTCCTGGAAGCTCTACTTTAAATTTACCTCCTGGAAGCAAATCTGTTACTTTACCTTCAGCTTCAATTACATCGCTTTTAGCCACAATTATCATCTCCCGTTAAAATTTTATAACCATCTTTTGTTACTGCAACTGTGTGTTCAAAGTGCGCTGATGGTTTATCATCACCTGTTATTATTGTCCAATCGTCATCTAAGATAAATACTTCTGCTGTTCCTAAATTTAACATAGGTTCAACAGCAATAACCATACCTTCTTTTAAAATTGGACCAGTATTTCTTTTACCATAATTAGGAACTTCTGGGTCTTCATGTAAGTGACTACCTACACCATGTCCCACTAATTCCTTAACGACTCCTAAATGATGATGTTTAGCATACTCTTCTATTGCTGCACCTATATCACCAATTCTTGCTCCCGGTTTAACCTCCTTAAGTCCTACATATAAAGATTCTTCTGTATGCTTAAGTAAGTATTCTTTTTCTTTAGATATAGTTCCTACACCATAAGACCAAGCCGAATCACCATGATATCCTTTATAACAAGCACCAATATCAATACTTATTATATCACCATTTTTAAGCTTTCTTTTAGATGGTATTCCATGAACTACTTCGTTATTTATTGAAGTACATATACTTCCTGGAAATCCATTATAGTTTAAAAATGATGGTGTAGCATCTTTACTTCTAATAAAGTCTTCTGCTAACTTATCTAACTCTTTAGTAGTTACTCCTGGTTTTATATATGGTTTTAAATATTGATGAGTTAAATAAACAATGTGTCCTGCTTCTTTTAACAAAGACAATTCATATTCACTTTTAATACTTATCATATTAACTTTCTAATACCTTAAGTACTTCATTAAATATATCATTAACACTTTTATTTTCATCAATATTTATAATATATAAATTACCTTTTTCTTGGTAAAAATCTTTTAATGCTTGAGTTTTAGTAATAAATGTTTCAAATCTCTTTATAAATACTTCTTCAGTATCATCACTACGTACCTTTAAAGAACTTCCACATCTATCACATATTCCATCATTTTTTGGTTTTAAATCATTTACTAAAAGATTATAACTAGTTCCACAATTAGGACAAATAATTCTACTAACAGTTCTTTGTAAAGCTAATTTTTCTTCTATATCAAAAAATATTACTTTACCAATTTCTTTACCCAAACTATTAAGTAATTTTTCATACTCTTCTGCTTGACTAACATTTCTTGGATAACCATCTAATATATAACCATTATTACAATCAGATAAGCTTAATCTTTCATTAAGAAGATTTAATATGGTAGCATCATCGATTAAGTTTCCTTTATCCATAGTTTCTTTTAAATTTAATCCCAATTCTGTCCCTTTATTTATTTCATCTCTTAATAAGTCTCCAGTTGATATATGAGGAATATTATATTTTTCACTAAGTAATTTAGCTTGCGTTCCTTTACCTGCAGCAGGCGGTGCAATTAATATAATATTCATCATTATCTAACTCCTTTGTAATTTCTGTTTATTAAACTACTTTCTATTTGTCTATATGTTTCTAGTGCTACTCCAACTACAATTAAGATTCCTGTTCCTCCAATACTTACACTTGATGGTAAGTTAGTAGATAAGAAACTACTAAATATAATTGGAAGTCCTGCAATTACTGCAATAAATATAGAACCTAATAATGTAATTCTTGATAACACTGTTTTAATATATGTTGTTGTTTCCTTTCCTGGTCTAATACCTGGAATATATCCACCATTTCTATTTAAGTTCTTTGCAAGTTCTTCTGGATTAATTTGCAAGAATGCATAGAAGAAACTAAAGAAGAATATTACAACAATATATATTACAAATCCAACTGGTGTAGTATAATTTAAATATTTATTTACAAATACTACAAATCCATTACTACTATCTAATAATCCGGCAATAAATGCTGGTACAGAAAATATTACTGATGCAAATATTACTGGCATAACATTGGCTGAATTTAATTTAAATGGTATATAATTTTGTTTTGCTCCATAAGCGCTAGTTGTTTGATTAGAGTATTGTATAGGTATTCTTCTTTCAGATTTTTCTATAAATACGACTCCAACTATAATTGCTAAATAGAATAGAACAAATACTATAAAACTAATAATACCTATAAATAATGATGATGATGTATCAATTATTAAAGCATTAAAAGTATCTATAAACATTTTAGGTATAGATGATATAATACCACCCATAATGATTAATGATATACCATTACCAATCCCTTTAGAAGTCATTTGGTCTCCTAGCCATAATAAGAAAGCAGTACCTGCAGTTAATATAACTGCAACCCTTAAATAGTCAATAGTACTTCCACCTTTTACAAAAGCAAATGCCATTGCAAATCCTTGTAAAAACGCTATTGCTAGACCTAAATATCTATTTATTTGATTAATCTTTTGTCTTCCTGTTTGTCCTTGTTCTTTAAGTTCTGTAAAATATGGAATAATATCCATTTGAAGAATCCCTGTTATAATAGATGCTGAAATATATGGCATAACACCAAGAGCAAATATTGAAAAATTCTTTAGGGCTCCTCCTCCAATAACATCATATAATTGCCATAATCCTAAATTAGATATAGCTCCTTCGGTACCAGGAGTTGGAATAGTTGTACCTACTGCAAATATTAATAATCCAAGTAATGTAAAACCAATTCTCTTTCTTATATCTTTATTTTTAAAACTAAACAACAACTTAAGTGTTTTAAACATCTAAATCACCTCAGTTTTTCCACCAATATTTTCAATTTTTGTTTTAGCGGTATCTGAGAATTTAGCAGCTTTAACAGTAAGTTTTTTAGTTAATTCTCCATTACCTAAAACTTTAACCCCGTCTAACTCTTTCTTAACTAAACCAGTTTCTCTTAAAAGTTCTGGTGTAACAACAGTACCTTCTTCAAATCTTTCTAAATCTCCTACATTAACTGTAGCATAAACTGTTTTAAAATTATAGTTGTTGAATCCTCTTTTTGATAATCTTCTAAATAGTGGTAATTGACCTCCTTCAAATCCTGGTCTAACTCCTCCACCACTTCTAGCATTTTGTCCTTTATGTCCTTTACCAGCAGTTTTTCCGTTTCCGCTTCCTGGTCCACGTCCTACTCTTTTACTAACTTTAACAGAACCATAATTAGGTTGTAACTCATGTAATTTCATTAGTTTAAAATCTCCTCTACAGTTTTTCCTCTTAAAGCAGCAACATGACTAGGTGACTTTTGAGCTTTTAATGCATTTAATGTAGCTCTTGCCATATTAACTTTTGTGCTAGCTCCTAAACTTTTTGAAAGGACATCTTTAACACCAGCAAGTTCTAGTACATCACGTACAGGACCTCCAGCTTTAACTCCAGTACCTTCAGCAGCTGGCTTTAACATAACTTTAACAGCTCCTTCTTTTACTGTAATTTCATGTGAAATAGTACGATTATCAATTAATTCAACTTTTATTAGATTTTTTGAAGCAGCAAGTGTTGCTTTTTTAACTGCATCTGGCATTTCTTTAGCTTTACCTGTCCCAATGCCAACTCTACCTTTTCTATCTCCTACTACAACAATAGCAGCAAAACGAAATATACGTCCACCTTTAACAACTTTAGTAACACGATTAATAGTAATAACTTTTTCTTCTAATGTTTTAACAGGTCTTGTATTGTTATTACGTGGTTTACGTTCTTTGTTAAATTTACGTGGTTGTTCTTTAACATTTTCGTTCATAAGTAATCCTCCTTATTTAGAATTCTAATCCATTTTCACGTGCTGCTTCTGCTAAAGCTTTTACACGTCCATGATATAGGTATCCACCTCTATCAAATACTACTTTAGTAATTTTTGCTTTCTTTGCTCTTTTAGCAATTTCTTCACCAATTTTTTTAGCAGCTTCTACATTTCCACCATTAGTAATTTTTAATTCTTTCTCTAATGTAGATGCACTTACTAAAGTTATTCCCTTATCATCATCAATAATTTGGGCTGTAATATTAGCGTTTGATCTAAAAACATTAAGTCTTGGTCTATCTGCTGTACCATGCAAATTTTCTCTAATTCTCTTATGTCTTTCTAAACGCATTTCATTTCTTGAAACTTTTTTTATCATAAGTATATCTCCTTTACTAATTATTTAGAAGCTTTCTTTCCTACTTTACGACGAATTTGTTCACCAACATATTTAATACCTTTACCTTTATATGGTTCTGGTGCTCTAACCTTTCTTATATTAGCAGCAAATTCTCCAACTGCACATTTATCAGTACCCTCAATTTCTATTTCTGTATTGCTACTTGCTTTTACAGTAATACCTGTAGGTACTTCCATTTTAACTGGATGTGAATAACCAGCATTAATTGTTAAAGTGTTACCTTGTACATTAAAACGGTAACCTACACCAACTATTTCTAATGCTTTTTTATATCCTTTGCTAACACCTTTAATCATATTAGCAATATTAGCATTAGTAGTTCCATGCATTTGGTTTGTAAATTTATCTTCTTTTAATTTTTCAACAGTTAATTGTTTATCATTAACTTTTACTTCAATTGTTTTAATTAAATCTAATGATAATTCTCCTTTTGGCCCTTTAACTGTAACTTTTTGTCCATTAACTTCAACATTAACATTTTCAGGTATAGTTAATACTCTTTTTCCGATACGACTCATTATAAGTACCTCCTAATTACCATACATAAGCAATTACTTCTCCACCAACATTGTTCTTACGAGCAAGTTTATCAGTCATAATTCCTTTTGGTGTAGATATAATAGCAATTCCTAATCCATTTAATACTCTAGGAATATCTTCAGCCTTAGCATATACTCTAAGTCCTGGTTTAGAAATTCTCTTAAGTCCAGTAATTACTCTTTCTTTATTGTGACCATATTTTAAAGTTAATGTTAATGTAGATTGAACGCTTTCATTATTTACTTTGAATTCTTCAATAAAACCTTCTTCTTTTAATATTCTAGCTATTTCATATTTCATTTTTGAAGATGGTATTATGACTTCTTTGCTTCTATTTTGATTAGCATTACGAATTCTTGTAAGCATATCTGCGATTGGATCTGTCATTAAAATCCCTCCTTCTTTTATTTATAGTTGATTACCAACTTGATTTTTTAACACCAGGTATTTGTCCTTTATAAGCAAGTTCTCTAAAACAAATACGGCAAACACCAAATTCGCTCATAACAGCATGTGGTCTTCCACATCTAGAGCAACGAGTGTATTCTCTAACCTTAAATTTAGGTTTTCTTTGTGATTTAATAATCATTGATTTCTTTGCCATCTTATTCCTCCTTATTTCCTAAAAGGAACTCCAAGTTCATTTAATAAATCAAACGCTTCTTCGTCAGTTTTCGCAGTAGTAACGAATACAATATCCATTCCTCTTACTTTAACTACTTCATCAAAATTAATTTCAGGGAAAATTAATTGTTCTTTAATACCTAAAGTATAATTTCCTCTTCCATCAAAACTCTTAGGTGAAACACCATGGAAATCTCTTACACGTGGAAGTGCAATAGATATTAATTTATCCATAAATGTATACATTCTTTCTCCACGTAAAGTTACTTTACATCCAATTTTGTGTCCTTCTCTTACTTTAAATGATGCGATTGATTTTTTGGCTCTTGTTTCTACTGGTTTTTGTCCAGTAATTTTTTCTAAATCAGATACAGCAGCTTCTAACATTTTAGAATTAGCTACAGCATCTCCTACACCCATATTAACAACTATTTTTTCTAGTTTTGGTACTAACATTTTAGTACTATAGTTGTGTTTTTCAATTAAACTTGGAACAACTTCGTTTCTATATTTTTCTTCTAGGCGGTTCATTTACTGCCACCCTCCTTCCAAATTAGTCAATCTTTTCATTAGATTTTTTTGCAATTCTAATTTTTTTACCATTTTTATCAAAATCATATTTAATTTTTGTTGCTTTTTTAGTTTTTGGATCAATCAACATAACATTAGATACGTGAATTGGTGCTTCAACTTCTCTGATTTCACCAGTTCCATTGTTGTTTTTTGGTTTAATGTGTTTTTTAACAATATTAATACCTTCAATTACAACTCTATTTTCTAACACATGAGTGATTTTTCCTTCTTTGCCTTTGTTTGCTCCTGCAATAACAACGACTTTATCACCAGTTTTTAGTTTCATATGTTTTCCTCCTTAAACTAATGGATTATAGTACATCTTTAGCTAAACTTATGATCTTTGTAAAATCTTTATCCCTAAGTTCACGAGCTACTGGTCCTAAAACACGAGTTCCAACAGGACTCTTATCATCTTTAATAATAACGCATGCATTATCATCAAATTTAATATAACTTCCGTCCTCTCTTCTAACTCCAAACTTACTTCTAACGATTACGGCTTTAACTACTTTACCTTTTTTAACATTTCCGTTAGGAGTAGCTTTTTTTACAGTACCAACGACTATATCTCCAATATTACCAGTTTTTACTTTACTTCCACCAAGAACTCTGATTACTAATAGTTCTCTAGCACCAGAATTATCAGCTACTTTTAAAAGGGTTTCTTGTTGTACCATTATAATTTCCTCCTTCCAACTAAAGAGATTATAGAATTACAGCCTTTTCAATTACTTCTACTAATTCATATCTTTTAGTTTTAGATAATGGTCTAGTCGCAACTAAACGAACTTTATCACCAATACCAGCAGTATTGTTTTCGTCATGAGCTGTATATTTTTTAGTATATTTAACTCTTTTTCCATATTTTGGATCTTTTTTATAAGTTTCTACTTTTACTGTAATTGTTTTATCTGCTTTATCACTTACAACGATTCCAATTAACTCACGTTTTTGTTTTTCATTCATAAGGACATTTCCTCCTTTTAACCTTGATTTTCTCTTTCGTTAAGAATAGTTTTCATTCTAGCAACATCTTTTCTAAGTGTATTTATTCTTCCTGGATTTTCTAAAGATCCTGTTGCTTGTTTCATTCTTAAGTTAAATAGTTCTTCTTTGTTTTCACTAATTTTTTTGTTTATCTCTTCAGTGGTCATTTTTCTTATATCATTAGCTTTCACTATTCTCACCACTTTCTTTTTTTACAAATTTACATTTGATAGGTAATTTATGAGATGCAAGTCTTAATGCTTCTCTTGCTACATCTTCTGAAACATCTCCTATTTCAAACATAATTTTTCCTTCTTTAACAACGGCAACCCAAACTTCTGGATTTCCTTTACCTTTTCCTTGACGAGTTTCTAAAGGTTTTTTAGTAAGTGATAAGTTAGGGAATATATTAATCCATACTTTACCACCACGTTTCATATATCTAGTCATAGCTATACGAGCAGCTTCGATTTGTTGTGAAGTAATCCAAGCTCCTTCTTTAGCCATTAAACCATATTCACCGAAATGAAGTTCTGTATTTCCTTTAGCTCTTCCTTCGTATTTTAAACGGAAAGTTTTTCTATGTTTAGTTCTTTTTGGCATTAACATTAGAATTACCTCCCTTTTTATCGTTTAAGATTTCACCTTTGTAAATCCATACTTTAACACCGATTTTTCCATATGTAGTATCAGCTTCTGCAGTTGCATAATCAATATCTGCTCTTAAAGTATGTAGTGGAGTTGTTCCTTCAGAATAACCTTCACCACGAGCAATGTCTGCTCCTCCTAAACGTCCTGATACTAAAGTTTTAATTCCTTTAGCTCCAGCTTTCATTGTGTTTCTAATTGCTTTCTTTTGTGCAACTCTAAATGATACACGATTTTCAATATTGTGTGCAATATTTTCAGCAACTAGTTTAGCATCTAAATCAGGATTTTTAACTTCAACAATTGAAATTTGAACATCTTCGTTAACTAATTTTGAAACAACTTTTTTAACTTTTTCAATTTCAACTCCGCTTTGTCCAATAATGATTCCTGGTTTAGAAGCATATATAAATACTTCGCATCTTTTCTTATTTCTTTCAATAACAATTTTAGAGATACCAGCAGCTTTAAAGTTAGTGCTTAGGTATTTACGAATTTCAACATCATTATTTAAGTATTTAGAAAAGTCACTTTTATTTGCATACCATTTTGCTTCCCAGTCTTTATTGATGCCAATTCTAAGTCCATTTGGATTAACTTTTTGTCCCATCAATAACTCCTCCTTTACTTATTTTTTTCACTTACAATTATTGTTATATGACTTGTTTTATGATCATTTCTTCCAACGTGTCCACGTGAATCCATTTTAGGTCTTTTAATAACTAAAGCTTCATCAACATAACAAGTTTTAACATATAAATTTTCTTCTTTTAAATTATAATTATTAACTGCGTTTGCTACAGCTGAGTTTAATACTTTTTCGATTACTCTAGCTGCTTTTTGAGGTTGGTTAAACAATATTGCTCTTGCTTCCCCAACTTCTTTTCCTCTAATTAAATCGATTACTAAACGAGTTTTACGAGGAGCAATTCTAACAGTTTTAGCTATTGCTTTAGCTTCTGTTCTTGTTTCCATTATAGTCCTCCTTATAGAAATTATTTCTTATCAGCGCCGTGGCCACCAAATTTACGAGTTAATGAGAACTCTCCTAATTTATGTCCAACCATATCTTCAGTTACATAAACTGGAATAAATTCTTTACCATTATGTACAGCAAATGTGTGTCCAATAAATTCAGGATAAATTGTTGAACGACGAGACCAAGTTTTAATAACTTCTTTTTTACCAGTTTCGTTTAACATTTGAACCTTTTTAAGTAATCTATCAAATACATAAGGTCCTTTTTTCAAACTTCTTGCCATTTATACTCATCCTTTCTTTATTATTTATTACGACGTGTAACGATATATTTATTTGATTCTTTTTTATTTTTTCTAGTTTTATATCCAAGTGCTGGTTTGCCCCATGGAGTCATTGGACCACTTCTACCGATTGGTGCACGTCCTTCACCACCACCATGTGGGTGATCGTTAGGGTTCATAACACTACCACGAACTGTTGGTCTAATACCCATATGACGAGTACGTCCTGCTTTTCCTACTTTTACAAGTCCGTAATCTTCATTACCTACAACACCAATTGTTGCACGACATGTTCCTAAGATTTTTCTAGTTTCTCCACTTGCTAATCTTATTAATACGTATTTATCTTCACGTCCTAAGATTTGAGCAGATCCTCCTGCCGAACGAGCAAGTTGACCACCTTTACCAGGTCTAAGTTCAATATTATGAATTACAGTACCAACTGGAATGTTAGCGATTGGCATTGCGTTACCAACTTTAACATCTACTTTTTCTCCACTTTCTACTACATCTCCAACTTTTAATTCTTTTGGAGCTATAATATAAGCTTTAGTACCATCTTTGTAGTTAATTAATGCTATATTAGCACTTCTATTCGGATCATATTCAATACTTGCAACTACTGCAGTAATTCCATCTTTAACTCTCTTAAAATCAACCAAACGATATTTTCTTTTTACACCGCCACCACGATGTCTTACAGTAATTTTACCTTGGTTGTTACGACCATTAGTTTTTTTCTTAGTTACCACAAGGCTTTTCTCAGGAGTAGTCTTGGTAATTTCTTCACTAGTTAAGACACTTCTTTGTCTTGAACCATTAGTAATTGGTTTAAATATTCTTATTGCCATTCTGATTTCCTCCTTTTATTAGTCGAAACTAATAGTACTTCCTTTAGCTAATTTAACGATAGCTTTCTTGTATTTATTAGTCATACCTGTATATTTTCCTACTCTTCTTTTTTTCGGATGTACATTTACAGTATTAACACTTTCAACTTTTACATTGAAGATTTTTTCAACTGCTTGTTTAATTTGTGTTTTATTAGCTCTTGGGTCTACTTTAAACACTACTTTATTTTCTTCTGCACAGTTAGCAGCTTTTTCTGTTATTACAGGTGCAAAAATAATATCACGATAATTATTCACGAGAAAGCACCTCCTCTAATTTTTCTAATGCTTTTTCTGTTATTAACATATTATCAGCATTAATTACATCATAAGTATTAACTTCTTCAGGTAATACAACTTTAACATTTCCTAAGTTTCTTGTAGATAAGCAAATGTTATCATTAAGTTCTTCTACCACCATTAATACTTTTTTATTAACTAAGTTTAATTTAGTTAGTAAGCTTAGCATATCTTTTGTCTTGTTAGTTTCCATAGTAATATTTTCTACCACTACTAATTCACTATCAATAGCTTTGTATGATAAAGCAGATTTTAATGCTAATCTTCTTTCTTTCTTATTCATTTTCTTTGAATAATCTCTTGGTTGTGGTCCAAACACTATACCACCACCACGCCATTGTGGAGCACGAATACTTCCTTGACGAGCATTACCTGTTCCTTTTTGTCTCCATGGTTTTCTTCCACCACCAGAAACCATATCTCTTGTTTTAGTTGCGTGTGTTCCTTGTCTTCTTCCTGCCATTGAAAGTACAATAGCATTATGAAGTACAGCATCATTAGGTTCTATTCCAAATACGTTATCGTTTAATTTAATATCCTTTACCTTTTCACCATTTAGGTTTAACATCTCTATTTTAGACATATTTAAATCCTCCTTTATTCATCACAAATTGCTTTCTATATTATATATATATAGTTATTATTCTTCAGTTTTAACTTTGTCTTGTGATGATTCTTCTACAGTTTCTTCTACTTCAGCTTGAACTTCTTCTGCAGGTGTTTCAACTTCGTAAGTGATAAGTTCAACTTTTTCGTTTACTTTACCTTCGTTTTTAATTGCTGACTTAATAAGTACCATAGATTTTTTAGGTCCAGGAACATTTCCTTTAATTAAGATAACGTTATTTTCTAAATCAATGCTGATTACTTCTAGATTTTGAACCGTTACTTGTTCATTTCCCATATGTCCTGGTAATTTCTTACCTGGTAAAACACGCATTGGTAACAATGTACCCATTGAACCTACACCACGATGATATTGGCTACCATGACCCATTGGTCCACGTGATTGATTATGGCGTTTGATAACACCTTGAAATCCTTTACCCTTAGAAGTGCCGGTTACATCAACCATTTCTCCTTCTGTAAAGATGTCAGCTTTAAGTTCACTACCTAAAGTATAATTGCTAACATCAACACCTCTAATTTCTTTTAAGAAGCGCTTAGGTGTTGCATTAGCTTTTTTTAGATGACCTGTTTCAGGTTTGTTCGCTCTTTTTTCTTTCTTATCTACAGTAGCAAGTTGAATAGCATTATATCCATCAGTTTCTACTGTTTTGATTTGACTTACTACATTTGGTTCAACTTCAATTACAGTAACTGGAGTTAATTTACCATTTTTAGCAAATACCTGAGTCATCCCGATCTTACGACCTAAGATTCCTTTCATTTCTCTTTCCTCCTATAATTTGATTTGTATATCAACACCACTTGGTAAATCTAAATGTTGAAGTGCTTCAACAGTTTCCTTACTTGGGTTATTGATGACTATTAATCTTTTGTGTGTACGTCTTTCAAATTGTTCTCTTGAATCTTTGTCCTTATGAACTGCTCTTAATATTGTATATTTTTGAATTTCAGTTGGAAGTGGAATTGGTCCACTAACTTCTCCGCCTGTTCTTTTAACAGTATCAACGATCTTAGCAGCTGCTTTATCAATGATGCTGTGTTCATAAGCTTTAAGTTTAATACTCACTTTTGACATTTCTATTGTCCTCCCTTCGCCTATATCTAGTATAGACTTGCTCCGAGCAAATTACCTGATTTTTCCTTAAAAGTATTTAACAACTTAACCGGGTGTATCAGCAACTTTGCACATCTAAGCCAGTTATACGTTCAATATCATACCAAATAATTATATGAAAATCAAGCTTTTTTTAGTATTTTCTTTGACTTTTTTTACAATTATATTATTATTAATTTGTAGGAGAAATTTGCACAAAATAAAAAATAAACATCTACTTAATTTAGTAAATGTTTATACAACTTTTTTAACTCTTTTTTGTAGTATTTTTAAATTATCATTACCAACTTGTTCAATTATAGAATAATAATCTTCCACATTCATTTTATCTAATATTAACATACAAATAAATTTTTTCCTTTTATTATCTTTTTCTATTTTTAATAACTCTCTTAATTCTTCAATATTTCTTTTAATTATATTACCATGTTCATCTACATAATATTCTATTTTTAATAATTGATATTCTTCTAACCATTTTTTATTATATCTTAATTGAAAATCAAAAATATCATTAATATTCATATAATTATCATTAAAATTAATTACTCTAGATAAGTCCCTGTTTTCATTGTTCCATTTTTCTATTATACTTTTTAATCTAATACTTGTTGCTTCTCTTAACTCATCAAAAACTGAATCAAATCTTTTAGAATCAACTAGTTTTATAAACTTTAAAAAATCTATTAACGTAAGAAGCTCTACATACGTTTCTTCAGAATATAATGAATAATTAGTATCATAATAATTTCTATTATGCTTATCAATGCTTTCTCTTACTAATTTTTCTTTTAATATTCTATATAAACATATATTAGGAATACCCATATTTATATCACAATATATTTTAAAATGATTTAATTCATGAAAAAATATCCCTAGCATATCAAGTTTTCCATTATATAAACCTTCTATTACTTTATTGTCTATAACTATATTATTTTCATAATGACATCCTAACATTTTACCAGATAAATTACCAGAACTAAATCTATTTTTTTTGAATCTTTCATCTTTAACGAGTCCTGTTTCTTCTAAATAATTTTTCATTATAGATTCACCTAAAAAAATTAAGTGAGATTTAAATGCTTCATATACAGTATCTTTTTTTCTTTTATGAAGTATATCTCTTATTACCTTTTCTACTATTTTAAAGTGTCTATTATTAACAATATTCTTATTAATTAATTCCATAAACATTCCCATTTGTTTACGCTATATATTATACATAAAAATATTAATATGTCAAACGTATCAAAAAAATATCCATTGCTGGATATTTTATCTATTAGAAACTCTTTTCTTTACTTTAGGTCTATTATCTTTAATAACTTTTGTATCTATTATTCTATCTACTTTAACATCATCAATTAATCCTGTTCTTCCTTTATATATTCTAATTTCACCAATTTCTAATAACATATTAATTATACCTTTATTATCTATAGCATAACTACTCTTACATTTTTCACATACATAAGTATCTTTAACACTTAAATATTTAAAATAATTTCCTTTACATATAATACAACCATTTTCTACTATTTTTGTTAAATCACTTTTAGTAGTTACTATATTAAATTTTTTTATCATATAAAATTCCTTTCTAATTTAAAAAGACAAATTATCTTGCCTTTTCTTTTGCATATTCTAATCTTAATTTATCTGCTATTGTAACAATAAATTCACTATTCGTAGGCTTCGCTTTATCAATATCAACACTATGACCAAATACTTCTTCCATAAAATCCCAGTTTCCCCTATTCCAACTAACTTCAATCGCGTGTCTTATTGCTCTTTCAACACGAGATACTGTTGTATCATATTTACTTGCTATATCAGGATATAAATCTTTAGTTATTCCTCCAATTATTTCAGGATTATTATAAATCATATCTATTCCATCTCTTATATATTGATATCCTTTTATATGAGACGGCATTCCTAATTCATGTAACATTTTAGTTATAGATATTTGTAAATTATTATGATATAAGTTTATACTTCCCCCTTTTACTACTTTAAAGACATCTAATATTCTATTTTCCAAATCTACAAGTTCAAATGGTTTTAAAATATAATAATTAACTCCATACTCGCTAACTTTTCTAATCATCTCTGGAGCATTATATGAAGTAACCACTATTATATTTTTAGCAATATTTCTTTTCTTTAGTTCATCAAGTACATATATTCCATCTTTATTAGGCATTACTAAATCTAATAATACTAAATCATATTCTCCTTCTTTTTCTAATATTAAATTAAGTCCTTCTCCACCATCATGAGCTTTCATTACTATTTCTATCTCTTTATGATCACTAAAATATTCCTCTACCATTTTAGTTAAATTAACATTATCATCAATCATTAAAACCCTTATCTTTTTCATTCTTTTTCTTCCTCACTTTCTATTACTATTATATATTTTATCTGTGTCTATATTTGTCGATTTATAACATAAAAGAAAGAAAAAAAGAAGTAATTAGCCATACTTCTCTAATCTATAACATTAACTATGTTTTCTACTTCGTTAATACTACTAGAAATACTACCTAATATAACTCCTTCAACTTCTTTTACACTTAATATTTTATTTACATTATCTTTATTTATATCTCCACTGTATATAATAGTTATGTCTTTACTACTATCTACTTTTATCATATTTTTAAGCTGTTGTATTTTTTCTTCCACATCTGTTAAGTTTAATTCCTTATTGTTGTGATATGCTAATATAATAAATTCATAACCTTCAACTTTTTTAGTAACAGTTTTAAATGTATTATATAATTCTTCTGCACTGTTATTATTATCATTTAAGTATATAATAGGAATAATGTTTGATTCTAAAGATGCAATTACTTTTTTATTAGCAATATCATTATCTTTTTCATCAATAATAACATATTCTACACCCATAGATTTTAATTGAAGAGAAGATATTTCTCCAGTAAAGTCTCCTAATAATTCATAATGCATTTCTTGACTTCCCACTCCCCAATTACAATAATTTATAAAACTTTCTAGATAAATACTACTAGGGCATACTATTATATCATTATCAGTATCAATGTTATTTAACTTCACTATATATTCTAGTACTTCATCATATAACAAATTCATTTTATGATTTAAAACTATTATCTTCTTCATCTTTATCATCCTTTTTTAATATATTTTTTATTTTTCCTACTAAAGGAATAATAGTTTGTGGCTTATTTTTAATAGCAATTTTATACACATCAAGGATACTTTCAACAAAGTATTTAGAAGAATGCATATCTGCAGATAATCTTGCCTGTTTACTTAATCTTTTCAATTCCTTTGGATCATTATATAATTCAATAATTGCTTTTTTATATCCCCTTTTATTTTTAAATATTTTCCCATTTAAATTATCTATTACTGTATTAGTAAAACTTTCATCATTTATACATACAACAGGAAGAGATGCCGCCATCGCTTCAATTACTGTAAGCCCTTGGGTTTCTGTTTTTGATGCTGTTGTAAAAACATCTGATATTAAATAATATTCAGCAATACTTTCCCATGGAACTTTACCTGTAAATATTATATTTTCTTCAAGCCCTTGTTTTTTTACAAATGTTTTATACTTATTTAAGTCAGGTCCGTCTCCTACAATTAAAAGTTTTGCTTTTGGGCAATTATTAACAATATATCTCATACTTGTAAGTAAAAGTTCAACGTTTTTCTCACTACCAATTCTACCTACAAATAATATTACAAAATCATCTCTTTTTAATCTTAAAGATTCTCTTTTCTTTACTATATTTAACTGTTTATTATTTTCTAAATAAAACTTTTCTACTTCAATTCCTGTAGGTACTATGTAAACATTACGATCTACTTTATATTTTTCTTTAAAAAGTTCATAAGCTTTTTTAGTTGGCACAACAAGTTCCGTTGCCGTTTTATCACAATAGAACAAAGTTAAATATTCTACAATTTTCTTTCCTGTTTTATTAAAGTATCCTTTAGTTATATAATGAATATAGTCTTCGTACATTGTATGGTAAGTATGTACTAAAGGAATATTTAATTGTTTAGCAATAATTCTTGCAAAAGTTCCTACTCCAAATTCCGTTTGACAATGAATTACATCAAGATTCCATTTTTTTATAATATTAATTGCCTTTAAGGGATATATTCCTGTTAATCTATAATCGTATATTCCAATAGGTACACCCGGAAGTCTTAATACTTTACCTTTTTCATCTAATTTATACTTCATATTTTCATTATTAACAGTTACTACATAAACAGTATGCCCTTTTTTTTCTAATCCTTTTTTTAACATAAGTACACTAGTTGTAACACCATTTATAAAGGGAGTATAACTATCTGTAAATATTCCTATTCGCATTCTTTTTCCTTCTTTCTATAAAATATTAATGTAATTGCCCCAATTACCATTGCAAAATAGTAAGATATAAGTCGCCATATCAACATAATTGCTGTAACTAGTCCTGTTTCATCAATAATATATCCAACAAAATAAACAAATCCATATTCAATACCACCAGTACCACCTGGTATTGGTACAAAGGATCCTATTATCATAACATAGGTAGTAGCCACTATCATAGATAAAATATTTAAAGAACTAGCCCCCATACCAATACCAACTACATAAGGTATACTATACTGAACAATTAAAGACAAAACATTTAATAAAAGAACAATTACTACTTGGCCTTTTTGTTTTTTTAAAAAAGCAGCACTTGTATAAAATTTATTTATATAATTATTTAACTTTTCACGAGTTGTATCTACATTCTTGATTATTTTTATCTTTGATAAGAAACTAAGTCCTTTATTTAAAATAAATTTATTTACTTTTTTAGAAAAACTTAACATATAACTAAATAATAATACTAAAAAATTAATAATAAATCCTAAAGTAACTAAACCACGCATAAAACTATCACTAGGAAATAAATTAAAGAAAAAGTTATATATAACAGCAATTATACTTAAAATAATTAATGCACTTTGAAATAATATAAAGTTTTGAAGAACAATATTAGTTGCTTTAGTTTTACTTACTCCTTCATTATGCAAATAATATATTTCCATTGGTTGTCCCCCACCGGAAAAAGGAGTTATTCCATGAAAAAAAGGAATTATATAATTTATTTGAATCATTTTCCAAATACTTACATTTTCATCATTTATTCTTACCATCATATAAGAACAAATTCCAATAATTAGTCTTGATATCATCATAACAATAATAGATATAACAAACCACAAGATATTCATATTAACAATATGATACATAACTGCATCAAAATCATAATTTAATGAAACAATTAAAACTAAAGAAACAACAACAATTATTGTTATTAAATTAATGTAAACTTTCTTCTTCATCTTCAATAACACTTATTCCAGGAAGAATTTCTCCTGATAAATATTCTAGTGTTGCGCCACCTCCTGTTGATATATGATAAAATTTTCCGTCAAATCCTAATTTTTTTACAGAAGAAGCAGAATCTCCGCCCCCAATTATTGTTTTAATATTATTCTCACTTATACATTCATATATTTTTCTAGTACCATTTTCGTAATTTTCATTTTCAAACATTCCCATTGGTCCATTAACAATAATTCTTTTAGCATCTTTTATTTTATCGCAATATAATTTTATTGTTTCTTTTCCTATGTCATAGCCAATATCATCTTTTATATTTTCTATTTTAATATTGTCATTATTTTCATTAATAATATCTATTGGAAGTAATATTTTATTAGGATATTTTTCTAACATTTCCTTACAAAATGAAATGTTATCTACATCAACGATTGAATTCCCTACATTATAACCTTTGGCTTTTAAAAATGTAAAGGCCATAGCTCCCCCAATTAATAATAAATCACATTTATTAATTAAGTTTTTTATAATAGGAATTTTATCACTTACTTTTTTTCCACCCATTATTATTATAAATGGATGGGTATTTTCTTTTAATACAGAATCTATCTTTGTTATTTCTTCTTCAACTAAAAAACCAATTCCATTAGGAAGCAACCTAGCAATACCAACATTTGATGCATGAGCTCTATGACAAGTACCATAAGCATCATTTATAAAAATGTCTCCAAGTGATGCCCAATATTTAGCAAGACCCATATCACAAGAACTTTCTTTCTTTCCATCCAAATCTTCATATCTTGTATTTTCTATAAGAAGTACATCTTTCTCTTTTAAATTATTTACTAATCTAGTTAGTTCTTCACTTTTTGTATCATGAGAAAATATTACTTTTCTGTTTATTAGTTCTGATAATCTAACACTAACTATTTCTAAACTATTCTTTTCTTTATCACTTTCTTCTTTTATTTTACCTAGATGAGATAACAATATTACTTTAGCATTATTATCTATTGCATAATTAATTGTTTTTAAACTCATTCTAATTCTATTATCATCATCTATCTTACCATTAGTAATGGGTACATTAAAATCACACCTGATCATTACTTTTTTCCCATTTAAATCATAATCTTTAATTGTTTTCTTCATTAATATCACCTAACTATATAGATTATAACATTTTTTTATAGAAAAAAAAAGGTAGTATTAATATCTCTTTAAAGATCTCTTTAAAGACTTTAATTTACCTTTAATCTCTTCTTTACTTAATTCTTTAGGTAATGAATCTATTTTATTAAATAATTTTTCAGGATTATCTAATAAATATTTATTTTCATTATATAATTCATCAAATCTTACCCTTAATTCTTCATACTTATTTATCTCATTTAATAATTTATTTAAGGTTTCTTTATACTCTTTTAACATTTCCTTAAAATAATTCTTATTTTTTTTGTAATCAACTATATTATATTTTATTAATTGATATAAACATTGATATATTCCTAAATACTTATCACTATTTTTATCAAAATCCATTACTTCAGTAATTAATGTTGATCCTATAATAATAGTATAAAACACTGCTAAAAAACAAAAATACTCTTCTTTATCCAAAATAAGCTCTATTTTATCTCTATTAATTGATATTTGCTCTACTTCTACATATCCATTTTGCAAAAGTTCAGTAATATCCTCTGTTGTTATAGTCTCTTTATCAAATGGTAATCCTTCATAATTTAAATATAAATAATCTTCAATATTATCTAAATTTGTCTTACTTACATCATAAGTATAAATATCTCTATTATTCTTAACATAAAATTTGTCATACCAGTCACTATAAACCCTTATATAATTTTTATCTTGTTCTTTATCTTCTACAAAAGAGTACTCTTCTTGTACTTCTTTACCATACTCATCAGAATAAGTAGTTATTGTTTTAGGATATGCTTGTTTAGTACAAGAATTTTTTCCTACCTTGCCAATCCAAAAACACGCTCCTATCGTAATACCTAAATATATTATTGGAAATAAAATTCTTGCTATAATTACTTTTTTATTATATCTAATATCATTTCTTATTTTTGCTATTTTTTTTATTAATTTTTCTTTACGATCTAATAAAAATTTACAACTTTTTTCTGAATAATTAATATTCTCTTTTAAACTATTTAATTCTTTTATAACGTTTTCTTTAAAATTAACATTGCAATTATTACTTATTAATAATTTAATTAATTCAATATCAAAATAATTGGCCTCTAATCCTTTACGGCTAATTTCATATATTTTTTCTTTAATTCTTATATTTTTTTTAGCATTTAAATCCAAGTCATCAATTTCTTTTCTTATGCATTTATCTATAAAATATATATCAGTATCATCACACTTAATATATTCATAAATTTGACTCATTCCATAAGTTATTACTTCTAACTTAATTATTTTATATGCTATTTCATAAATTCTTTCAACAATTCGTTTTTCATCACTATAATGAAGAGTATTAGAAAATTTTATTGATTTTAATGATTTTATAATTTCATCTGCATAACTTTTAACTTTATCTTTTTCTTCTAAACCATCTATTTTATTTAGTTGCATAAGTAAATATTCCCCTGAATTTAACACTTGAAAATATACACTGTAGTCTCTTAATTCAATTTCTAATAATTTTAATTTTTTTATTCCACTAGCATAATCACAAATTAATAACATTCCCGCTTTATTTCCCCATTTTGACTTACTTAGTTTAGTAGTAGATTCTACTTCATTAATTATCGTCTTTAATGCATCATCGTATTTTTTAGTATCCATTCCCAATTTACTTACATTATCAATCATTACATGGATTTTATTTAAAAGAGACTTATATTCTAATGCTTGATCAACCATATTACCTCTCCATTTTTATTTTTTTTTAATTAATTTTTTTTCATCACATAATATTTCTGGTCCATACAAATAAATAAACATACTAATAATTTTTGCATATTCTGAATTACTAGATTTTTCCCATACATGTTTACCACAATAATAACTTCTTTCTTCATTATAAGTACAATAGCTATTATCTCTATCTAAAATTGAAAAATATTCTTCATTATCTAATGTTACTTTTTTAAAAACATTATCTTTATCATATAAATGACTATAATAATATGCTTTATACATAAAATTATTTTTATCAGTAAATGTTAATTCAAATAAAGGAAAATTTCCTTCACTTTCTTTTATTTTATTTTTAGGAAGTCCATCAACAATTTCTTTAAAAAATCCTTTGTTTTCTTCTATTTCTTCTACACTTATATTAGGAAAATAAGTTTTAATTATATTATTTAATACTTCTTCATAATTCCTTTTTATCATATAAATCACCGTGTTAATATATTAACATCATAATAAGTTCTTGTCAAATATTAATATTAAGTTGAAAATTAATTAATTTTATTATATAATTAATACATCGATGAGTTCTAATATTTTATATTATTTTTTTTGTTTAACGGTTAATATTATGAGAGGAGAACAATGAAAAACGAATTAGATACTAAAGTATTCGCACTAGGAGGACTAGGCGAAGTTGGTAAAAATATGTATTGTGTTATGCACAATAACGAACTTATAATTGTAGATGCAGGAATTATGTTTCCTGAAGATGATTTACTAGGAATAGATTATGTTATTCCTGATTATACTTTTTTAAAACAAAATGAAAATAAAATTAAAGGGTTATTTATTACCCATGGGCATGAAGATCATATTGGAGGAATTCCCTTTTTACTTCAAACAGTAAATATTCCTAAAATATATGCGCCTGCCCAAGCTAAAGAATTAATTGATAAAAAATTAGAAGAAAGAAATATAAAATATAAAAATATAATTATTTATACTGAAGAAACAAAAGTTAAAACAAAATATTTTAATATTGAATTTTTTAGAACAACTCATTCGATACCAGACTCACATGGTATTGCAATAGGTACCCCAAATGGTACTATTGTAATGACTGGAGACTTTAAGTTTGATATGACTCCAATTGGTCCAATGTCAAATATTCATAAAATGGCTGAAATTGGAAAAAATGGTGTTAAACTACTGATGAGTGATTCTACTAATGCTTTATCCGAAGGTACATCTTTAAGTGAATCAGTAGTAGATGAAAATTTAGGTGAAATATTTGAAACATACAAAAATAATAGAATTATTATTGCAACATTTGCATCTAACATATATAGATTAAAACATATCTTTGAAACATGTAAAAAAAATAAAAGAAAAGTTGCTTTATTTGGAAGAAGTATGGATACATCAGTAGAAATTGCTGTTAAATGTGGTTATATTAAAGATAAAGATATAATTATTACTGCTGAAGAAGCTAATCACTTAAAACCAGGAGAAGTATGTTTACTTTGTACAGGAAGTCAAGGAGAACCACTTGCGGCATTATCAAGAATTGCAAATGGAACCCATAAACAAATTAGATTAATGCCAAATGATATTGTAGTCTTCTCTTCTTCACCGATACCAGGAAATTCTGCTTCTGTATATAAAACAATTAACCAATTATATTTAAAAGGTGTTAAAGTATTTACTAATAAGACTTATGATATTCACTCTTCAGGACATGCTAAACAAGAAGAATTAAAATTAATGATAAGATTATTTAAACCTGAATTTTTTGCTCCTTATCATGGTGAGTATAGAATGTTAAAAACACATACTGATGTTGCTAAAGATTGTGGTATCCCTAAACATAACACTTTTGTTCTTGAAAATGGAGATGTTTTATCTATTACCAAAAAAGGTATTAGAAAAACAGGAAAAGTACAAGCTGATGATATATTTGTTGATGGATCTAGAATTGGAGACGTTGGTAATGTTATTATTAAAGATAGAAAGTTAATGTCCACTAATGGTATTCTTGCTATTATTGCCAATATAAATAGTTCTACCAAAGAATTATTAAGTACTCCATCTGTTACTACTAGAGGATATATATTAGTAAATGAAAATGAAGAATTAATTCATGAAATTCAAAAGAAAGCAGAAGTTATTATTAGTAAGAAACTTAAAGATAAGAAATTTAATTTTATGGATTTAAAAAATGAAATAATTACAGAACTTATGCCTATATTAGAAAGTAAAATAGGAAGAGTACCTATTATACTTCCAATTATTATGGACATAAAAAAAGAAAATCATTAAATAAAAATCACTAAAGGCGTGGTTTTTATCATTGGCCTATAAGGCCTATTACTGGCAGCCCACATTTGTGGGCTTTTTAATATGCCAATCGCCTTTGCAACTATTACTTACCCGTAAACGGGTCTTTATATTCTTTTAAACTTCTCTTATCTTTTATTTGATCTTCAAGTTCTTGATTTTGAATATATTTTTTTATTGTATTTTTGTTCATACCTACGGTACTCACAAAATAACCTTCAGCCCAAAAATGTCTATTTCCATAGTTGTATTTTAAATTCGCATGTTCTTCAAATATCATTAAGCTACTTTTACCTTTTAAATATCCCATAAAAGATGATATACTTATTTTAGGTGGAATTTTTACAAGCATATGAATATGATCTGGACAAGCATTTGCTTCTACAATTTCCACTCCTTTATAATCACATAGTCTTCTTAAGTATTTCCCAATATCTCTTCTTAATTTGTTATATATTGCTTTTCTTCTATATTTTGGTGTGAAGACTATGTGATATTGGCAATCCCATTTAGTATGAGATAATGAACTTACGTCATCATTTTTAAATCTCATTGATTTTCTCCTCCTTTTGATTTTTATTAGCGGTTTGGCGTACCACTTTTATTATATCAAAAGACTCTTATAATAAAAACTAGATAAGTAAAGCTATACAAAATTTGATACAATTAATCTAGGAGGATGATGTTATGAGAGTTGAAGAAAAAATCAAAAGAATTACACCAGACACTTTGATATGTGGAATAGACGTAGGAAAAACAAAGTGTTGTGCAAGATTTTGTGATTTTAGAGGGATGGAGGTGTATCATAAAGTATGGTTTGATAAAACAGAAAATTTAGATATTATTGGTTGCAACATAACGGCTGCAATATGTAATTATTGCATTTGAACCGACAGGACATTATTGGTTAAACATTGATAAATATTTTAAAGATTGTGGTCAAGAA
>CALVPR010000016.1 GCA_944351765.1 uncultured Bacilli bacterium
AACTGTTTTTTTATACCTGGCATGATTTTTTTGTTTGGATTAAATTCTTTTTTAATAAGTTCTTCTTTGCTTTCAGTGTTTAAGCTGTTAATATATTTTTTTATTTCATTTATTGTATCGATTTTTCCAAATCTTTCTTCTACTTGATGTTGGTTACCTAATTTTTCAAAAATTTTTGTAGTCCTTTTACCATCTATATTTGTATAGTCCTTAATTATTGAATAATAGGTATAATTGTTTGTTTTTCGTATATTCAATCTCATCTTATACACCTTCTATATTAAAATTATACCATACATACGAATACGTACGCAAGTATAAAACAATAAAAAAACTAGATTTTTCAATATCTAAACAACTTTTTTTATTTACTAACTGTTAAACTCGGGTGTAAAAAATACGGAGAAAAAAATGTATATAATTATAAAAAAAAATGTATATATTTATAAAAAATAATTGACTATAAAATATATTCGTGATATATTTAATACATAAGAATAGGAGGATATTAATGAAAAAATTAGATAGAAAAGGATTTACTTTAGTAGAGTTGTTAGCTGTTATTGTTATTTTGGCAATAATTATTGCTTTAGTATTTCCACAAATTACCAATGTTATAGACAATAGTAAAATTAGCACAATACATTCAAATGCAAAAAGCGTTGTTAGTTGGTGGGGAACAACTATTAGTGCAGATGCTATGGTTCCAGAGGATCAGTGGCAAATAAGTAATACAGTAAAAACTGCTGTTTATAATTCTTCTAATGTTAATAAATGGGTATGTATTGATAGTGTATCAGGATTTGCTGATGCTGCTGGATTGAGTGCTACTGATTATGTTTTACGTGGTAATCCCCCTGTAGGAACAACAGTTGATAGTGGTACTTGTTCTGCAATTAAATATACAAGTTCTGGGGAATTAGAAGTTCTATTAGTTGCTGAAACTGGTGGTAAAAACTATATTGCTGGTAAAACAACTTATGCATTTAGTACAGCAACAAGTGGTGAAAGTAAATAGCGAGTAATCGCTTTTTCTTTTTGTAAAAATATTATATAATTATATAGGGAAGTGATAGAATGAATTTAATAATTGGAGCTCATGTTTCTTTTAAAAATGATAAACAGTTACTAGGATGTGTACAAGAAGCGCTTAGCTATAAAGCAAATACATTTATGTTTTATACGGGAGCACCACAAAACACAAATAGACTTGGAATAAAAGATGAATTAACTTTAGAAGCATATAAACTAATGAAAGAAAATAATATTGATTTAAATAATGTTATAGTACATGCTCCTTATATAGTTAATTTAGCTAATAGTAAAAATTTTGATTTTTCAGTATCTTTTTTAATAAATGAAGTAGAAAGATGTAGTTTACTCGGAATAAATAAAATGGTATTGCATCCAGGTTCTGCAGTAGAAGGAAATAGAGATATAGCAATAAATAATATTATAAAAGGATTAAATCTTATTTTAGATAATGATTATAATGTTACTATATGTTTAGAAACAATGGCAGGTAAAGGTAATGAAATAGGAAAAAATTTTGAAGAAATAAATAGGATAATTGAAGGAGTTAAATTTAAAGATAAAATTGGAGTATGTCTAGACACTTGTCATATAAATGATGCAGGATATGATATTAGTAATTTTGATAAAGTACTTGATGAATTTGATAGTATTATTGGATTAGATAAATTAAAATGTATTCATTTAAATGATAGTAAGAATGATGTTGCATCACATAAAGATAGACATGAAAATATTGGATATGGATATTTAGGTTTTGATAATTTAATAAATATTATTTATAATAAAAAAATAGAGAATATTCCTAAAATATTAGAAACACCATATGTAACTAAAACTGATGATTCTAAAGAAAGAATATATCCTCCATATTTATTTGAAATAGAAATGATAAGAAATAAAAAATTTAATAATAATTTAATAACTGATATTAGAAATTACTATAAGTAGTTTCTTTTAATTTAAGTATCCTTTAAATTGTTGATATAAGTTTTCTATCTTACTGTAAGTAAATGGTTTAACTTTAGTTTTTAGTTCATCTAAAATAACTCTAGGATTTCCATATATGACTGTTTTATAATCCTTTTTTACATAATTATAAATTATATCTAATTCTTCTTTTGTTAAACTAACTCCTTGCTTTAAAGCAAAATTATTAATATCATCTTTTGTAAGTCTCTTTACATATTCAGTAATTAAAAAAATATTCATGTATATCACCACTTAAGTCTATGTATAATATTTATAAATATGCTATAATAAATAATGAAAGGTGGAATAATATGGCACAAATATATAGAAAATCATTAAATAGAAGTAGAAGAAAACAAACAAGATATTTAAAAGATATGATTGAAAAAAGATATGCTTTTATTACTATATTTGTTCTAATACTATTTTCTGTTATAGTAGTTAGATTATTCCAATTACAAATATTAAACGAAGAAGAATATGATGAAAAATTAGTTATAGCTACTGAAAAAAATATTGAAAGCACTTCATCTCCTAGAGGAAGAATATATGATAGAAATTATAAACTACTTGTGGATAATGAAGCAATAAAAACAATATACTATAAAAAACAAAATGGAATTACTACTAAAGAAGAAGTAGAACTTGCTTATACTGTAGGTGGATTAATTAATTTAGATTATAGTAAATTAAATGAAACTATGCTTAAAGAATTTTGGTATATAAATAATAAAGAAGACGCAGAAAAGAAGATAACTGATGAAGAATGGAAACAAAAATCTGAAAGAAAATTATCTAGTGATGATATAAAAAAACTTATAATGGAAAGGATTACTGAAGAAGAACTTAGTGTATATGATGAAGAAGATAAAGAAGCAGCATATTTATATTATCTTATGAATAAAGGATATTCTTATGCTGAAAAAGTTATTAAAAATGTTGATGTAACTGAAGAAGAATATGCAATAATATCTGAAAATATTGACACATTAAAAGGTTTTAATACTAAATTAGATTGGGATAGAATATATTTATATGGTGATACATTTAAAAGTATACTTGGAACTGTTTCATCTAATAGTCAAGGTATTCCAGCAGAACTTGCAGAATATTATTTAAAAAATGGTTATAGTTTAGATGATCGAGTAGGTATTAGTTATTTAGAATATCAATATGAAAATTATTTAAAGGGTACTAAAGCTACTTACAAAGTTTTAAGTGATAATACTTATGAACTTGTTAGTGAAGGTACAAGAGGTAATGATATTGTTTTAACTATTGATATTGATTTACAAAAGTATTTAGAAGAAATGCTTGCAAGTGAAGTATTAAATGCTAAAAGTGAACCAAATACTGATTATTATGATCGTTCTTTTGCCATAGTGAGTGATCCTAATACTGGAGAAATATTAGCGATGGCGGGAAAACAAGTAAAGACTAAAGAAGATGGTAGTAGATATGTTATTGATTACACTCCTGGTGTTGTTACATTACCAGTAACACCTGGTAGTGTTGTTAAAGGAGCATCTATGTTAGTAGGATATAAATATGGAGCAATAGACATAGGAACAGTCCAATTAGATGAATGTATTAAAATAAAGGATACTCCAGAAAAGTGTTCTTGGCGAACAATGGGATATATAGATGATATATATGCTTTGCAGTATTCATCAAATGTATATCAATATAAAATTGCAATTAGTGTAGGTGGGGGGAATTATGTTTATAATGAAGCATTATCAATAGATGAAAGTGCTTTCAAAAAATATCGTGATATGTATGCTCAATTTGGTCTTGGTGTAAAAACAGGAATAGATTTACCAGTAGAAAGTTTAGGATACATGGGGTCTTCTACATTACCAGGACATTTACTTGACTTTTCTATTGGACAGTATGATACGTATACTCCAATACAATTATCTCAATATATAAATACAATAGCAAATGGTGGATCAAGATTAAAACCATATTTATTAAAAGAAGTATATGAACCAAGCGTTAATAATGAAGAAAAATTTGGAACAATGATATATAAAGCAGAAATAGAAATTCAAGGTACAGTAGATGTTGAAAAGAAATATTTAGATAGAGTAAGAGAAGGATTTAATGCAGTAGTAACAAGTGGACTCGGATATGGATATATGGGATATTATTATGATGCTTCTGGTAAAACAGGTACTAGTCAAAGCTTTATTGATACAAATGGTGATGGTGTTGTCGATACTGAAACAATAACATCTTCATTTGTAGGATATGCACCTAGTGAGAATCCGAAGATGAGCGTAGTAGTAGTTAGTCCTGATATCAGCCATTCTTATAGTGGTAGTACTTATCAAAGTGCTGTAACTAAACGAATATCTGCACAAATTACTAATAAATTCTTTGAAATTTATAAATAATGTGTTATAATTATACACAGATATGTTTTAAAGGAGGTATTTTTATGGCAAAGAAAAATGAAAATAGAACATTAGTGTCTTTAGTTTGTGAAGAATGTAAAACTCCAAACTACAATGTAAGTAAAAATAAAAAGAATACGACAGAACGTTTAGAATTAAATAAGTTTTGTAATAAATGTCGTAAAGTAACTACACATAAAGAAAAGAAATAGTAAGGAAGTGAAAAGATGATTAACGTAAATGATTTTAAAATAGGCGTAACCATCATGTATGAAGGAAATCTTTATCAAGTATTAGAATTCCAACATGTAAAACCAGGTAAAGGTGCTGCAATAGTAAAAAGTAAATTAAAAAATTTAAGAACTGGTTCAATTGTAGAACAAACATTTAATTCAGGTATTAAAATTCCTACTGCTCATATTAGTAAAACAAAAATGCAATTCTTATATTCAACTGGAGACAGTTATAGTTTTATGAATATGGAAACATATGAACAAGTAGATGTAGATGTTAAACAAATAGAAAATGAAGCAAAATTTTTAAAAGAAGGATTAGAAGTTATAATAATATTCTTCGAAAACGAATTATTAGGAATAGAACTTCCTGAAAAAATTGATTATGTTATTACAGAAACAGAACCAGCAGTAAAAGGAAATACTGCTACTAATGCAACAAAAGATGCTACATTAGAAACTGGAATGACAGTAAGAGTACCATTATTTATAGAACAAGGAGAAGAAATTATTGTATCTACAAAAGATGGTAAATATGTATCAAGAAAGTAATAGTTTTAGATTTTACAATTATGTAGATTTTAAGACTGTTTTTTTTATGGAAAGTATTGATGGCTATTATTAATTATGATATATTAGTAATGTAATTAATAGATAAATATAAGAGTTAAAAGTATAAGGGGTAAATAATTATGAAAAAGATATTTACAAATAAAAAGCAATAATTACAGTATTATCAATATTATTAGTATTATCAATAATGTTATAAACAACATATGCATTATTTATGAAAGTAAATATATTAGATAATACAGAAAGTTATACTTCAGGAATACTTGATATAACAGTAGAAGAAGGTACAGCTTTAACTTTAAGTAATACTCTACCTATGATAGATGAAGAAGGTGGTAAATTAACACATTATACGTTTAAAATAACTAACACAGGTAATTTAACATATACATTTGATTTAAAGTTATTGTCTACTACTAGTAATCAAATAAATCCTACTTATATAAAAGTGAAATTAGATGATAATAGTCCTGTAGTGTTATCTAGTTTAAGTGAAGGATTAATAGCAAGTGATTTAACATTAAAGCCTGAAGAATCTATTACTATGTCAGTTAGAATGTGGTTATCTATTGATACACCAAACACAGAAATAGGAAAGAATTTTAGTGCCAAGATAGTAACAGATGGGGTAGGTAGTGAGTATATGTCTTCGGCAGGATTTCGTTTGACATTAGATAAATTTAAAGAATTAGGTGTGACAATTAACGATGGAACTCCGGACTTTAATCAAGTTGCTACAATAGATGAAGGAATATATGCAGCCGAAGATGATTTAGGTACATAATATTATTTTAGAGGAGCATCAGAAAATAATTATGTTAAATTTGCTGGCTTTTATTGGAGAATAATAAGGATAAATGGAGATGGAACAATTAGAATAATTTATGATGGGACAATAGCTCATGCTAATGGAGAATCAAGTGAAGATAGACAAGTGGAAATTATAGCATATAATTATAACGTTGGTGATAATGCTTATGTTGGATATATGTATGGAACACCAAGTTCTAGTACATATGAAAAAACACATGAAAATATTAATAATAGTACAATAAAGATTGCTAATGACAATTGGTATAAGAATAATATAGAAGATAATGGATATAGTAATTATGTAGCAGATGCAATTTATTGTAATGATGGAAGTATATTTAGTGGTAGTGGTGTTGGTAACTCTATAACGAATTATAATTCATATAATAGATTAGGATTATCTTCTAAAAAGAGCCCTACTTTAAAATGTGTTAACAATAATAATAGATTTACATTGTCTAATGATTTAGGAAATGGAGTTTTAGATTATCCTGTTGCATTAATATCTGCTGATGAAATTTCTTATGGTGGAGGAGTATATCTCTATGAAAATAAATTATTTTATTTATATAGTGGGACTTCATATTGGACAATGAGTCCTTGTTATGTTAGATCAGATGATTTTCGCTTATTGGCAATAGATTCTAATGGTGGATATTTAACTAATGCTTATTTGTCTTGGACTCAAGGATTTCGTCCAGTTATCTCTCTTAAATCAGACATATTATTTACTGGTAATGGGACAATGGATTTACCATTTGAAGTAGTTTCTTAAATTTTGTTAGACTTACATATCTTTGTAAGTTTTTTTGTATGTAATCATGTTATAATAATTATGGAGAAAAGAGGTATTATGAAAAAGTTTAGAATATTAGTAATAAGTATTATAATTATTTTATGTATTGTATTTACAAAGAAAGTATTTCAAAATGATACATTTTATACAATTAAATTAGGAGAACTTATATTAAATAATGGAATAGATATGTTAGATCATTTTTCTATACATACGCTTTCATATACTTATCCTCATTGGTTATATGATGTATTTATATATATAATTTATCATTTTTTTTCGTTTACTGGTCTGTATATATCTACAATAATATTATTTATAATACTTATGTTGACAGTATATTTCACTAATTTAAAATTATATAAAAAAGAATTAAGTGTAGCATTTATATCAATACTTAGCATTATGGTAATGTCTAATTATGCTACTGCTAGAGCCCAACTTGTTAGTTATATATTATTTGTATTAGAATTTTTCTTTATAGAAAGATTTTTACAAACTAAAGAAAAAAAGTATGCAATATTTTTATTATTAATATCATTAATTCTATGTAATATTCATGTTGCTGTATGGCCATTTTATTTTATCTTATATTTACCGTTTGTTGCAGAATATATAATAGCTAAACTATTTAAAAAGAAAAGTATATTATTTGGTAGAATAAAAATAGAGAAAAATGATAATGTTAAATATTTAGTAATAATAATGCTATGTAGCATTTTAACCGGATTACTTACTCCAATTGGAGATACCCCATATACATACTTATATAATACAATGTTAGGTAATTCTCAAAGTTATATAGAAGAACATCAAAGTACAGATATATTTGGTCAAGTATACTTAATAGTATTTTTGGTAGAATATGTATTGTTAAGTCTTTTATCACATACTAAACTTAGATATTTATTTTTAACAATAGGTCTATCTATTATGAGTTTTACTTCTAATAGACATATAGCATTATTTGTAATATTATTTGCTCCTTGTTTTATAAATGTAATAAATAATTTTTTAGATAATACTAAATTAAATGTGGATAAATTAATAAAATATATAACTAGTAGAATATCTATAGGTATTATATCGATCATACTTATATTTTTGTTGGTATTTACAATATATAATAATAAAGATAAAGAATATTTTAGTAATGAAAACTATCCAATAAAGGCATCAGACTATATAATTAACAATTTCGATTATAAAAATATAAGATTATTTAATGAATATAATTATGGAAGTTATTTATTATTTAGAGATATTCCTGTATTTATAGATTCAAGAGCAGATCTTTATACTAAACAGTTTAGTGGACTATCGTATGATATATTTGATGATTATATGAAACATGGTATTAATTATAATGAAATAATTGATTTTTATAATATTACTCATATTATATTGAATAAAGAAAATTCTTTATATACAGTATTTTTATATAGTGATGGTTATATGAAGTTATATGAAGATGAAAGCTTTATATTGTTTGAAAAAAAGTTATCCTGAATTGGATAATTTTTTATTATAATAATATTATTATTTTCCATAATAATAATGGTGAACTATATGGAAAATAAAAGTATATGGAAATCAGGAATTAGAAAAAGAGCGTTAAAAAAATTAAATGAAAATATAACTACAGATATATTAATAATAGGAGGAGGCATTTCAGGACTAACAACAGCATACTTTTTAAGAAAAAGTAAATATAAAATAACTTTAATAGATAAAGATATATGTGGATATGGTATTAGTGCAAATACAACAGGAAAACTAACCTTTGTGCAAGATTTAATATATAGTAAATTAACAAAAAATTTTAATGAAGAAATAGCATTAAAATATTTAAACTCTTGTAAAGATGCAATTAAAATAGTAAAGACTATAATATCAAGAAATAAAATAGAGTGTAATTTAGAAAATGTATGTTCTTATGTTTTTACCAATGATATAAACAAAATAGAAAATTTTAAGAAAGAAGAAGAGTTTTATAATAAAAATAATATTAAATATAAAGTAGTAAATAAACTACCTAATAATTTATCTATAAAATACGGATTAAAAGTTAATTATGGTAGTGTATTTCATCCCGTTAAATATTTAATGGGAATTAGAAAAATGTTATTAGAATCTAAAATAGATATATATGAAAATACTAGAGCAATTAAACTAACAAAAAAAGATGATTATTATGAAGTTATTACCGAAAATGGAACAATACTTGCTAAAAAAGTAATAGTATGTACTCATTATCCTTTCTTTATAATCCCAGGTATACTTCCCTTAAAAAGTAGTATAGAAAAATCATATGTAGTATCAGGAATTACTCCTATTAACAAAAAGTTTGTTGCTATTTCAAATGAAAACCCTGTATATTCAATAAGGTATCATACTGATGATGATAAAACTTATATTATTTATGCAGGAAGTTCACATTATATAGCTAATCATTTTGATGCCGAAAAAAGATATAAAGAATTAATTAATGATTATAAAAATTATATAGGTAAAGATATAAAATATTATTTTTTAAATCATGATGTAATGACTCCTGATTATCTACCATATATTGGTAGTGTTTATAAAAATGATAACAGCTTATTAATTGCAACAGGATTTAATAAATGGGGAATGACTAATGGGACAATCGCGGGTAAAATTTTATCAGATATAGTGCTAGATAAAGATAATAAATATATAGAATTATTTAGTCTTCATAGAAAAATAACTAAAGATAAAGTAAAAAATTTAATTGTATATAATTATTTGAATGCTAAAACATATATACTGACAAAGATAAAAAAGGAATATACATTTTATCATGAAAATATAGAAATAAAAACAGTAGAGGGTAAAAAAATAGGTATATATACTGATAAGAAAAATACTAAACATATGGTATATATAACTTGTCCTCATCTAAAATGTAATTTGATTTTTAATAGTATTGATAAAACTTGGGATTGCCCATGCCATGGTTCAAGATTTGATATTGATGGCAACATATTGTTTGGTCCATCTGTATATGATATAAAAGTAAATAAAGATGCTAATTACTAAATTATAATTAGTTTTTTTATGTTATAATACTTATATGGAGGACATGTTATGGAAAGATTACAAAAAGTTATTGCTAATTTGGGATATTGTTCTAGGAGAAAAGCTGAAGAGTTAATAAAATTAGGTAAAGTATCTGTAAATGGAATTGTTGTAACGGAGCTTGGAACTAAAGTAAAAAAAGGGGATTCTATTCTAGTAGAAGGAAACATTCTTGATAACAATAAAAACTATGAATATTATATATTAAATAAACCAAGAGGAGTAGTTACTACTACTAATGATGAACATGGAAGGAAAACAGTTATTGATTTAATTGATACAAGTACTAGAATATATCCGGTAGGAAGACTTGATTATGATACAACTGGATTATTACTTCTTACTAATGATGGAATACTGGCTAATAAACTTATGCATCCATCTACAAATATTGAAAAAACATATATTGCTAAAATAGAAGGATTGATAAGTCCATTATCTATAAAAAAATTAAAAACTGGTGTAATAATAGATGGCTATAAAACAAAGCCTGCTAAAGTTAAGTTAAGAAGCATTAATAAAAAAACAAATAAAAGTATAGTAGAGATAACTATATCTGAAGGTAAAAATCATCAAGTAAAGAAAATGTTTGAAGCAGTAGGACATCATGTTGAAAAATTAAAAAGAGAAAAATATGCAATATTTGATATAAAAGGTTTAAACGTTGGAGAATATCGTAAACTTACTTTTAAAGAAGTAAGTACTTTGTATAGTTTATTTAAATAATGATACATAAAAAAGAGCGTAGAAGTTCTTTTTTTTTTATTATGTTAATATAATTAAATGAAAAGAAAGAGGGATAATATGATTGATAAAAAGAATTTGTGGTTTTTAACTTTATTTAGTTTAGTATTAGTATTAAGTGTATATTATGTAACTATGCCTAATGAACTTTTAGTAACTAATAATGGTAATGTAGAAACTACTACTAATAATAATGATGATAAAAATGAAATTTCGGTGTCAATTACTGAAAGTGATATTATATCAGCATTAAAAGTTGAAGATGAAAATGATACTTTAGAAGAAATTAATACTTTAAAAGAAACTTTAACTAATACAGAAGAATCAGTAGATAAGAAAAATGAAGCTTATGATAAAATAAAAGAATTAAATGAAACAAGTGGTAAAGAAGAAAATCTTGAAAATATGTTAAAAGAAAAATATAAATATGATGTTTTTGTAAAAATAGATGGTGACCAAGTAAGAGTTGTAATTGGTACAAAAGATCATTCTACTGAACTTGCTAATGAAATAATGAGATTGGTTCAGGAACAATTTGATAATAAAATGTATATATCGGTACAATTTCAAGCATAAATAGGTTAAATACTCTCACTTTAATTTATAAGTAACATAGAATATTATGAATAAGCATGACCACCCTATAGAGAAGTGAGGTATTTATGAATAAAAGTATATTAACAAAAAGAGAAAAAGAAGTGTTTTCATTATTAATTCAAAATAAAACAACTAGAGAAATAGCGTCAAAATTAAAAATTAGTGAAAAAACTGTAAGAAATCATATATCTAATGCTATGCAAAAACTAGGAGTTAAAGGAAGGGCACAAGCAGTAGTAGAATTAATTAGATTAGGTGAAATAACTTTATAAGCCATTTAATGGCTTTTTTTCATATTATATAACTATATACATATATTTTATTAGGGTGATTCTAATGTTAAAGAAAATGTCTATTAGAAAGATTATGGTGTCCACTTTAACTTTATTTATATTATTAATTATCTATTTAATGCCTGATAGTATAGATGAGAAAGAAATAAGTTTAACTAATGATAATGTGGAATATATATATTCTAATACATTAGAGACTATATATTTACTTGATAGTAATGATTACGTTGCTAGAACTAAAATAGATAGTTGTAAATGTGAAGGTGTAGATAAAGCTAAAGATTTAATAAATGGATTAATAATAGATGGCACTAAAAGTAATATAATACCTAATGGATTTAAATCAATAATTCCTACAGGTACTAGCGTTAAGGATATTAGTTTAGATAATGGAATACTTACTATAGATTTTTCAAAGGATTTATTAGAAATAACTAAAGAGTATGAAGAAAAAATGATTGAAGCTATAGTATATACTTTAACTTCAATTGATGGAATTGATAAAGTTATAATAAAGGTAGAAGGTGAAGTGTTAGATAAATTGCCTATAAGTGGTAAAACACTTCCAACATATTTAGATAAAAATTATGGAATAAATAAAATATATGATTTAACTTCAATGAAAGATATAGACTCATATACGTTATATTATGTTAATACTTATAATGATAATAGTTATTATGTACCTGTTACTAAATATATAAATAATGATTCTCAAGATAAAATAAAAGTAATAATTGAAGAATTATATAGTGCTCCCATATATGAAACAACACTTATGAGTTTTTTAAATTCTAATACTAAATTATTAGATTATAAATTAGAAGATGGTAAATTAACGTTAAATTTTTCGGAAGATATTTTATCTGATGTAACTACAAATAATATATTAGAGGAAGTAATATATACAATTAGTTTAACTATGAATGATAATTATGGAGTAGAAGAGGTTATTTTCTTGGTAGAAGATGAAGAAATTTATAAAAGTTTAATAAAAGATATTGAATAATTAGTATTTATGTGGTATAATCACTATTGTCTTGGGTGATTATGTCCTCATAGCTCAGCTGGATAGAGCACACGCCTTCTAAGCGTGCGGTCGAAGGTTCGAATCCTTCTGGGGACGCCACTTAGTTTAATAAAGAGTCAAATGGCTCTTTTTTTCTTTACAAAAATATAGTATAATGTGTATAAGGATGATACTATGCAAAAAAGATATTATGTTATATTTGGAATATTTATTTATTTTATGTGCCTTACTTCTTTTAAAACATCTTATGCTTATAGTTATAAAAAGCATTTGATTTATACCGAAGATAAAGAAATTATAACAAAAGAATTAACTAATTATATTAATAATATTGATAATATATTAATACCTACTACTAGTTATAATTATTCTGATGTTTTAATAGAGAATTATGATTTTTTAGTAAGATATGCTGTTAATTATGTTATTGATAATAAAGATAAATATATTAGTGATATTATTAAAATAGATGATAATGAATATATAAGTAAAGATACTGTATATGAAATAACTGATAAATATTTTAATATAAGAGATTTCTATATTGGAGAAGATAATATATTATTAGAAAAAATAAACAAGGAATTTAAGTTAAAAATAAAAAATATTGATTATGTAAAGGAAGATTATATTAAAGTTAATATATTATATGAAAATAATGTTAAATACGTATATGTATTTACTTATGATGAAAATAATTATATGTATTTATATAATATAGGAGTAGTAAATGAAGAGAATAATTAAATATATTGTACTAGTGATGGCTATAACAATTTGTATTGTAATTTTAACGAATTCTTACAGTAAATATAGTTATGCGTTAAAAAATAATAAAACTTTGTATAGAGAAGCAAATAACTTAAATATCGTAGATAAAGATGGAAACATAAATATAAATGATAAAGCAGAAGAAAAAAATACATTAATTAATGATATAAAAGATAAATTGAAAATAGAAGAATATAGTGATGAAGAAATTGATGAATTAATTGACAATATAGAGAATAATAATTCTAAAATAGAAGAAGAGATAACTAATTTATTAAAAACAAAAGAAGAATTAATAAAAAAAAAGAATACATTAAATAAACAATATGAAGTATTGTATGAAAAATATAAATTAGAACAAGAAACAGTTATTATTGATGGAGTTCCTACCATTTTACAGTTTCCAAAGTATCCGACTGGATGTGAATCTGTTGCTCTAACAATTCTTTTGAATTATCATGGATATGATGTTAGTGTTGATGATGTAATTAGTAAATTAAAATTAGGATCAAAACCTTTTTTAAAGGAAAATATTTGGTATGGGGGAAATCCAGAATTGGAATTTATTGGTAGTCCATATGATAGAGAAAGTTATGGAGTATATGAAAAACCGATATATGATGTTGCTAAAGTTTATAGTAATAATGTAGTTATGGGAACAGGTAAGTCTTTAACTAGTGTATTAGAAATTGTAAAAAATGGAAATCCTGTAATGGTATGGATAAGCTATAATTTAACAGTTCCTTATATTAGTGCTTCTTGGATATATGAACCTACTATGGAGAAAATAGAATGGAAGAGTGGGGAGCATGCTGTTGTAATAATTGGATATAATTCAAAACAAGTAATTGCGTCTGATCCATATTCTGGAAGTGTTAAATATTTTAATAGAAGTACATTTGAAAATAGATATAATTATTTTGGAAAGAAAAATATTTATTTAGGAAGTGATTAATAATGAAAAAATTGTTTATTCCTAGTTGTATACTAGTAATAATAATATTAATTATAATTACAGGATTTTATCAATACGAAACTTACAAATTGGAAGAAAAAAATAATAATATTGAAGATAATATAAATAAATTTAATAGACTAAACGAAGAAGTAGAGAAATATAAAATGCTATTGGAAGATGTTTCGTTAATAACTATAAATAATGATGAATTAAATTTAAAATTGAATAATATACAAGAAGAAATAAAGACATTAAATGAAGAAATAGCAACGATTAATGATAAAATAAAACAAATTTCATAAAATTTAACAAAAATAGTTGCATTTTGTAAAAATATGTGGTATAGTAGAGTTACTTAATAAGATAGGACACCGTATGATAAGAATATGCCATATTAAGTATGTCAAACTTAATAATGGATGACGAAGTGTAAGTTATAATATAGAAAATATTATGACATGTTAAATAAGTGGTGCGGTTGTTTAGTGGTTATATATGTCGATTAATTGCTTTTGTCCTATCGCTTGCCAAAAAAATTAAGTGTGTACGTACATGTGGGCTTTGGCGAAAAACTATAGTTTATATCTGTCAATATAAAGTTATAGTTTATTACCACAGAAAAAATAAGTTGTTTTGACAGGCAACTTATTTTTTTTTATTCCAATATATTAATATTTATTATTTCTTTATTTTTGATATCGAGTAATTTCTTTTCGATATTTTTTTTGTAAATTGAATCATATTCTTTATAAGTGCTTATTTTAATGATAAATGTATTTAAATAATTTAAGTAATCACTATTTTTAGTTAAAATATATTTGTTTGCATAATAATATACAAGCTCTAGTGTTGCATTAAATATATCGTTATCTGATGTTTCTTTTAATAGTTTAATGGCTATTTCTTCATCTTTTTCAACATTTGCTTCATAGTTGCCGTTTAAATAAAAATATTTAGCTAAATTATATTTTCCCCAATTATTTATTAACTTTATTGGAACATTTAACGATAAATTATAGTAGTAAAAAGATGCTTTCATATCAATGTTAGTTCCGATACCTAATCTATAACATTCTCCAACTTTGTTGCAAGCCCAACTTTCTTCTAAATTAGCACTTTTTAAATAATAATCAAATGCTTTATCATATTCTTTGTTATTCTCATATATTTTTCCTAAATTATTATATGCATAAACATAATTGTGATTAGATGCTTTAGTAAAATATTGAATAGCTGTTTCTATTTTATTATCTTTTAAATAAAGTAGACCAATTGTATTTAAGGCTGCAATACTTCCTAATTTTTCTGCTTTTTTTAAATAAGTCCATGCTAAATCAAAATCTTTTTTAGTATTATTTCCAATATATCCATTTAATAATATTTTAGCAATTAAATAATTTGCTCTTGGGTGATTATAATTTGCTGCTATTTGTAAATATTCATAACTTTTATTATAACGTGGATAACCAGTTATTTCACCATTATATTCCATTATTCCTAATTCAAAACATGCATAAGGATTATTTTCTTTGGCAAGTTTTTTTATTGAGTAACTGTAGTTAGTTCCATCTTTAAATTGAAGTTTGAGAAAATTTTCTAAATCATTTATAGATATGTTTGTATTATTTAATATATTTTCAATCGTTTCTTTTACTAAATTATCTATATATATCGGTTGCTTTTTTTCAAGTACTATATAAAAAAGTATTTCACATATACATGCATATAAATTATTGTTAGCTAAATAATTATGAATCATATTAGTGAAATTACTATTTATAGTAGTGTCATTTTTAGCAATATTATATAATTTATTACATACATTTTTTAAATTCTCGTTATTATTTATAAATTCAACATT
Source organism: uncultured Bacilli bacterium (assembly GCA_944351765.1). Taxonomy (GTDB): domain Bacteria; phylum Bacillota_I; class Bacilli_A; order RF39; family UBA660; genus CALVVX01. The sequence goes on from CALVPR010000016.1 coordinate 16,175, forward strand.
TTTATATTCTTCAGTATAAATATATCCGTTAATTAAAGATAATAGGTTTAGTATAATGTCTATCATAAACAAATTGTCTTTTTTATATTTGTCTTTAAAATTATAGAATATTTCTTTATAATCACTTCCGATAGAGCGACATCCAATACAGTAATTATTAATCGTTGAATCGTTTACAGTATCAATATTAAATATGGTACTAAATATTTCTGATTGTCCGGCATATGCTTTATTTAAAGAATTTTCTTTAATAATCCTACAAAAATTACCGATGGATAGATGATTATTGTTATCATTCATTTTTATATATTTTTTACTCATGTTTGTTCACCGCTATAATTATATCATATAGTGGGTATTTTATGTGGAATAATTTGTTTTGGTGTGGAATAATGTATGTGGTATTTTTATACTTCAAAGACTATAATGTAGTAAAAGGAGGAAAAATGAAAAGATTTTGGAAAAATTATAAATCAACAATTATTTTACTAGGGGCTATAATTATTGGGGCAATAGTAGGAATTATTTTTAAAGAAGATACTAAAGTGTTGAGTCCATTAGGAGATTTGTTTTTAAATTTGCTTTTGGTAATAATAGTACCACTTATATTTTTAACTATTTCAACTTCGATTGCTAAAATGAAGGAACCTAAAAGACTTGGAAAAATTATGAGAACAATAGTGGGTGTTTTTGTATTTACTTCTTTAATTGCCGTAATTATTGGATTTGTAAGTACTTATTATATTGATTTAGTAGATACTACTGATGGTGAAGCAATAAAAGAATCATTAGTATTAGATTCTGATGAAAATGTAGAAGAAGTTGAATTAAATTTACTTGGAAGAACTGTAGAAGCAATAAGTGTTAATGATTTTTCGAAATTATTATCTAAAGATAATGTTATAGCAGTTGTGGTGTTTTCAATAATGTTTGGTATTGCTATGAGAATGGCCAAAGAAAAGGCAGAACCATTATTAAATATATTAATGTCTGCGAATGAAGTAATTCTTAAGTTAGTAAATATTATCATGTATTATGCTCCAATTGGACTTGGATGTTATTTTGCATCATTAGTAGGTACTTTTGGTGCAACAATTGCCGTAGGTTATTTAAAAACTTTTATATTATATACTGTAGTAGCTGTTTTATTCTATTTTATAATGTATACATTATATGCTTATATAGCAGGAAAAAAAGAAGGAGTAAAAGCTTTTTGGAAAAATGCAATTCCTTCAACAGTTACATCTTTAGCAACTTGTTCTTCTGCAGCATGTATTCCAGTTAATGTAGAAACATCAAAGAAAATTGGAGTATCAGATGATATTGCAGAAACTATAATACCGTTAGGAACTAGTTTTCATAAAGATGGTTCAATTATAGGCAGTGTATTTAAAATAATGTTTTTGGTGTGTTTGTTTGGAACAGATGTTAGTGGATTTGGTGGAATAGGTAAAGTATTAATTGTAGCATTAATTGCTAATTTGTTAATAACAGCAGTTCCAATTGGTGGGGGTACAATATCAGAAACTTTAATTATTTCCATGATGGGTTATCCAATGGGAGCTCTTCCTATTCTTACAATTATTGCTGCAATAATAGATCCACCTGCTACTATGTTAAATGTAGTAGGAGACACTTCATCTTCTATGTTATGTGCCAGAATTGTTGATGGAAAAAATTGGATGAGTAAAAAGAAGAAAGAAAATTAATTTTTTCTTCTTTTTCTCTTCCATATCTAAAAAAATATGTTATAATTTATATATGCACGTGTGGCGGAATGGTAGACGCGGCAGACTCAAAATCTGCAGAAGTTTTCTTCGTGGGGGTTCAAGTCCCTTCACGTGCACCAAAATATAAAATTAATTTTAATTATTGAAAAACTAACTACTTTTATAATAGTTAGTTTTCTTTAGTTTATATAAAAAATTATTTGTTTTTTAATACTTTTTTCTTATTTGAATAATTGATATCATTTAAAGTCCAGATTAAACTTAATTTAGGAATTTTTGAATTAATTGTTTCAGGGAAATAATCAATAAATGGAATAGGATCTACTATATATGGTAAATTAAATATTCCTTCATCTTTATCATCAGCGATAAACCCAGTAAATATTTCTCTATATTTCTTTTCGTTTTTATCAAAAATTATTTCAAATATATATTTTTGATTTGTCGTCTCTACTATTGGTGTGAATGAATTTTCTATATTTATATCTGATATTCTTCGAAAATTAGCTACTACTAAATTTTCTGGTTTATAATAATCTTTCATTGTATATCCTTTATCTCCAAATGGATTATTAGTATTTCTTTTGTTCTTTCCAAACATAAAATTACCTCCTTAAAAATATATTATCATGAATGTTTTCTTTTGTTAATAATATTTTATTTTTATATGAATCTATTTAAATTATAATTGTTTTTTGATATAATGAATATACTTTGTGAGGTGTAGAATGAAAAAAGAAAAGAGTTGTGGTTGCATAGTTATTGATAATGATAAAGTACTTTTAGTTAAACAAAATGATGGACATACAGCATTCCCTAAAGGACATATTGAACAAGGTGAAACTGAAGAAGAGTGTGCACTTAGGGAAACTTTTGAAGAAACTGGACTAAAAGTAAAAATAATTAATGGATATCGCTATACGCAAACTTACTTTGTTAAGCAAGATGTATTAAAAGAAGTGGTTTATTTTTTGGCGGAAAAGAAAGAAGGAACATTAAAAAAACAAGATGAAGAAATTAAATCTTTAGGATTTTATAGTTTTGAAGATGCAACATCCATGATAAGTTATAAAGATACTATTGCCTTATTTTATAAGGTAATTCAAGATATTGAAAAATTAAAATTTGACAACAAATTATAATTATGCTACAATAAGACCTGTCCCTTAAATAAAGGAGAGGTAGTAGTGAAAACAAAGTTTAAAACTCAGATAATAGTAATGTTATTAATATCATTTGTGACATTAAATGTTGATTATTCACGATTAAGTGAAAATGATGAAGAAACAAAAGTTTTAGTAACTTATGCTAGTAAGTTTCAAAAAGCAAACGTTGAAGAGTATACAGTTAGTGTTGCTAATGATATAAAAACAGGACAAGTTGCTAAAGTTGAGCAAGAAGAAGCAGAGAAAAAAGCTGCTGAAGAAGCTAAACAAAAAGCAATTGAAGAAGCTAAAAAAAATAATGTTACATATTATGCTGAAGATAGCGTGGGTACTAATACTAATTTGGAATTGGCCACACAAATTGTAGATTATGCTTTACAGTTTGTTGGAAATCCTTATGTTTATGGCGGAAACAGTTTAACGAATGGAACAGATTGCTCAGGTTTTACTTCACTTGTATTTGCCAACTTTGGAATAAGTTTACCAAGAACATCATATTCACAAGGATATGTTGGAGTATATGTTAATCCTAATAACAGACAAATTGGTGATTTAATTTTGTATGGTTATGATGGACAAATATCTCACGCAGCATTGTATATTGGTAATAATCAAGTAGTACATGCATTAAATTCAAATACCGGTATTGTTGTTACTGATTATAGCATAATGCCAGTAATAACAGTACGCCGAGTTTTGTAGGAACTAGAAAATATAGTTCTTTTTTTAAAAAATATGTTATAATTTAATTGGGTGATAAACATGAATTCTAATGAATTTGGAAAACTCGTTACAAATTTAAAAATGAAAAATGATCAAGATTCTTTTGGAAGCGCTAACTTTTTTTCTGAAAATAGATTGTATAATTATACAATATGTGCAATGATAGATGATTTTCTTTCAGAAAGAAGTGATCAATTTTTTGATCCAGATTCTTTTGTTAGCATTATAAAAAAAGCAAACGGTAAATCATTAGGTAGGGGTATATTTTTTAATTATAATTTTAATGATAATATTATTGAAATTACAATTGATGATATTAAAGACATTAAATATGGTTCTTTAATAAAGGGATGTATTGAAGTTTCAGAAAATGATATTAAACTAAATAATTATATTGTTTATATGGGAATGTCCCCTAAAGTAGTAGATTATGAAATTGGCATAGGAAAACTTTATAAAAAAGATAGATTAAGAATGTTAACCCAATATATGAGAAGAGTTATTTGTGAAAGAAAAGATGATTTATATATTGAAGAAAATATAACTAAAAAAACAAGATAAATAAAAATAGTATTGTAAAAAAAGAGACAAGATTATTGTTTGCTTCTTTTTTTTATGATAAAATAATTTAGGAAGGTTGATAAAATGGCAGCAAAATATGATGAAAGTTCAATTAAAATATTAGAAGGTTTAGAAGCAGTAAGAAAAAGACCGGGTATGTATATAGGATCAACAGATAAAAGAGGATTACATCATTTAGTATGGGAAATAGTAGATAATGGGGTAGATGAAGCATTAAATGGTTATGGTAATCATTTAAAAATAGTTATGCACAAAGATGGAAGTATTAGTGTAACTGACTTTGGGCGTGGGCTTCCAACAGGAATGCATGCTTCAGGGAAATCTACTCCAGAAGTAATATATACTGTTCTTCATGCTGGTGGTAAATTTTCAGAAGGTGGATATAAAGTATCAGGGGGGTTACATGGAGTAGGAGCTTCAGTAGTAAATGCTCTTAGTAGTGTTATGGAAGTAACTACTAGAAGAGATGGTGGCGAATACTATATAAAATTTGAAAATGGTGGTAAAGTAGTTATTCCATTAAAGAAAATTGGGACTACTAATAAAACAGGTACTACTGTTAGATTTAAGCCAGATCCAGAAATTTTTCCTGTAACTGTATTTAATTATTCAACAATATGTGAAAGAATGCAAGAATGTGCTTTTCTTGTAAATGGTCTTACTATTGAAATAATTGATGAAATAGGGGGACGAAGTGAAAAATATTTATATGAAAATGGCCTAGAAGCATTTTGTGAATATTTAAATGAAGGAAAGAGTCCAATTCATAAAGTCTTATGTTTTGATAACACAAAGGATAAAATTAATGTATCAGTAGCTATGCAATATACTGATAGTTATGCGGAAAATATAGTATCTTTTGTTAATAATGTAAAAACATCTGATGGTGGTAGCCATGAAGTTGGATTTAAGACAGCACTTACTAAAGTATTAAATGATTATGCCAGAGAAAATGGATTTATAAAAAATAAAGATAAAAGTTTTGAAGGCTCTGATGTAAGAGAAGGATTAACTGCTATTATAAGTGTTCAAATACCTGAAGATTTATTACAATTTGAAGGACAAACAAAATCAAAATTAGGAACACCAATAGCAAGAAGTATTGTAGAATCTGTTACAACCGAAAAATTAAAATTCTTTTTAGAAGAAAATAAACAAATTGCTACAAAAATAGTTTCTAAAGCTTTAAAAGGAAAAGAAGCAAGGGAAGCCGCTAGAAAAGCAAGAGAAGAAACAAGAAAAGGAAAAGATAATAAAAAATTAGAAAAAATATTAAGTGGTAAATTAACTCCTGCTCAAACTAAAGATAAAATGGCTAGGGAATTATTTATAGTCGAAGGAGATTCAGCAGGTGGTTCTGCAAAACAAGGAAGAGATAGAAAAACACAAGCAGTACTTCCACTTAGGGGTAAAGTAATAAATACTGAAAAAGCTAAAATAGAAGATATATTTAAAAACGAAGAAATAAATACATTAATTCATACAATAGGAGCGGGTGTTGGAAATGATTTTCAACCTAAAGATATAAATTACGGTAAAGTAATAATTATGACCGATGCTGATGTAGATGGTGCTCATATTCAATGTTTACTTTTAACTTTCTTCTATCGTTATATGAAACCTTTAATTGAAGAAGGACACTTATATATTGCATATCCTCCTTTATATAAAGTAACAGTAAATGGTAAAGATAAATATGCATGGAGTGATGAAGAATTAAGAGATTTAACTAAAGGAAAAACTAATTATAAAATTCAAAGATATAAAGGATTAGGAGAAATGAATGCTGAACAACTTTGGGAAACAACAATGGATCCAGAAAATAGAAGTTTAATTAAAATAAATATAACAGATGTTGCTCTAGCAGAAAAAAGAGTAAATGTTTTAATGGGGGACTCTGTTGAACCAAGAAAAAATTGGATTGAAGAAAATGTAGTATTCTCATTAGAAGATAATTTTCAAATATAATACATAATATGACATAATATTTGTCATATTTTTTTTATACTTATTTTGGTGATTATATGGAAGTATACATAGATGTAGTAATATTACTTAATTTCTTAATAGACTTAATATTAATATTATCTGTAGCTCTTATTTTAAGAAGAAAAACTAATATTAAGAGAATTATTAAAGGAGCTCTTATTGGGGGTGTATCAATATTAGCATTGTTCCTAGGTAGTAATAGAATAGTATTAATACTTATAAAACTAATTACTTCATTATTAATAGTAGTTACTTCATTTGGATTTAGAAATATAAGATATACTATAAAAAATATGATATATTTATATATTTCTAGTATCTTTCTAGGAGGTACCCTATACATGCTTAATTTAGAGCTATGTTATAACAATGATGGGATGATATTTTATCATAACAACATGACTTTAAATTACTTAATATTAATAGTAGTAACTCCAATTGTAATATATTTATATATTAAGGAATCAAAGAGTTTAAAAAATAATTATTCTAATTATTATAATATTGATATTTATTTAAAAGATGGAACTAAAAAAAGCATGACAGGATATTTAGATACAGGAAATAAATTAAAAGATCCATATAAACATAGACCAATAATCCTTGTAAATAGTAAAGTATTAGATATAAATTATTTAGATACTAATGTTTTGTTAGTACCTTATGATACTTTAAATAATCATGGACTATTAAGGTGTATTATACCAGATAAAATATATATAGATAATATTGGATATAAATATAATTATTTAATAGGTATATCTAATGAAGAAATAAAGATAGATGGTATTGATTGTATACTTCATAGTAAATTATTAGAAAGAGGGATAGAATGCGAAAGATAATAGAATTAATAAAGAAGTTATTTTTAAAAGTAAATTATATATTTTATGTAGGAAGTAGTGATATATTACCAGAACCATTAAGTAAAGAAGAAGAAGTAAAATATGTTGAATTATCTTTAAATGGGGATGAGTTTGCTAGAAATAAATTAATTGAACATAATTTAAGACTTGTTGTATTTTTAGCAAAGAAATATGAAAACACTAATATTGATCTAGAAGATTTAGTATCTATTGGAACTATTGGTTTAATTAAAGGAGTAAATACTTATAAGCTTGATAAGAATATAAAACTTGCAACTTATGCATCAAGATGTATTGATAATGAAATTTTAATGTACTTACGAAAAACAAAAAGGAGAAGAAGTGAAGTTAGTTTTGAAGATAGTTTAAGTTTTGATGCAGAGGGTAATGAGTTACATCTAGAAGATGTGCTTGGAACTGATTCTGATATAGTAACTAAAGGACTTGAAGATGAAACAAATAAGGAATTATTAAAGTCAGAAATAGATAAATTAAATGATCGAGATAGAGAAATAATTGAACTTAGATATGGACTTAATGGTAAAGAAGAACTTACTCAAAAAGAAGTGGCAGATCTTTTAGGAATATCACAGTCTTATATTTCAAGAATAGAAAAAAAGGTAATAAAAAAACTAGGAACTACTATTAAATAATCCTAGTCATAAATATTTTTAATTTTAAATGGATGTGTAGATATAATTTCATAATTTAAATGGGAAAGTTCTTGAACTACTTCCATAATAATTTTATTTCTGTCATCCGTTTTATTTATATTATATTCATCAATAAATCTGTTTAATAATGGAAGATAATTTTCATTATTTGTATTATCATATTCTATTAATTTTTTTGCTATTTCTTTTGCTATATCTCTATACATATAAATTTCTCCTTTGCTATATGATACAGTATAATTATACCTTTGTAAAGGAATATTTTTGAATAAATATTCGTGTTAAAATATACCTAGGAGGTTAAAATGCAAAAAGTAAGAGGAATAACGGAGTTAAGGAACTATGGTAAAGTTCAAATTAACTTAAAACAAATAATGGATGAATACAGTATTTCAATATATCAAATGAGTAAATTAACAGGTTTAAAATATAACACAATTAAATCATATTATATAAATGCTCCTCTTACTAAGGTTGACTTAGATGTAGTAGCAAAGATGTGTTATGTATTAAACTGTAATGTTAAAGATATATTGGAATACGTAAATACCAATAATTAACACTTTCCATAGTGTTTTTTTTATTCCTCTTGAAATAATAATAACATATATTAAATAATTTGTATGTAAACGGTTTGACTACATTTTACATTTTTTATAAAAAACATCGTACAAAAAAGTTAAATAAATATTTTTTGTACGATAGAGTGTACAAAGTTGACAAAAAAATTAAAAGATGATACAATGTTTAAAAGGAGATGAAAAAATGAAAGAAGAAGTAATAAGAAAAAAAAATTTAGATGAAATTAGACCTTTTTATGATGAAGATTTAATAAAAGTTATTACAGGAATAAGAAGATCGGGAAAATCTACGTTATTAGAGCAAATAAAAAGTGAATTATTAAATAAAAGTGATAAAGAGCATATTATTTATATTAATTTTGAAGATATGACTTATTCTGACATTGAAAATTTTAAAGATTTAAATAATTATATAATTAATTTAATTAAAGATAAAAATAAATATTATTTACTATTTGATGAAATTCAAAATGTAGAAAAATGGGAAAAAACAATTAATTCTTTAAAAGTTACCAAGAATGTATCAATATTTATTACAGGATCAAATAGTGATTTATTATCAGGGGAATTATCAACTTGTTTATCAGGAAGATATGTAAGTTTTTATGTTCAACCATTTGTGTTTAGTGAAGTATGCGAAATAAAAAAAATATCTTCTTATAAATCTATATTTATGGATTATATCAAATGGGGAGGAATGCCACAAAGATTTAGATTTGAAGATGAAAAGCAAATTAGAACATATTTATCTGATGTGTATGATTCAATAGTAATGAAAGATATTATTAAAAGATTTAAAATAACAGATTTAGATCTATTTAATAGAATAATTGAATATATAATGACAACTCCATCACAATCTTTTTCAGCAGAAAATTTAGTAGATTATTTAAAAAATCATGATAATAGAAATGTATCTAAAGAAACAATATATAATTATTTGGAATATATGTGTAGGGGATTATTAATACAAAAATTAGATAGATATGATGTACGTGGTAAAAGAATATTAAATGGTAAATATAAATATTATTTAACAGATTTAGGATTAGGAAGAATTAAAAATACATCAAAAAAAGAACAATTAGGAGCTTACTTAGAAAATATTGTTTTTAATGAATTGTTATATAGAGGATATGATATAAAAATAGGAACATTAGAAAATGGGGAAATAGATTTTATTGCTATTAAAGATGGGAATAAAGAGTACTATCAAGTATGCTATCAGATTGGAGATAACGATAATGTAAGAGAAAGAGAATTCGGTGCATATAAAAATATAGCAGATAATTATCCTAAGTATGTTTTATCTTTAGATGAATTTGATTTATCTGAAAATGGTATTATTCATAAAAATATAATTGATTGGTTATTAAATAAGTAATGTAATAAAAAATGTTATGTGTGGTGTTTTTTTTAATGAATTCAAAATTTTATAAAATACTTAGAAAATATATAAAAAAAATAATTACTTGTAATTTAGGAAATGTAGTAGAACTTAATAATAAATTAATTTGTTATGTAGATAAAAGAAAACTAAAAAAAGAAATTTTGTTTTTTGCATGAAATGTTTTGGTATAGGTAAAGAAAAAAATATTCTTACAAAAGAAGATGATTGCAAAGTAAATATTAATGTTGCTAAAAGTGAATTAGATATAAAAAGAAAACAAGTAGTAGAAGTTTTAAGAAAAATTAGAAATAATTGTATAAAACGTAATGAAGAAACTATAATTAAATGTCAAAAACAGTTAAATGCAAAAATAATAAGAAAATTATTAAGGAATAAATAACCGAATGGAATTTCTACAAATAACCGAATAAAAATATCACAAATAACCGAATGATACAATTTTAGGTAAGAAAGTGTTAATGAAAGAATAAAAAAGAGAAGATGGTATATATGTTGTTCCAATTGGATGTTTAAAAGGTTAAAACTAATAATAAAGGCTAATAGGTATATAAAAAAGAATATACTTCTTTTTTTCATTATTTTTATCAATTTCTTAAGGATTCATGTTATAATTATCAAGGGTAGTGATAATATGGATTATAGTATAAAAATAAATGAATTTGAAGGACCTTTAGACTTACTTCTTCATTTAATTAAAGAAGATAATATCGATATATATGACATATCTATTGATAAAATAACTAAAGATTATTTAGATTATATTAATAAAATGGAAGAGTTAAATATTAATGTAGCATCTTCTTATTTAGTAATGGCCGCAGAACTTATGGAAATAAAATCTAAGTCATTACTTCCGTCTGTTAAGAAGGATAATGAAGAAGAAGATGAGGAAGAAGTAAGTAGAGAGAAACTTATAAATAAATTAATTGAATATAAAAAATATAAAGAAGTAACTAGTTCATTTAAAGAATTAGAAAAAATAAGAAAAGAAATATATATAAAGGCCCCTGAAAATATAAAGAATTATATTGATGAGAAAATTGTTAATGATAGTAATATTGGGGTAACAGACTTACTTAATGCTTTTTCAATGTTTTTAGAAAGAAAAAAATTAGAAAGACCACTTAACACTAAAATAACTAATAAAGAATATAGTGTTAAAGAAAGAAAAAGTAGTATAAGAAATATACTTAAGAATAAGAAAAAAGTAGAGTTTACGGAATTATTTACAGAATACAATAAAAATTATATAGTGGTTACTTTCTTATCTGTTTTAGAAATGACTAAAGATAATGAGATAGATATTAAACAAGAAAATAATTTTAGTAAAATATTTATAGAATTGAAGGTGTAGTATGGAAGCAATAATTGAAGGATTATTATATGTCCAAGGAGATTTAGGACTTACTTTAGAACAAGTTATGAATATATTAAATGTAAGTGAAGAAAAAGCAAAAGAGTTAGTGTTTAATTTAAAAAATAGTTATGAACAAGAAAATAGAGGCCTTAGAATTAAATATTTAGGTAATACTTTTAAATTAACGACAAAAGAAGAACATAAAGAGTATTATCAAAAATTATTAGAGAATCCTAAAAATAATGTTTTATCTAATTCGGCATTAGAAACTTTAGCAATAATTGCCTATAATGAGCCTATTACAAGAGTAGGAATTGATGAACTTAGGGGAATTGATTCATCATATGTTGTAAGAAGACTTCTTGCTAAAGGATTAATAAAAGAGTGTGGTAAATCAGATTTACCAGGTAAACCTATATTATATAAAACAACTGATGATTTTTTAGACTATTTTGGATTATCTTCAATTAATGATCTTCCGAAGTTAGAAGAATTAGAAGAAGATGATGTCGATAAAGATTTATTTAAATCAATTTATAAAGAAGAAGGGGAATAATATATGAATATAATAGATATAATAACTAAAAAAAAGAATAAAGAAGCACTTTCTAAAGAAGAAATAGAATATGTTGTTAATTCTTATGTAGATGGTAGTATTAAAGACTATCAAATGAGTTCACTTCTTATGGCTATTACCATAAATGATATGAATGATAATGAAATTCATTATTTAACTAATGCAATGTTAAATAGTGGTAAGAAATTAGATTTAAGTAGTTTAGGTATTGTTGTTGATAAACATTCAACCGGAGGAGTAGGAGATAAAACAACTTTAATGGTAGCACCAATAGTAGCATCTTGTGGAGTAAAAGTAGCTAAAATGAGTGGAAGGGGACTTGGACATACTGGGGGCACTATTGATAAATTAGAGTCAATTCCTAATATTAAATTAAATTTAACTGAAGAAGAATTTATAAACGAAGTAAAAAATATTAATATGGCTATTACTTGTCAAACAGATAATATGGTAATTGCCGATAAAAAGATATATGCACTTAGAGATGTGACAGGAACAGTTGAATCTATTCCTTTAATTGCGTCATCCATTATGAGTAAAAAAATAGCAAGTGGAGCAAGTAAGTTAGTTCTTGATGTTAAAGTAGGAAGTGGAGCTTTAATTAAAAACATAGAAGATGCTAGAAGACTATCTAATATAATGGTTAATCTAGGAAAACAAAATAATATTGAAACAGTATGTTTAATTACTAATATGGATATACCTTTAGGAAATAATATAGGAAATTCACTAGAAATAGAAGAAGCAATAGATATACTTACCAATAAAAAAGATAATGAACTTAAATCTTTAGTAATAGAATTATCTAGTTATATGGTATCTTTAGGATTAAATATAAGTATAGAAAATGCTAAAAATATGGTTATAAGTAAATTAAATGATTTAAGTGCTTATAATAAATTTTTAGAATTTATAAAATATCAAAATGGTAATATAGAAGCATTACCTAAATCAAGTAAGGCATACAATATTAAATCCAATATGGGAGGATATATTACCAAAATAGATGCATATAAATTAGGAAGATTATCAATGTTACTTGGAGCAGGTAGAGAAAATAAAGAAGATACTATTGATTATACCGCAGGTATTATTTTACATAAAAAGATAAATGATTATGTAAATGTTGGAGATGTTTTATTCACAATATATACAAATAAAGATATATCTAATATTGATTTAAATGTTATTGATATATCAATTGATAAAATAGAAGAACCTAAACTTATATATGAGATAATAAAATAATTATCTATAAAATACTTGATAACTATTACAAATTATGATATATTAATAATGTAAACAGTAGAGTAAATAACTCTCTAATTTACAAATGGAGGAGTAGATAATATGAATATATATTTAACCAAATTAACTGTTTGTAAATTAGGGGGGGGGGGGTAATTTTACTTACCTGTTAACAAATAATAATATAAATAAGTATAACTATAGTAAAGTTCTAGGTAACTAGAATTATT
>CALVPR010000017.1 GCA_944351765.1 uncultured Bacilli bacterium
AATATATAATAAAATAAAGAAAATACGATATAAAGTTATATTTTCTTTATTTTTTGTGGTATAATATACAAAGTTATGAGGCGATTTATATGAAAACAGATGATTTTGATTATTATTTACCGGAAGAACTTATTGCACAAACACCAATTTCTAAAAGAGATAGTTCTAGACTTATGGTAGTAGATAAAACTACTGGAGAAATATCTCATCACGTGTTTAGTGATATAGTAAACTTTTTAAATAAAGGTGATGTGTTAGTACTTAACGATACTAAAGTAATGCCTGCTAGGTTATTTGGAGTAAAAGAAGATACTTTAGCACATATTGAAGTATTATTATTAAAAAATATTAAGGATGATATTTGGTCATGTTTAGTAAGACCTGGTAAAAGAGTAAAAGAAGGAACTATTATTTCTTTTGGAGAAGGAATTTTAAAAGCAAAATGTATAAGTGTAAAAGAAGAAGGTATAAGAGAGTTTGAATTTATTTATGATGGAATTTTTTATGAAATACTAGATAAATTAGGTACAATGCCACTTCCACCATATATTAAAGAAAAACTTGAAGATAAAGATAGATATCAAACCGTATATGCAAAAAATATTGGAAGTGCAGCAGCCCCTACAGCAGGACTTCATTTTACAAAAGAACTTCTTGATAAAATTAGTAAAAAAGGTGTTATAATATGTTATGTAACATTACATGTTGGTCTTGGAACATTTAGACCTGTAACAGTAGAGGATGTAACAAATCATAAAATGCATTCAGAATATTATGAAATGGATAAAAAAACAGCAGATACCTTAAATAAAGCTAAAGAAGAAGGAAGAAAAATAATTAGTGTTGGTACTACATCTGTAAGAGTATTAGAAACAGTTATGAATAAATATAATAAATTTACTGAATGTAATGGATGGACCGATATTTTTATATATCCTGGGTATAAATTTATGGCAGTAGATAACTTAATAACAAACTTTCATTTACCCAAATCAACATTAATTATGTTAGTAAGTGCACTAGCAAGTAAAGAAATTATATTAAGTGCTTACAAAGAAGCTGTTAAAGAAAAATATAGATTCTTTTCATTTGGAGATTCTATGTTTATTAAATAGTTATGGAGGTAATAATGCTAGAAAAAGAATTTAAGGATGTAATAAAAAATATTAAAACTGAAATTGATAATACACAAGTATTAATTATGAGTGATGCTAACATTAGATTGATTAATTTATATTTTAGAATTGGTAAAATAATTTATGAAAATGCAAAATGGGGTAATAAATTTATAGAAGAATTGGAAAAAGAAATAAAACTAAGTTTACCAAATATTAAAGGATTTTCTGCAAGAAACTTAAATAGAATGAAAAAATTTTATATAGAATATAAAGATTATTCAATTTTGCCACCGGCAGTGGCAAAATTGCCTTGGACTCATAATGTAATATTAATAGATAAAATTAAAAATAAAGAAATAAGATTTTGGTATGCGAATGAAGCTGCTAACAATAATTGGTCTAAAGTAATATTAGATCATCAAATAGATTTTGACTTATATAGTAGGCAAGTTCTAGTTAATAAAGAAAACAACTTTAAAGAAACTTTAATAGAACCACATAGTGATTTAGCAAATGATTTACAAAAGGATCCATATATATTTAATTTACCATTATTAAAAGAAAAATACATAGAAACAGAATTAGAGGAAGCAATGATAGAACGTATTAGAGATGTTTTATTAGAACTTGGTAATGGATTTAGTTTTGTTGGTAATCAATATAAAATAGAAGTTGGAGATAAAGATTATTTCATTGATATGTTATTTTATCATACTAAACTCACTGTTACATAGTAGTAGAATTAAAAGCAGTTCCTTTTCAACCAGAATTTACGGGTAAATTAAATTTTTATTTATCAGCAGTAGATGATATGATAAAAGATAAGTCAGATAATCCTACTATAGGTTTATTATTATGTAAAGGAAAAGATAAAATATCAGTTGAATATTCTTTAAAAGATATAAATAAACCTATTGGTGTTAGCTCTTATGAAATAACTAAATTTTTACCAAAAAACATATTAGATTCTCTACCTACTGAAGAAGAATTAAATTTACATATAGATATTAATGAATAATTAAAAGTTGTGGTGAGGTGGTACAGTGATTAATAATGATGTCATTAATGAAATTAGAAATAAAAGTGATATTGTAAGTATTATATCAAACTATGTACCTCTTACTAAAAGAGGAAAAAATTATTTTGGAGTATGTCCTTTTCATGATGATCATTCTCCTAGCATGAGTGTTAGTCCAGAAAAACAAATATATACATGTTTTTCATGTGGTGCAACTGGGAATGTATTTACCTTTGTATCTGAATATGAACATATAAGTTTTATTGAAGCAGTAAAACTTTTAGGTAATAAATTAGGTTATAATTTAACAACTCACGAAAAAGTAGATACTAAAAGTGGTGATTATAAGATATATGAAATAGCAAGTAAATTTTATCAAAACAATTTAAATAGTAGTTTAGGTAAAAAAGCAATAGAATATTTAGAAAATCGTGGACTTAATAGGGAAACCATTAAAAAGTTTGGGATAGGTCTTTCTTTAAATAAAAGTAGTCTTACAGAGTTACTTATTAATAAAGGAATAAAATTAGATAAATTAATTGAATTAGGATTATCTAATACAATGTCAAATGATTTGTTTTTAAATAGAATAATGTTTCCTTTATATGATTTAAATGGTAATGTGGTAGCTTTTTCTGGTCGTATATATAATATGAAAGATAATAGTAAATATATAAACACTAAAGAAACTTCTATATTTAAAAAAGGAAATTTATTATATAATTATCATAATGCAAGAGAACATTTAAAGAAAAACGATTATGTTATAATTATGGAAGGATTTATGGATGTAATTAGAGCTTCCACTGTAGGAATAAATAATTGTGTTGCCACAATGGGAACAGCATTTACTAAAGAACAAGCAAATATTATACGAAAAATGACAGATAATGTAATTTTATGTTTTGATGGAGATAAAGCTGGAGAAGAAGCTACAATATCTGCAATTAAAGTATTAGAAGATATAGAAATAAATCCTAAAATAATTAGATTAGAGGATGATTTAGATCCTGATGAATATATAATTAAAAATGGGAAAGAAGCATTTTTAAATAAAATAGATACATCTATAAATGTAATAGACTATAAATTGAGTTTGCTTAAGAAAAATAAAAATTTTCATAATTTAGAAGATATATCAGAATATATTGATAATTCTATTAAAGAACTTGTTAAAGTTAATGATGATATATTGGTAGAACTTACTTTAAAAAAATTTGAGGCAGAATATAAAATCGATTATGAAATATTAAAAAAGAAATATGAAACTTATAATAATAAAAAAGATATAAAAGAAGTAAAAGTCGTAAAGAATAATAAAAAAGTAATTACTATTTATGAGAAAGCTGAACGGAGTTTAATTTATTATATGTTAAAGAGTGTTGATGTACTTACACTTGTAGAACATAATATAAGTTACTTTCCTAGTATGGAAATTAGATATTTATCTAATGAAATTATAGACTTTTATCATAAATATGGTAAAATAGACGTTGCGGACTTTATTAGTTTTATATCTTCTAAAGAAGAATTATTAAAAGTTTTGTATGAAATATTAAATATGGATATGAAAGATGAGTATACTAATTTAGAAATTGAGGATTATATAAGTGTAATCAAAAAGTATTTTAAAAAGAGTAAAATTAGTAAACTTGAAAAAAGCCTAAAAGAAGAAACTGATCCGTTAAAACAAGCAAAGATATTAAGTGAAATAATGGCAGTAAAGGGAGTGAAATAATGATAGAGGAAATTAAAAGCTTTGATGAAAGAAAAAAAGAATTGATTAAGAAAGGTAAAGAAACTGGTTTTATTACTTATGAACAATTAGCAACAGAACTTAAGGGGTTAGAACTAGATAGTGATGCACTTGATGATTTATATAATAGTTTAATTGAAAATAATATTCAAGTTGTGACTGAAGATGATATGGATGATGACACTAGTACTGATGGAGGAGAAGATCTTGAATTAATACTACAAGATAGCAATATTGCTAAAGAATTAACTATCAATGATCCTGTTAGAATGTACTTAAAAGAAATTGGTAAAATAAGTTTGTTGTCACTTGAAGAAGAAACAGCATTATCAGCACGAGTTGCAGAAGGTGATGAAGAAGCTAAAAATTTACTTGCAGAATCTAACTTACGTTTAGTAGTATCTATTGCTAAAAGATATGTAGGAAGAGGAATGTTATTTTTAGATTTAATTCAAGAAGGTAATATTGGTCTTATGAAAGCAGTAGAAAAATTTGATGCTGATAAAGGATATAAATTTTCTACTTATGCAACATGGTGGATTAGACAAGCAATAACAAGAGCAATAGCAGACCAAGCAAGAACAATAAGAGTTCCTGTTCATATGGTTGAAACAATAAATAAATTATCAAGATGTCAAAGACAATTAACTCTTGAATTAAATAGAGAACCAACAGATGAAGAACTTGCAAAGAAGATGGGACTTTCTGTAGATAAAATAAGGGAAGTAGTTAAAATAGCTCAAGAACCAGTTAGTTTAGAAACACCAATTGGTGAAGAAGATGATTCCCATTTAGGAGATTTCGTTAAAGATGAAAGAAGTATGTCTCCAGAAGAATTTACAATTCATGAACTTTTAAAAGATGAAATATCAGATGTTTTACTTACTTTAACTGAAAGAGAAGAACAAGTATTAAGACTTAGGTTTGGACTTGACGATGGATCTTGTAAAACTTTAGAAGAAGTAGGGCAAATGTTTGGTGTTACAAGAGAGAGAATCAGACAAATAGAAGCAAAAGCTTTAAGAAAATTAAGACATCCTTCTAGAAGTAGGAAATTAAAGGATTTCTTAAATGATTAAGTTATCTAAAAGATTAGAAGTAGTAGCAAGTTATATAAATGATAATGTTAAACTTGTAGATATTGGTTGTGACCATGGACTTCTTGATATATATTTGGCAAAGAATAGAAAAAATATCACTATTATAGCTAGTGATATTAATGAAAATGCACTTAATAATGCAATATTTAATATAAAGAAATATAAATTAGAAAATATTATTAATTATAGAATTAGTAATGGACTAGATAATATTCTAAAAGAAGAAATAGATACTATTGTAATATCAGGAATGGGAGCACATACTATAGTAGGTATTTTATATAAAAATATGAAAAAACTAGAATATGTTAAAGATATAATTATTCAAAGTAATAATAATATTGATTTTTTAAGATATAAAGTAACTAAACTAGGTTATTATATAAAAGATGAAAAATTAGTAAAAGATGCGGATATTATATATACAGTAATATGTTTTACTAAGGGAAGAAAATATTATAGTAAAAAGAAATTATATTTTGGTCCAGTACTTTTAAATAATAAAGATGATTTATTTAAAGAAAAATATACAAATGAGTTAGAAAAATTAAAGATATTATATAAGTTGATTCCTAAAGATCATTATCATCATCGCTTTAAAACTTATATGAAAATAAGAATGTATAAAAGTATTAATTTATAAAGAAATTAGGCATGTAGTCATTAGTATTGTCTATTTCTTTTTTTTCTTCAGTTTTATAATTATTAATTACTTCAGTAGATTTTTCTATATCATTATTTATATTTTTATTTTTGGGAGAAGTTTCATTTTTAAATGCAGTGGCAAGGCGCATCATTGATTTCATATTATTAAGCATAGGTCCTACCTGTTTAACAACGGGTATTGCTTGGTTTATAACTCCGAGTGTTCTAGATGCATTATTTAAAAGCCCTCCCCAGTTAATACCTTTAACTGCTCCAGTAACGCCTCCTAGTCTTCCTAATAATCCTGTTTTAGGAACCATTGATGATCTTCTTAATCCCATTCCTAAAGGCATTCCATAATTCATTCCATAAGGCATAAAGTAATTATTTCCATACATAATTAACACCCTTTCTAAAATAATATATGAAATATTATAAAAATAGTGAAAAAATCTTTATTTTGTGTTACAATAATTTATAGAATAAGATGGGAGGACTATATGATATTAGATATTATATTATGGCCATTCTTAATGGTATATCGTTTTTTTGATAAAATTCTTAATTTATTAAATAAACCCATAACTCCTAAAAAAAAGAAAAAAGAAATAGATAAAGATATTACTTTTGTAGATTTTACAAAAGAAGATAATCAAAAGAATAATAAAAAAATTAGATATAAATATATTGTAAAAGATGATAGTAATAAAGAAATAAAAGGCTTTTTTGATGCATATTCTAAAGTTGATGTACATTCATTTTTATTAAGTCAAGGATATCAAGTATTGAGCATTGAAGAAGATAAAGTTTCTACATCAATTGGATTAGCTGCTTTGGCTCCTAGAAAAAAATTGAAATCTAAAGAACTTAATTTCTTTTTAACACAATTATCTACTTATATTAAAGCCGGTATTCCTTTATCTGATGCAATGGCTATATTAAGTAGACAAGCTAAAAAAAGAAATGATAGATATTTATATCAAAGAATTGTTTTTGAACTTAATTCAGGAGTATCTTTTAGTGATGCTTTAGTGAAACAAGGAGAAGTATTTCCTAAATTATTAATTAATATGATAAAAACATCAGAACTAACAGGAGATATTACTGAAGTTTTAGATGATATGGCAGTATATTATAAAAATGCTGATGAAACTAGAAAACAAATAATTAGTGCAATGACTTATCCAAGTATTATATTTATATTTGCAATGTGTATTTTAGCATTTATATTAATATATATAATTCCTGATTTTGTAGAAATGTACTCTGATTCTGGTATGGATTTGCCGGCAATTACTGTAGCAATAATAAATATAAGTGATTTTTTTAGATTAAATTATATTGTTATAGGAATATTTGTTATAGTTTTAATTGGTACAGTAGTAGTTTTATATAAAAATGTTGCTCCAGTAAGATATGGAATACAATGGGTTTTGATGCATTTACCGGTAATTAAAAATATAATAATTTATAATGAATTAATAATGTTTACATCTACATTTGCCTCATTAGTTAATCATGAAGTATTTATTACAGACAGTATGGAAATATTAAAAAAGATAACTAATAATGAAGTGTATAAAATAATAATTAATAATGCTGTTACTAATTTAAGTACAGGGGAAAAATTATCATTAGCATTTAAAGGCCATTGGGCTTTTCCAGGAACAGCGTATGAAATGCTTTTAACTGGTGAGAATACGGGAAGATTAGGACCGATGATGCAAACTGTATCTGAATATTATAGTAGTGAACAAAAAGTATTAGTAACACAATTAAAAAGTTTAATTGAACCAATTTTAATTGTTTCGTTAGCTATAATTGTAGGTATAATATTATTCTCTGTAATACTTCCAATGTTTACAATGTACGAAGGTATCTTATAATAGAAAGGGTATTAATATGTTTTATGTTTTGTTTTTTATACTAGGAAGTGTAATGGGATCGTTCTTTCATGTAGTAGCTACTAGAATTTCTAATAATGAATCAATTATTACTCCTAGTTCTCATTGCCATATATGTAATCATAAGTTAAGATGGTATGAATTGATACCAATAATATCATATATTATTCAAGGTGGTAAGTGTCGTAAATGTAAAGAAAAATTACCGCTTAGTTATTTAATAATAGAAATAGTTACGGGAATATTGTATGCAGTATGCTATCATGAATATGGTTTTAGTGCTGATTTAATTATAAGCATTATATTTGTATCGATTTTAATAATAGTAATTATTAGTGATATAGAATATATGATAATATTAGATGAAGTATTAGTGTTTGGTAGTGTTATTACAATTATCTTTTATTTAATATTATATGGAGTAGATGGCACAGTTTATCATGTACTTGATGCAGCATTAGCATTTGGTGCTATGTATGCGTTAAAACTTTTGGGAGACTTTATGTTTAAAAAAGAATCTCTTGGAGGCGGGGACATCAAATTAATGTTTTTCTTTGGATTAGTAATAGGATTACCTTTATCGATAGTAACTATCTTTGTAGCAACGTTTATTGCTTTTCCGATTGCATTATTTATCTTATTTTCAAGAAGAGATAATATGATTCCTTTTGGTCCATTTTTAAGTATGGCAGCAATTCTTATATTAATATCAGGTATTAAAATAGATGATATTATTAATGTTATTGTTAATAAATAAGAACAAGTTGTTCTTTTTTTCTTTTTGTGTTGTTTTAATTCTTAAAATAAGTTATAATTTAAGTGAAAGAATGGTGATAATGTGGCATATATAGAAGTTAAAAATATTTGTAAATCATATACAATGGGAGAAGTTACTATTAAGGCAATAGAAAATATTTCGTTTGATATAGAAAAAGGAGAATTAGTTGTAATATTAGGACCTTCCGGAGCAGGTAAAACAACAGTATTAAATATACTAGGAGGAATGGATACAGCAGATAAAGGTAAGATAGTTATTGATGGAGTAGATATTTCCAAGTATAAAAAGAGAGAGCTTACTAATTATCGTAGATATGATATAGGTTTTGTCTTTCAATTTTATAATTTGGTAGGTAATCTTACTGCTCTTGAAAATGTTTCACTTGCTAGTCAAATATGTAAAAATCCGAAAGATAGTAAAGAAACATTAAAAAGTGTAGGACTAATAGACAGAATTAACCATTTTCCTGCCCAACTTTCTGGTGGAGAACAACAAAGAGTAAGTATAGCAAGAGCTCTTGCTAAAAATCCTAAGTTACTTCTTTGTGATGAGCCAACTGGTGCCCTTGATTCTAAAACTGGTAAAAAAGTATTATCAGTTCTTCAAAATACTTGTCATAATTCTGGGATGACTACTATTATAATAACTCATAATGCCATAATATCAGAAATGGCTGATAAAGTAATTAAAATTAAAAACGGTAAAGTAGAAGATATTGTCATTAATAAAAATCCAAAACTAGTTGAGGAGATAGACTGGTAATGTTAATATATAAAAATAGTTTTAAAAAAATAAAAAAATCTTTAGGTAGATTCATATCACTGATATTAATAGTAGCTTTAGGAAGTGCTTTTTTCTCGGGGATAAGAGAAGCATCTAGTGATATGATAAAAACTATGGATAAATATTATGATGATACTCTTTTAATGGATTATAAAATAGTAAGTACAATGGGGCTTACAGATGATGATGTTTTATCAATTGAAGAATTATCTCGTGATTTAATTGTAGTACCTACTTATTCATTTGATATTTTAGTAGATGGTAATGTAACGAGAATTCATGCGATTGAAGAAGAGGTAAATAAAGTAAATCTTATAACAGGAAGAATGCCTAATAGTAAAAATGAATGCCTAGCGGAAGATGGTAAATATGCTATTGGGGATAAAATTAAACTTGAAGATAATGACTATACAAATAATAATGAATTTACAGTAGTAGGTACTATTACAAGTTCATTATATACATATAAAAATAAAGGAATATCTAGTGTTGGGGATGGTAAATTAGATACTTATATTTATATACCAAAAGATAATTTTGACATGGAATATTATACAGAAATATATTTAAGGGATAAAAATAGTATCAATTATGTGGCATATCTTCCCGAATATCTAGATAATATAAATAAATTAGAAAATAAATTAAAAGATTTAAAACCTATTAGAGAAACGATTAGATATGAAGAAATATTAAAAGAAGCTACTGA
The DNA here is from genome assembly GCA_944351765.1 of uncultured Bacilli bacterium. Lineage (GTDB taxonomy): Bacteria > Bacillota_I > Bacilli_A > RF39 > UBA660 > CALVVX01. The sequence continues at coordinate 9,812 of CALVPR010000017.1, forward strand.
TAAGATAAATGAAGCAGAAGATAAATTAATAAAAGAAAAAAATGATAATGGTAAAAAGTTAGAGGATGCTAAAAAAGAGTTAGATGATAATAAAAAATTAATTGAAGACTCTAAAGTAGAGTGGTTACAAGGTAAAAATGAATTAGAACAAACTAAAGAGAGTACAGAAAGTGAACTAACAAGTGCTAAAGAAAAGTTAAACCAAGGAAAAGAAGAATATAATAATGCATTAAATAATTATGGATTAAAAGAAGAAGAACTAGATAGTAAGTTAGAAGAAATAAATAATAATATAACTAATATTGAAAATATATTAAGTAGTTTAGAACCAGGAACACCAGAATATATTAAATATAATGCTATGCTAGAAGAACTTAATAAGAATAAAAGCAATTTAGAACTTCTTATAAATACTAAAAAAGAATTAGAAAATAGTGAAAGATTACTTACTGAAAAAGAAGAATTATGGAATAGTGAATATAACAAGGCTTTAAAAGAATTAGAAAGTAATTATCAAAAAATAAGTGATAGTGAAGAACATTTAGATGAAGGATACAAAGAATACCAAGAAAATTATGAAAAATATATAAGTGAAATAGAAAAAGCGGAAAAAGAAATAGAAGATGCCCGTAAAGAACTTGATGAAATAGAGAAACCTAATTGGTATTTATTATCAAGAGAAGATAATAGTGGTTATACTAATTTTTATGAAAGTGCCACTAAAATAGATTCAATTGCAGCAGTATTTCCTATATTCTTTATGTTAGTAGTATTTTTAATGAGTTTAAATACTATGACAAGAATGATTGAAGAAGAAAGAAGTGAGATAGGTCTTTATGTATCTTTAGGTATAAGCAAGATAAAAATATTTAGTAGTTATTTATTTTATGTATTAATTGCTACTTCTTTAGGACTTATTATAGGGCTTTCTATAGGATATGCTTATGTACCACATATTTTATATAATGTTTATAAAGCTAATTTTATAATACCTAAATTAATTACATATGCTGAAGTAATTCCATGTGTGTCAATTATTGTAATTACACTTATTCTTATGATATCAGTAACTTTAATTACTATTAACAAAAACTTTAAATATATGCCTGCTACATTGCTTAGACCAGAAGCTCCTAAAAATGGTAAAAAAGTATTACTTGAAAGAGTTAAAATAGTATGGAATAGATTGTCTTTTACTTGGAAAGTAACTATTAGAAATTTATTTAGATATAAGAAAAGAATCATAATGACTATTCTTGGGATATCAGGGTGTACAGCACTTTTACTTACTGGTTTTGGAATAAGAGATAGTGTTAGTTCTTTAATAGATATTCAATATAATAAAATTCATGTATATGATTCTATGTTAATATTAAAAGATGAACAGAGTACTACTAATGAAGATATAAATAATTTGTTAGAAAGTAAAGGTATAAGTAATTTATTATATACACATATGGAAAATTATACTTTTAGTGCTGATGATAAAAAAATAGATACTTATGTTCTTGCGTTTAAAGATACCTCTTTATTAGACACTTATATAAAAATAAATGATTTAGATGGTAATAAATTAGAATTGTCTGATAATGGTGTTATTATTACGGAAAAGATGGCAGAACTTTTAAATGTTAAAGTAGGTAATACTATTCAAATTAGAAATAGTGATAATGAATTATTTATATTAAAAGTAGAAGGTATATGTGAGAATTATGTAAATAGTTATATTTATATGAATGCAAATTATTATACTAAAGCATTTGGAGATATTACTTATAATACAATTATTACTAATGTAGGTGATAATGATTATGATAAATTATCAGAAGAATTAATAAATAGTAATTATTTTAGTAGTATTCAATATACTAAAGATAATATTATTATTCTTGAAGATATAATTGATGGTATGAATAATATAGTATATTTAATAATTGTATCATCTAGTTTACTTGCAATTATTGTTTTATATAATTTGACTACTATTAACATAAATGAAAGAACAAGGGAAATCGCTACTTTAAAAGTATTGGGATTTCATGATAATGAAGTGTCTACTTATGTGTATAGGGAAACGATAATACTTACAATTATAGGAATAGGGCTCGGATTATTTTTAGGAGTTACTTTAAACTTATTTGTTCTTACTATTGCAGAAACAGAAGAATTATTATTTATAAAAGATATTCATTTACTTAGTTATATAATTACTTTTATAATAATGATAATATTTACTATAGTAGTAGAAATAATGACATATTTTATTTTAAAGAAAATAGATATGATAGAATCATTAAAAAGCGTTGAATAATAAAAAAACTTTTGGGGAAATAGTTCCAAAAGTTTTTTACGTATTATTTTTCTCATAAAATAAAATCTTTAATTTTAACCTTATCAATTCCTGTTATTTTAGAAATATCGTCATAAGAAAAATTATTTTTAATCATATTTAAAATTGTTTTCTTTCGCTCTTGTTCAATTCCTTGTTCAATTCCTTGTTCAATTCCTTGTTCGATTCCTTGCATAATTCCTTGTTTTTTACCATCTTTAATTCCTTTTTTCATTCCTTTTTCATAAGCTTCTTCTTTCAAAGTATTTTGAATTCGTATTTCTTCAGCTTCATAATCCCACAAGTTTTCCAAAGTGAACATTCCATTTTTCTTTTTAATTTCTTTAATTAATTCTTCTTGACTATCAAACATAAGTATCTCTCCTTTCTTAATTATTTCTTTTACTTCATAAATAGTACTTGCATTAAATAATGCTCCCCATGCTACTATTTTAGATAGTCTCTTTTTCTTTTCTTCATTGTATAAAACTTTATAACATTTATCAATATTTATATTATATATTCTTAAAAAATTTGTTGCTATTTTGCTCGTTTTTGTATCAATGATCATATCTTTATTATAAGTACAAGGGGTATTTTTGCCTATGTTAAAGTTTATTTGATATAATTCATAACGAGTAAATTTTTTATAACTATTAGTTTTTCTTAATAACGAAGAATATATATTACATAAATAACTAATATTTCGATTATATGTCCATGATTGATAACTTTTATTTATTTCAATATTTATAATTTTATTATTACAGAGTATTATTAAATCACTTAACATTCTTTTACTTTTTACATGTTTAATTTCTAATTCACTATTAAAGATAAGTGCATTCTTATTTAATTCTTCTATACTTATACCTGTTATATCATGTATCATTTGGTAAAGTACGCTTGGACAATTTATAAATATTGACTTAAATGCTACATCATAACATAATTTCATTATTTTAAATTGCTCATCAACCAATTATTTACCTCCTTTCTCAAAGTTTTACCCCTATATATATTATTGATAAAAAAAATCTCATTTTACTTCTTTTTTATGAAAAAAATTTATATTTTTGCCTTTTTAAATACAATTGTTTGTGTTTTTATTGTAAAGTGTATTTAATATTAATTTTGTTATAATTTAGTTGTATATTTTATTTAACTTTAGTATAATTTTAGTAGGTGATGTATATATGTTTTATATGTGGTTAATTATAGTAATTATTTTAGGCTTTATAGAGGCGATAACTGTTGATTTAGTAACAATATGGTTTATAATAAGTGGTATAATTGCAATGTTATTATCTTTTATTACTGATAGTGTTATTATTCAGTTTGCAAGTTTTGTAATATTAGGAATATTATTTATGTTATTAACTAAACCTTTTATTAAGAAAGTTAAACATAACGAAAAGACTAATATTGATAGAATTATTGGTATGAAAGGAAAAGTAACTGAAACAATTGAAAAGAATGGAATTGGGGAAGTTAAAGTAGATGGTAAATTATGGTCTGCTTATAGTGATAAAGAAATAAAGGTTGGTAGTACTATTAAAGTACTTTCAATAAATAGTGTAAAATTAAAAGTAGAGGAGTGGAAAGATTAATATGGATATTTTAATAATTTTACTTATTTTAGTGGCTATTTTTGCAATACCTTGTATAACAATAGTACCACAAGCAAAAAGTTATGTAATAGAAAGAATTGGGTCTTATCATCAAACGTGGAGTAATGGTCTACATTTTAAATTACCATATATAGATAGAATTGCTAATAAGGTTAGTTTAAAAGAAATAGTTAAAGATTTTGCTCCACAACCTGTAATTACTAAAGATAACGTAACTATGCAAATAGATACAGTAGTATATTATCAAATTACAGATGCAAAACTATATACTTATGGAGTAGAAAACCCAGTTAATGCAATTGAAAATTTAACTGCTACAACACTTAGAAACTTAATTGGAGAGTTAGAACTAGACCAAACATTAACTTCAAGAGATATTATTAATTCGAAAATGCGTTCTATATTAGATGAAGCAACAGATCCATGGGGAATTAAGATAAATAGAGTAGAAGTTAAAAACATTATACCTCCAAGAGATATTCAAGAAGCAATGGAGAAACAAATGCGTGCAGAACGTGAAAGAAGAGAGAAAATTCTTCAAGCAGAAGGTGAAAAAAAATCATCTATCTTAATTGCAGAAGGTGAAAAAGAAAGTGCTATTTTAAGAGCAGAAGCTAAAAAAGAAGCACAAATAAAGATTGCTGAAGGTGAAGCAGAAGCACTTCTTAAAATTAAACAAGCAGAAGCAGAAGGAATTAAATTATTAAAAGATGCTAAAGCTGATAAATCAGTACTTGCAATTAAAAGTTTTGAAACACTAGAAAAAGTTGCAAATGGTCAATCAACAAAAATTATTATTCCGTCAGAACTTCAAAATATTGCAAATGCGGGAGTTGTATTAAGCGAAATGTTTAACGAAAAGAAATAGTTATCTGTTTCTTTTTTGTGAGGTACATATGAAAAAAAATAAAAATAACTATATAGAGTTAATAATTATATTTATCTTAACTTTTTTATTTACTATCTTAAATAAAGTAACATATGACGAAATATGGAATTATGGATTTTCTTATAATATTGCAAATGGATTAATGCCATACAGAGACTTTAATATGGTATTAACTCCTTTATATCCTTTCATAGGTAGTTTATTTTTAATATTATTAGGAAAAAATATCATAATATTTCATCTTTTTAACGCATTGATATGTACAACTATTTTTAATTATTTAAAAAAACAAAATAAAAGAAGTTATTATATTTCTTATATAATGTTATTAATGGTTTCTGATCCCAATTATGATTTGTTTATATTACTTTTATTATACATATTAATTAATTTAGAAAAAAATAATAATAATGATTACTATATAGGTATAACTTTAAGCTTAACATTTTTAACTAAACAAAATATAGGCTTTGCTTTATGTATCCCTTCTTTATTTATAAAGAATAAAGATAAAATATTTAAAAGAATTGTAGGTTTCTTTATTCCTAATATAATATTATTAATTTATTTAATAACTACTAATACCTTATATGATTTTATTAATTATTCATTTTTAGGTTTAAATGGATTTTTTATAGATAATTTTCTTTTAAACCCTATTTGTATTTTAACTGTAATATCAATCATATATTCAATATACATGTATATAAATAATCATAAAATAGAGTATTTATATATACTATTTTTTCAAATAATTGCTTTCCCTATATTTAATTTTCATCACGTAGCAATTGGCTTTATACCAGTATGTAATAGTATACTATCTAATTTTAAATTTATAAAAAAATATACTCAAATAGTGTTTTTAGGATTTATAACGGTAATTTTTACTATCAATATTATATCTATTTTAATAGGACAAGTATCTTTCCCTAATTCTACTAATAAATTTAAATATCGTATTTTTAATAAATCATCAGAACATTGTATTAAAAGTATTAGTAACTATTATTTAAACTTAGATAGTAGAGTTTTTATATTAGATGATTTAGCGTATATAATAAAATTAGAATTAGGTATTCCTATTAATAAATATGATCTAATTAATAATGGAAATTTAGGAAAAAATGGAGAAGATATTGTTGTTTTAGAAATTGAAAAAATGTGTAGCCATAATAATTGTATCTTTTTGCTAAAACAAAATAATTTAAAAGAAGAAGAAATAAAGTCACAAACTAATAAGAAAATTTTAAATTATATACATAATAATTATAATATTAGTAATAGGATATGTGATTTTACTGTTTATAATAATTAACAAATTTTAGTAATTAGTATAAAATATAGTAGAATACCTAATTAAAAGAAATATGGTGTAAAAAGTCGTTCTTTTTTGTTAGAATATAATTACAAAAGAAGAATTATTTGTTATAATTATATATAGACATAAAGAGGTGAAAAAGTGAGAGTAATAGTTAGTGCTGGAGGAACTGGAGGACATATATATCCTGCTTTAGCCATTATAAATAAAATAAAAGAAGAAGAACCGGATAGTGAGTTTTTATATATAGGTACAAAAAATAGAATGGAAAAAGATATTGTGCCAACTTATGGAATTAAATATAAAGGAATAGAAGTAAGTGGATTTAAAAGAAAATTAACACTTGATAATATTAAAACAATTACAAGTTATTTAAAAGCTAGGAAAGAATGTTTAAAGATTATTGAAAAATTTAAACCTGATGTAGTAATAGGAACTGGTGGTTATGTAACAGGACCAGTTATTTGGGCTGCTAAAAAGTTAAAGAAGAAAACATTTATTCATGAACAAAATTCTGTAGTAGGTCTTGCTAATAAATATTTGAGTAGATATGCGGATAGAATTGGAGTATGTTTTGAATCAGCTAAAAATAGTTTCCCTAAAGAAAAAGTATATTTAACAGGTAATCCTTGTAGTGATAAAGCTATTAATGCAAAAAAAGTAAATATTGAAGATTATGGATTATCTAAAGATAAAAAAACAGTATTAATAGTTATGGGATCTTTGGGGAGTAAAACAATTAATGAAAAAATAATGAGTTTTATTGATAGCTTTCGAAATAAAGATTATCAAGTATTATTTGTAGTAGGTAAAAATTATCTTGAACAAAATAAAAAATTAGTATTACCAAGTAATGTAAAATTAGTGTCATATGTAGAAAATTTGCCAGGACTTATGAAATCAGTTGATGTAATGATATCAAGAGCGGGAGCTTCTACAATAAGTGAAATAACTGCTGTAGGTATTCCTACAATATTTATACCTAGTCCATATGTAACTAATAATCATCAATATAAAAATGCTATGGATTTAGTAAATAGAAAAGCAGCTTTAATAATTGAAGAAAAGGATTTGACCAAGGAAGTTTTATTTAAGCAAATAGATAGAGTTTTAAAGAATGAGAAAAATTATGAAACACTTAAGAATAATGTGGGTAAATTAAGTGTAAAAGATAGTTCAGGTAAAATTTATGAACTGTTAAAGGATTTGATATTAGATGATAAAAGATTTTTTTAAAGAAAATAATATTGAATTTATAAGTGAAGTTAATCTTAGAGATTATAATACTTACCATATAGATTCAAAAGCATTAGGGATGGTATTTCCAAGTAGTATAGAAGAATTAGTAACAATAATTAAATATTTAAAAGAAAATAATATTAATTATAAATTTCTAGGAAATGGTTCTAATGTAATATTATCTAAAGAATATTATGATTTAATATTTATCAAGTTAGATAAATTAAATAATTACAAAGTAGAAGGCACTACTGTTATTGTAGAGTCTGGAGTGTCTTTAATAAAATTGTCACTAGATTGTGCTAAATTAGGACTTACTGGACTTGAATTTATGTGTGCTCTTCCAGGATATATGGGAAGTTCTGTTGCAATGAATGCGGGAGCATATAATAGTTCAATTGGAGATGTTTTAGTAAGTGCTAAAGTCCTTAATGATAAATTGGAAGTAATCACTATGACTAATAAAGAATTAGAATTTAAGTATCGTGATTCATTCTTGAAACATCATAGAGATTACATTTGTTTAGAAGCAACATTAAAACTTGAAAAAGGAAATCCTGAAGAGATATATGAACTAATGGCTAAAAGACAAACTAAAAGAATAGAATCACAACCATTAGAATATCCAAGTGCAGGTAGTGTATTTAGAAATCCTGAAGGATTATTCGCGGGAGAATTGATTGAAAAATGTGGGTTAAAAGGAACTAATATAAATGGTGCAGAAGTATCACAGAAACATGCTAATTTTATAATTAATAAAGGTGGTGCAAAAGGGGAAGATATTATTAAATTAATTAATTTGATTAAAGAAAAAGTATACGATAAATATAAGGTTGAATTAATTTTAGAACAAGAAATAATATAGTTAGGGTGATGTTATGCCTAATAAAAAGAAAATAAGGGTTAAAGTAAAAAAAAGAAAATTAAAAATTAAAAATATTTTAATATTATTGTTAATATTAATTATTCTATATTTTGGTATTAGTTATTTATTACATATAAAGATTAAAAATATATATATAATAAATAATAGTATAGTGCCTGATAAAGAAATAATTGCAAATGCTAATTTAGAAGATTATCCATCATTTTTGCTTACAACAAGTAGAGAAATAAAAAATAATATATTAAAAAATAATTATATAAAAGATGTAAAAGTGACTAAAAAGTTAGGAAGTAAAGTATATATTGAGATAGAAGAATATAAACCATTATGTTTATATAATGATGAAATAATATTAGAAAGTGGAAAGAAGATAAATAATATATATAAATTGCATTTACCAATACTTTTAAATAATGTAAGTAGTGTATATGATGATTTCATAAATTATTTTTCAAAGGTAGAAAATGATATATTAACTAAAATATCAGAAATAGAGTATACTCCCAATGATGTAGATAATGAAAGATTTCTTTTAACTATGAATGATGGTAACTATGTTTATATTACTTTAACTAAAATAACTAAATTAAATAAGTATAATAGTATAAAAGATCAATTAGAAGGTAAATTAGGTATAATATATTTAGATTCTGGAGATTACGTTGAAATAAAAGAGTAGTTCAATTTAATGAATTACTCTTTTATCTATCTAAATCTTTAGTTAGAATATATAAATCAACAAGAGCTGATATAGCTACTAAAATATATACTATTCTAGTAAGTGCACTACCTGCTCCAAATAAATATTCTACTAAGTTAAAATCAAATATTCCTACTAGTCCCCAGTTAATACCACCAATTATACAAAGAACTAATGTAGTTTTAAGTAACATATTCATAAATTTCCTCCTTTTTCTAATTATATAGTTTCCAAAAAATGTAATAATATACATATTTAATAAAAATATATTGACTTAATAATTAATTTTAATATATAATGAAAAAGACATTTGCAAAGTTAAGATATTAAACATACAATTTTTACTACATGAAATATTGTAGTTTTTTGCGTTGTATAAAGGAGGATTTATGAAAATAAGTGAAAGTGAAATGCAAAAAGAAACAAAATATCTTGATGATACAATTAACTTAATTAGAAAGAAAATATCAGAATTAGGTCAAGAACTATATGATGATGATGAAAAAATTTTAGAATTTAAAAAATTTATGTGGGATTCTAAAGCAAGTATGGATCCTGGAGAAATGAAGAATATGATGGTAGAGTCTGACCTACAAGTAACAATAATGTTAAACAAAGGATTATATTTACAAAAACTATATCGCTCACAGAATAAACCATATTTTGCATCAATTATATTTAATGATGAACTTATTTACATGGGAATTACTCATGTAGAAGACAATTTAAATTATTTAGTTCATGATTGGAGAAGTCCTGTATGTAATTTATATTATGATTATGAAGTAGGAGAAGCTAAATATTTAGCGCCAGATGGATTTATTGAAGGAAATCTTTCTAGGAAAAGACAATATATAATTGAAGATGGTAAGTTATTAAATATTTTTGATAATAGTATTAATATATCAGATGAATTATTACAACAAGTACTTGCTACTGAATCATCAGATAAAATGAAAAATATCGTTAATACAATTCAAAAAGAACAAAATGCAATTATTAGAAATACAGATGATAAGAACTTAATTGTTCAAGGTATCGCCGGAAGTGGTAAAACTTCAGTAGCCCTTCATCGAATTGCTTTCTTATTATATCGAATTGCTAATTTAAACTCTAAAAATATCCTTATATTTTCTCCTAATAACATATTTACAGAATATATATCTAATGTCTTACCAGAACTAGGAGAAGATAATACTTATTCAATTACTTTTACAAGTTTTTTAAAAGATAAAATAAGAGAATATAAGGTTATTGAAGATTTTACATCTTTCATAGAAAGATATTATAAAGGTAATGTTATAGATAAAGATGTAATTAAATACAAACAATCAGATGAAATTATAGAAGATATCAATAACTATTTAAATGATTTAATAAAAAATATTACATTTACAGGTAATTTAATATTTGATAGATATGTATTTTATACGAAAGAAGAACTTGATAATATGCTAAAAAATAGATATTCAAGATTTCCAATATTCGAAAGAATAAAACAAATGTCTATTAAAATTAGTGAAATGAATTATGATGGGAGAACTACTAAAAGTAAAAGTATTGAAAAAGAATTATATAAAATAATTAATATATCTAAAGATTATAAAAGGATATATAAAGATTTTTATGTATCTAATTATAGTAAATATCATAGTTATATTGATAATGGGAAAAGTATAAACTATGAAGATGCTTGTTTATTTCTATATATAAAGAGTATTCTTGAAGGATTTGATACTAATCACTATATTAAACAAGTAGTAATAGATGAAGTCCAAGATTATACAAAACTACAGTATTTAATTATAAAAAATACTTTTAAAACTGCTAATTATACAATTTTAGGGGATGTTAACCAAACAATAAATCCATATTATAAATATGATTCTTTAGAAGTATTAAAAGATATATTTGATAGTAGTAAATATTTAGAATTAAATAAAACATATAGATCTACTAGTAAAATAATTGAATATACAAATAATATTTTAGGACTAGAACATGTAAGTGCTATTAGAAATAATAATGCAAGAGACGTAGTTATAAGAAATAGTGAAGAGTATAATGACATATTAAATGATTTAAATGATTTAATTAAAATATCTAAATCAGTGGCTATAATAACTAAAGATAATACAGAATGTGATAAAATATATGATTATTTAAAAGATAAAATAGATATTGTAAAAATAGATAATGGTAGTGATAAATTTTCTAGAAAATTAGTAATAGTTCCTTCATATATAGCAAAAGGATTAGAGTTTGATTCCGTAATTGTATATACAAGTAAAGATAATAAATATACTAAAGATGAAAAATATTTATTCTACGTAGCATGTACAAGAAGTCAACATAATTTAATTGTTTATAATCAGTAAAAAAATATACATAATTCATCATAACTCTATTTTATATGAGTATAATTTAATTGAAAGACGAGAGGTGAATTATGAAAAAAATATTTTTATTTCTAATATTAGGTTCTTTATTAATAACAGGATGCAGTATTAGAAAGAAAGATGCTAGTGAAGAATTTTCTAAAAAAATAGAAAAAGCAAGTAGTTATTATGTTGAAGGTTCTATGGATATAATTAATAATGAAGATACTTATACTTATGATGTTAAAGTATCATATCAAAAAGATAATAATTATAGAGTAGAACTTACTAATATTTCTAATAATCATAAACAAGTGATACTTAGAAATAGTGATGGAGTTTATGTTGTAACACCATCTTTAAATAAAAGTTTTAAATTCCAAAGTGATTGGCCACATAACAATTCTCAAGTATATTTGTTAGGTTCTTTAGTAGAAGACTTAAATAATGATGAAAATAAGAAAGTAGAGGAAACTAAAGATGGCTATACACTTACTTCAGTAGTTAATTATCCAAATAACAAAAAATTGGTTAAACAAAAAATTATGTTAGATAAAAATTATGATGTTAAAGAAGTAAATGTATTAGATGATAGTGATAATGTTCAAATAAAAATGGTATTCAATAAAATAGATTTGAAATCAGAATTTGATGATAGTTACTTTAAATTAAGTGAATTGATTAAAGAAGATACAAGAGAAGAAAATACTAATGATAATACTAATACTAATGAGAACACGAATAATAATGAAAATACTGGTACAAATGAAAATAAAAATACAAACGGAAATGAAAATACCAATGAAAATACTAATACGAATGAAAGTGAAAAAACAGAGAGTAGTGCTACAATTGATGATATAATATATCCAATGTATTTGCCTACTAATACATTTTTAGAAGGACAAGAAAAGATAAATACAGATGATGGCCAAAGACTTATATTAACTTTTGGAGGAGATAGTCCATTTACTTTAATAGAAGAGACAGTATCTTATGAAGAAGAACATGTTATTATACCAACTTTTGGAGAACTTACACATTTATCAGATACAGTAGGAATAGTTAATGATAATTCTGTAAATTGGTTTAGTAATGGCGTAGAATATTTTGTAGTAAGTGAAAAAATGTCTACTGATGAATTATTAGAAGTAGCAAGAAGTATTAGTGTTCTTCCGGTATCTAAATAATAAATATAAAAAGCAATGTATTTAATTAGATATTAAAACATTGCTTTTTAATATGTTAAAAAATGATAAATAAAAGCATTCGAAGCAAATAAATATACTTATACTTAAATATTATTTTTTTCTTTACTGTAACTTTAATATTTGTTATAATTACTATGAGGTGTATATATATGGGAAGAGAATTAAGAAGAAAACAAGCAAAAAAAGAAGGAAAGAATTTAAAAAATGAATTATATGATATGAATATAGATAATGATAATCAAATATATAAATTTGCTAAAATTACTATCATATTATTAATTATGTTTGTAGTGTTATATATAGTAGTAGGAGTCTTTGTTACTAAAGAATTTGATTTGTTTGGAAGTAAGGATAACGAAATAAATGATTCTGTTAATAATAAAATATTAGCTAGTTCTATATTTAATCAAAAAGATGGAGAGTATTATGTATATTTTTATGATTTTGAAAATATGAATAGTACAATTGAATCAACATTAACTAGTAAATTAAAAGATGCAAAAATATATAGAGTAAATACTAAAGATGCTTTAAATCAGAATTATGTTACTGAAGGTTCTGGTAATAAATCTGCACAAACATTAGAGGAACTTAAAGTAGTAGATAATACTTTAATCAAAATAGTAAATAATGAAATAGTTAGATATTATGAAACTGAAGAAGAAATAGTAAGTGGTTTAGAGTAAGAAGTATGAAGAAGTTGTATATAGATTTTGATGGGGTTATTTTAGACACAATAAAAGTAACATATGAAATGATTGAAAAATTGGGGTTAGGGACTCCTGAAGAAGTAAAAGAATTTTACTATAATTTGGATTGGAATCATTTAATAAAGCAAACTCCAGAAATAAATGATAGTATTAATTGTATAAGAAAAATAATGAATAGTAATTTATTTGATGTAAAAGTACTTACGCATATTATTTCATATAATGAGGGATTAGGTAAAATAGAATATTTAAAATCGAAAATTCCTGAATTAGAAGTAATACTAGTACCTAAACAAATAAATAAAGCTGATATGGTTAATCCTAAAGATGCTATATTAGTTGATGATTTCCTAGGGAACCTAGATTTATGGCATGATAAAGGTGGTATATCAGTAAAGTTTTCTGATGGAAATAAAAAAAGTAAATATAGAACAGTAACTAAATTAGATCAAATAATAGATTTATTCAAATAATCTATTATTTTTATGTTATAATTATGTCATGGAGGATATTATGGATAATAGTATATTAAAAAATATTAAAGGTACTTTTGATAGTTTGCCTAATGAACAAATAATAAAAAATGAAATAATAAGTAAACTTAAAAATAATTTTGAATGTTATGGCTATTTGCCATTAGAAACATCTATTTTATGTAATTATGATTTGCTTGCATCAAAATATGCTGGAGGAGCAGAAATTTTAAAAGAAGTATATACTTTAAAAGATCAAGGTAATAGAGAAATAGGACTTAGATATGATTTAACAGTTCCTTTTTCTAAAGTAATTGCTGCTAATGTTAATAAAGAAATTACTTTGCCTTTTAGAAGATATGAAATAGGTAAAGTATTTAGAGATGGACCAGTAAAATTAGGAAGAAATAGAGAATTTTATCAATGTGATGTTGATTTGTGTGGTATAAGTGGAACATATCCGGAAATAGAAATGTTATTAATGGCTAGTAAATGTTATAAAGATTTAGGAATAGATATAGAGATTGAATGGAATAATCGTAAATTTTTATCGGGATTAATCATGGAATGTGGTATTGAAGAAGAATATATTGGAAGAGTTATATTATCAGTAGATAAACTAGCTAAAATAGGGGAAGATGGAGTAAAAAAAGAAATAGAAGAGTTAAATATAAGTAATAATAAATTAAATAAATTATTTGATTATTTTAAGTTAGAAGTTAATGCTCTTATAAATAATTTTAAAAATAGTAATAATGAAATTTTAAAAGAAGGAATTAAAGAAATAGAAGAATTACAATCATATATAAATAAATTTAATCTAAATGAGTGTATATTTACTCCATATTTAGCGAGGGGACTTGAAATATATACTGGCACAATTTGGGAAGTATTTGATAAACAAAAAAGAATTACTTCTAGTATTGGAGCAGGTGGTCGTTACGATAAAATAATTACTAATTTTATTAATGATGGTAATACATATCCTGCAGTAGGTATGACATTTGGTTTAGTGCCGATTTATGAAATTATATCGTTAGATAAAAGTAATAATAGTATGTATGATGTATATATAATTCCGATGGATACTAAGTATGAATCGTTATTACTTGCTAAAAATTTAAGAGATAATAATATAAAAGTAATTGTTGAGATGAATAATAAAAAAGTAAAAAAAGCTTTTGAATGGGCAAACAAAAATAATATACCATTTGTAACTGTAATTGGAGAAAATGAAATAAATACTGGTATAATTAAAATAAAAGATATGAATAATTCTAAAGAAATAGAAGTAGGTATAAACGAAATAGACAAATTTGTTAAATTTATAAAAACTAAAAATAATATATAGTTATAGTAATTATATAAGATATATTGTTTCAAATATAATAATAAAAAAGGGGTGATTATTATAGATGGAGAATATGTTTTATGTGGTACATGTATGTATTATGATAGAAAAGAATGTTGTATAAAAGGTATCAATGGAGCATCAGTATCTTTATATAAAGATGGAGTTTTTATTGACAAAGTATTGACTAATAAGTGTGGTAATTATGTTTTTAAGGTAACGAATTTAGGAACATATTTAATTTCTGTAAACAGATGTGAAAAGTGTAAGATAGTGTGTGTAGTTTTATGTGCAGATCCTAAAAATGTTTACATTAAAGATATTATATTTAAAGATTGCCAATAATGTGATATAATGATTTCATAAAATAAATGGAGGCAGTATTATGAAGTTAGTAGGTATTACAAAATATATGAAAAATGAGAAAGGAACTGATTATCCTCAATTAGTTAGTCTAGTTTTCATGATTAATAATAGATATTATATGTGTAAGACAACTTTGAATGCATATATTTTCTGTAATAGAGTAATTAGAGTTCCTTATTTTTCAAAAAATGAAAGGAATAAATTTGTAACAACAACATGGGATCCTGATAAAAATAAATATGAGGTATGTTTAGAAAATTTAAAAATTATTGATTTCCAAAGAATAAGTGAAGTTGGTAATAAAAAGGTTATGGGAATTTTATATCCTGATAATGAGTTATCGTTTGGAACCAAAGAATTTCTATATGAAAAAAATAGCGAAAGATTAATGATAAATGATACAGATAGTGTTGATGAAGTTTTAAGAAAGTTATGTGTATATAAAGAAATTGCACCGTATGAAAATGTTTTAATTTATATGAATAAACTTCGTGAAAATAAAAAGTTTTCTTCACAAATAATTAAAGAATTAGAAAATATTGAATTTCAAATAGCAGATAGAGATAGAGCTAAAACTAAAGTTTTAACTAGACAATTTTATTAAAAAATTTTAAATATGTATTTACAAAAAACAAATATATGTTATAATAAATAGGTAGTTAGTGATTTAACTATTTATTTATTATTTTTATGTCTCCTTAGCTCAGTTGGTAGAGCAACTGACTCTTAATCAGTGGGTCTAGGGTTCGAATCCCTAAGGGGACACCA
>CALVPR010000018.1 GCA_944351765.1 uncultured Bacilli bacterium
TAAAAACTCCGAAAAGCTTTATAAAATAAGCCTTAAGGAGTTTTTTTACCTTTAAAACTGTCAAATTCAAGATAATACCATAAATTAATAACTTGTTCAATAAAAAAAGATAAAATAATTACTTACCTATTTTATCTTTTAATTTATATAATATATTAATGGCATCCATTGGAGTTAATTCTAATACATTAATATTTTTAAGTTCTTTTTCTACTTCACTTTCTTTAGGTTCAAAATCTAACGGAAGTGTTGTTTGAACAATTACATCTCGTTTCTTTTCTTTATTTTCATATACTTTAAGTATATCTTCTGCTCTATCGATTACTTCTTTAGGAAGACCTGCAAGTGTTGCTACATTAATACCATAACTTTTATCAACACTACCATCTTTTACTTTATGTAAGAAAGTAATTTTACCATCCTCTTCACTGGCTGCTACATGTTTATTCTTTAAGTGTTTTAGTGTTCTATCTAAATCAGTTAATTCATGATAATGAGTAGAAAATAAAGTCTTACAGCCAATCTTATTATGAATATATTCTAGTATTGCTTCTGCTAGGCTCATACCATCAAATGTAGCAGTTCCTCTTCCTAATTCATCAAATAAGATTAAACTATTTTTAGTAGCATTAGCTATCGCATTAGAAGCTTCTTTCATTTCTACCATAAAAGTAGATTCCCCACTTACCAAGTCATCACTAGCACCAATTCTTGTAAATATCTTATCAAATACTGGTAAACTTCCCTCTTTCGCAGGAATAAAACACCCTATTTGAGCCATTATAACCGTTATTCCAAGTTGTCTCATATAAGTAGACTTACCAGCCATATTAGGGCCTGTAATTAATAATATACTAGTATTTTTATCCATTATTATATCATTAGATACATACTCATCTTTAATTACTTTTTCTACTACAGGATGCCTTGAATCAATTAATCTTATTTCATTATTATCATTAATATTAGGTCTTACATAATTATATTTTTCTGCAACTAACGCAAAAGACTGTAATACATCTATTTCACTAATTACTTTCGATATTTCTTGTAATTTAGGAATATACTCTTTTACTTTATCTCTAATACTTATAAATAAAGAATACTCTAAATTAATTATCTTCTCTTCACTAGTTAATATTAAATCTTCTTTTTCTTTTAATAAAGGATTTATATATCTTTCACAATTAGCTAATGTTTGTTTTCTTATATATCCCATATCTTCTGTTATTTGATTAACACTACCCTTAGATACTTCAATGTAGTACCCAAATACTTTATTAAATCCTACTTTTAAATTCTTAATTCCTGTTCTTTCTCTTTCTTCAATTTCAAAGTTAGATATAAAGTTTTTGCCACCACTTCGAAGTTCTTTTAACTCATCTAATTCTTTTGAATATCCTTCTTTTATTAAATATCCTTCTTTTAGTCCTACTGGTGGATTTTCATAAATAGAAGTTTCTAATAAATTATATAAATCAGTAAGTACTTCTATATCTTCATAAAAATTAATACTATTTAAAATATACTTAATAGTAGGTAATTCCTTTAAAGAACTTTTTAATTGTAATAAATCTCTAGCATTAGCATTCCCTAAAGCAACTCTACCTGATAATCTTTCTAAATCATATACTTCATATAAAGCTTTTCTTAAATCTTCACATAATAAAAATTCTTCAAGTAACTTACTTACCACATCATATCTATTATTTATAATTGTTTTATCCACTAATGGATTTTCAATCCAAGTTTTTAACTTTCTTGACCCCATTGCCGTTTTTGTATTATCAAGAAGCCATAATAAAGAATAAGTTCGCTCTTTTAGTCTCAAACTTTCTGTTAATTCTAAATTTCTTTTAGTATGAATATCCATCTTTAAATAATCATTATTTTTAATTATTTTTAGTTTTTGTAAATGAGTCATATTTCTTTTTTGATTAACAATTAAATAATATAACAAATGATTAATAGATATTTTATATCTTTCATCTTTAATATTTTCTACTACATATTCATAATCATTAATATCATATATATTATCTGTAATAGTAATAGGTATCTTATACTGATTTTTAAAAATATTAGCAATATTTACATCTACTCTACTATTTACAATTAATTCTTTAATACCTAAAGACACTACTTCACTAATTAATTTATTATCATCATTTTCTAGTATTTTAGAATATATTTCTCCAGTAGTTATATCTGAGTAACTAAGTACATAACAATATTCAAAATTATAAATACTACCTATATAATTATTTTCTTTTTCATTTAATGTATCACTTATAATTGTACCAGAAGATATTACTTCAGTAACACTTCTTTCTACTATTCCTTTAGCATCTTTCGGATCTTCCATTTGTTCACATATTGCTACTTTGTATCCTTTTTTAATAAGTTTATCTACATATATATCTACTGCTTTATGGGGAACACCACACATAGGAACTCTCTCTTCTAGTCCTGCTTGTCTTCCCGTTAAAGTAAGTTCTAATTCATGTGATACTAATATAGCATCATCAAAAAACATTTCATAAAAGTCACCAAGACGATAAAATAATATTACATCTTGATATTTATCTTTAAGCTCTACATAATGTTTCATCATTGGAGCAAGTTTATTTCTGTCTACTTCACTTAACTTCATTTCACTTCATCCCTTACCACAAAATTATAACATTTATGATAAAAATTGTAAATTACTCCACACTAGAATTTAATGTATATAAATAAAAAAGTATTAACTTTTCCTTAATACTTTTTCCTTCTTTGTATTTGTTTCTATTGCTACTCTTTCTACTAATGCTATTGCTACCATAAGTGATATAGTATAAGAACCACCATAAGATAAATATGGTAAAGGAACTCCGGTTAATGGCATTAATCCCATAACTCCTCCTAAATTTATTAAAAGATGAAGAAAGATATAAGCAAAAACACCATACGCAATTAAACTATTATGAATATTAGTAGCAGTTCTAGCTATTTTAATTATTCTAAATAAGAGTATCATATATATAATAAGAATTACAATTCCTACTATTAATCCACATTCTTCTACTATTATAGGGAATATAAAATCTGTATAACTTTCTGGTAAGTATAAATATTTTTGAGTACTTTCTCCTATACCCTGTCCACTTATACCACCATTTTTAAAAGCAATAAAACTATTACATAATTGATATCCTGACTCTTCTTGATATCTTTCACAAGGATCAAAAAAATTTAATCTTTCAGACTGATAACTTCTTAAAAATGACCCACCTGTTGCAAGTAATACTGATAATATAACTAATATACCCCCTAAAAATATTTTATTATATATATTTCTCGTTTTTTTAGTCATAGGTACAGCATAAAAAATAAATATAGTAAGTAAAGCTATTATTGCTGCAGTTCCTAAATCTGGTTGGATAGCTACTAATACAAAAATTACTATACACAATAAAATAGGTTTTAATAGTACCCATTGATTATCTAATTCGTCTTTATGTTTATCATAATACATTGCTAAAAACATTATAATAATTATTTTAGCAAGTTCACTAGGTTGAACATTAAACGGACCTATACTAAACCAGCTTTGAGCATTTTTAGCAACACTTCCCCAAACTGTAAGACCAATTAAAAGGCCTACAATACCAAACATTGCTAAATTAATTAAATGCTTATATTTACTAGTAGGGAAAACAATAATAAATATAAAAGGAATTATACCTACTCCTAAAAAGATTGCTTGTCTAATAAAATAGTGATATGGGCTAAATCCATAACGCATATATGATTCCATCGATGAAGCACTAAGTACCATTATAAGTCCAAAGGCAAACATTATAATTGATATAAGTAATATTGGTTTGTCCATTCTTTGTAATATTTTCTTCATATAATCACGCTCTATTATAATAATAACATAAATATAGTAAAAAATTAATAAAAAAAGATTACTTTACAAAAAAAGAAACATATATTATCTAGTTCTATATGATTCTTCAGTTCCTAATTCCGGATATTTCATTTTAGCATATTCACAAACTGGTAAAAAAGCTTGATCAAACTTTTCTTTATTTGCATCATACCATGTTCTTGCTTTACCAAAATCTAACAACGCATCTTCACTTAACCCAAAAGTTTTAGCAGCTACTACAATATTCATTGGTATATTCTCTTCATTTTTAGCTTCAATTAATTCTGCAAAAGCATTTGCAAAATTCTCTTGTTTTAATTCAGGTTTTCCTAAACTAAAATCCGTTGCTAGAAACATTGTTGAAGCAAGTTCTACTAATGATAACTTTTCTTTATCGCTTCCAGTATAATTTTTTAAAGAAAAAGCATCAACCATTCTACCTTCATAATTATTTTCCATATTCAACCTCCATATTAATAATAACATAAATATAGTAAAAAATAAACTTTATTTTGCTTTTATTATTTCTTTTCCGCCCATATAAGGTCTTAACACTTGAGGTATTTTAATACTTCCATCTTCTTGATAATTATTTTCAAGTAAAGCAATTAAGGCTCTAGTACTAGCAAGAACCGTATTATTTAAAGTTGTTACATAATAATTACCTTTTTCACCTTTAGCTCTAATTCCTAATCTTCTTGCTTGAGCGTCCCCTAGTGTTGAGCAGCTACCTACTTCAAAATATTTTTTTTGTCTAGGACTCCATGCTTCTACATCACATGATTTTACTTTTAAATCGGCTAAATCTCCAGAACAACATTCTAAAGTTCTAACTGGTATATCTAAACTTCTAAATAGTTCTACTGTGTATGATAACATTTTATTATACCAATCCATCTCTTCTTCTTTCTTACATATTACAATCATTTCTTGTTTTTCAAATTGATGAACTCTATATATTCCTCTTTCTTCTATTCCATGAGCTCCTACTTCTTTTCTAAAACATGGAGAATAAGAAGTTAATGTAATAGGAAGCATATCTTCTTTTATTAATTGTCCTTTAAATTTACCAATCATAGAATGTTCACTAGTTCCTATTAAATATAAATCTTCTCCTTCTATTTTATACATCATTGCATCCATTTCACTAAATGACATTACCCCATTTACTACATCACTTCTAATCATAAATGGAGGAATACAATAAGTAAATCCCTTGTCAATCATAAAGTCTCTAGCATAACTAAGCATTGCTGAAGAAAGTCGTGCGGCATCTCCCATTAAGTAATAAAAGCCATTGCCACTAGTTCTTCCGGCACTATCTTTATCAAGTCCATTAAATGATTCTAATATATCTGCATGATATGGTATTTCATAATTAGGTACAATAGGTTCTCCAAATTTTTCTATTTCAACGTTTTCACTATCATCTTTTCCAATTGGAACACTATTATCTATTATATTAGGAATTACCATCATTTTTTCTTTTATAACTAAAGATAATTTTTCTTCTTCTTTTTCAATACTTTCTAACTTTTTATTTATTTCTACTACTTCTTGCTTCTTTAGATTTCCTTCTTCTATTTTTTTCTCCCTCATAAAAAGTCCTATTTTACTACTTATATCATTTCTTTTTTTACGAAGTTCATCCCCATTTGTTTTTATTTCTCTTATCTTTTTATCTAATTCATATATTTCATCTACTAAAGGTAATTTATCATTTTGAAATTTCTTCTTTATATTTTCTTTTACCAATTCTTTATCAGTTCTAATAATATTAATATCAATCATTTTTTTAGTTCCTTCCTTTTTATATTTTGCTTATTATTAATATCAGTATACATAATTAACTCATTTCTTAATCTTAACAAATTCTCTTTTAATGATTCGTTCTTATCATATATAACATTATCTTCAACTACTTCTTCATTATTTTTTATACTCTCTACTTGAAATTTATATGCTTCTATTGATGATACTTGCAATTTTGTTGTCATAATTAATGTTGGGGCAAGCAAAAAATAACAAATAGGATACTTACATGATAATAATCCCAATATAACTGTAGGAAATAAACATATAGTTTTTAATTTTCCTATCTTCATAGTTTTAGTATTTTGATTGTTTCTTTTTGCATTAAAATTTATTAATGATATCTTACTCTCATAAAATAATGGTATTAACATCAAATAATTACCTAAAATAATACTTGGAAATAATAAAGATGCTACAAATAATTTATCAGAAATAGTATCTAATATTCTTCCGAACTCTGAACTTGCATTCAATTTTCTAGCTGCTAAT
This sequence comes from uncultured Bacilli bacterium, assembly GCA_944351765.1. Lineage (GTDB taxonomy): Bacteria > Bacillota_I > Bacilli_A > RF39 > UBA660 > CALVVX01. The sequence continues at coordinate 6,221 of CALVPR010000018.1, forward strand.
CCATCAAAAGCATCGCTTATTGCAGCATAAACATATAAACCAAGTGCTAACGGAAGATTACCTCCAACAAAAAAAACACTTGCAAGTAACGAAGATACAATTCTACTGAAAGTTATTATATTTGGAATACTTTTTATTATATTATGTTTCATACTTTCTTCCCCCTGTTATAATTATACCTTAATTAAATAATAATTACAATTATTTTTAAAAAAGAAGTATTTTTAAAACACTTCTTTATATATATCCATATAATCTTTAACTAATATAACTTGTATTTTATCTTTTACTTGTTTTGGTATTTCATCTAAATCATTTTTGTTTTCAATTGGAATGAATACTTTATTTATATTATTAATAGAAGCCGCTATTAATTTTTCTTTAAGTCCTCCTATCGGTAAAACTTTTCCTCTTAAAGTTATTTCTCCAGTCATACTAATGTTATTACTAATAACAGTATTTTTTAACATACTAATTAAAGTGGTAACTAAAGTAACCCCTGCTGAAGGGCCATCTTTAGGAACTGCGCCTTCTTCAAAGTTAATATGTATGTCAATATTTTTAAATATTTTTTCATCAATGCCAAATGTATTTGCATTACTTTTAATATAGCTTAAGGCAATATATGCACTTTCCTTCATTACTTCTCCAAGTGAACCTGTAAGAATGATTTTGCCATCTCCTTTATAATATGTTGAAGATACTTTTAATATACAGCCACCATAAGAAGTATATGCAAGCCCATTAACAATACCACTTTTATCTTCTATATCATTTTCTATGTAATTATATTTAGGAAGGCCTAAATATTCTTCTAGGTTATCAGCCCCTATCATATAGTTCCTTATTTGTTTATTAGAAACTAAATCTATTACTATTCCTCTACATATTTTTGCTATTTGTCTTTCTAGTTCTCTTACTCCAGCTTCTTTTGTATAATTCATAATTATTTTTTCTATTCCATCATCAGATATAAAAACATTATTTTTATTAATATTATGTTCTTTTAATAATTTAGGGATTAAATATTTTTTACATATTTCTTCTTTTTCATATAATGTATAACTAGATAATTCTATTATTTCTAGTCTGTCTTTTAAAGCTAAAGGAATTAAATTACCATCATTTGCAGTTAATATAAACATAACATTGGATAAGTCAAATTCTTCTTCGATATAATTATCACAAAACATACTATTTTGTTCTTTATCTAATATATCAAGAAGAGCTGATGCTGGATCTCCTTTATAGTCTTTAGTCATTTTATCAATTTCGTCAATTAAAAATACAGGATTATTACTACCAGCTTTCTTAATTCCTTGAATAATTTTACCAGGAGAGGCCCCAATATAAGTCTTTCTATGTCCTATAATTTCTGCTTCATCATTAATTCCCCCAACACTCATTTTAACAAATTTCTTATTAAGTGCATTAGCAATTTCTTTAGCTAAAGTTGTTTTACCAACTCCTGGAGGTCCTACTAAACAAATAATAGGAACATTATTATTTTTAGTATTTTTCTTTACGGCAATATATTCAAGTATTCTTGTCTTTATTTTATCAAGTCCATAATGACTTTTATCTAAACATTTACCAATACTTACTAAATCATCATTATCTTCTGTTTTTATATTCCATGGTAAATTTATTAAATAATCAATATAATTTCTTGTTGTAGTAACTTCAGGAGATACAGATGAAGACATTTCATATCTATCTATTTCTTCTTCTAGTCTTCTTCTTACTTTATCAGGATAATCACCACTATTTAATTTATTCCTTAAATTATCAACATCTTGTTCTTTTATATCAGTATCCCCTAATTTTTCTTTTATTAATTTTATTTTTTCTCTTAATATATATTCTTTTTGACTAAGATCTAATTTATAACTTAAATCATCTTCAATATCTTGTTCTAACTTAATCGTTTCTATTTCTTTTTCTAAATCTTTAATTAACATGCGCATTCTATTCATGGCATTAAATGCTTCAATGTATTTTAATTTTGCTTTATATTCTAGTGTTAATTCTGATACTACTATATCAGATAATCTTCCTATATTATTAATATTATTAATTCTTCCTAAAACGGTATTAGTCATGTATGGAGAAACATCTACAAATCTTTTTAAATTTCTAATTAACATTCTTCTTAATGCTTCTGCTTCATTTTCATCATAATCGTATTCTTTGGCTTGTTTAACAAATGCTTCTAAATAAGTATCGTTATCAATATAATTTAATACTTCTACTCTATCTATACCCATAACAACTGCTCTAATACTACCATTAGGAAGTGTTAAACTAGACTTTATTTTAGCAAGAATTGCTACTTTAGGTAAAGATATAATATCGGGTTTTTCTTCTAATGTATCTACTAAATTAACAAATAATAAATATCCATCTTTAGTATTTGCACTTATATTAAATACCGTTTTATCATATTCAGTACTAATTTCTAATCTAAATTCATTATATGGTAATATTACTAAATCTCTTAAAAACATTATTGGTAAATTTGTCTCTACCATGATAGTTCACCTGCCATATTTTTCCATTATAAAAGTGATATATCTACAAATAGTTATCAGTAGATACATCACTTCCTTTCTCGAATTAATATTCTATCATATTTAAAAAATATATCAAGTATTAAGTTAAATATTTTAGTAAAATTATTTAATATTATATATTTCCTCTTTAAAAAACTTACTGATGTTTTATCATTATTAGAAAAATTCTCAAATTAATAAATTATCCCAAAACACAGAAACAAAATGCCCCAAATTATGGAAGTAAAATGCCCCAAATTATGGAAATAGCATTGATTTTTGTATAAAAACATCATATAATATTTAAAAAGGAGGAAATAAAATGAACTATATAAAAAGAATAGTTGACGATGAAATAAAAAACAAATTAAACTATACAGGAGCAGTCCTTATAAAAGGTCCAAAATGGTGTGGAAAAACTACAAGTGCTAAACAAATTGCTAAAAGTGTACTTGAAATGCAAAATCCCGATTTGCAAGAAAATTATATAGAACTTGCCAATACTAAACCATCCCTACTTTTAGAAGGAGATAAACCAAGATTAATCGATGAATGGCAAATAGTTCCCAAATTATGGAATGCCATAAGATATTCCGTTGATAACACTGGACTTCCCAATCAATATATCTTAACTGGATCTGCTACTCCTAACGAAGATCCTACCCTTCATAGTGGTGTCGGAAGATTTGCTTTTGTTACAATGAAACCTATGTCATTATATGAAAGTGGAGAATCAAATGGAAAAATTTCTTTATCAGATATTTTAAATGGAAAAAGAGATATTGATGGGATAAAAACAGATTTAGAATACGAAAAAATTGCACATGTTTTATGCCGCGGTGGATGGCCAAATTCATTAAATTTACCAGAAAAAGAGTCATTAGAAATTTCAAAAAACTATATTGATGTTTTATGTGAATCAGACATTTCAAGAATTGATGGAACCAAAAGAGATTCTAATCTTGCAAGAGCAATTTTAAAGGCTTATGCAAGAGCTGTATCGACAACCCTTTCTAATCAAACAATATGTAATGATGTTAAAGCCAATTATGCTGATATAAGTGATAAAACAATTAACGATTATCTATCAATATTAAAAAAATTATATGTAATAGAAGAAATAGAAGCATGGAATCCTAATATAAGAAGTAAAACATCTATTAGGACATCTCCTAAAAAAAGTATGATAGATCCATCCCTTGCAGTAGCAGCATTAGGATGCTCTCCTAAAGATATAATGATGGATATTAGAACTTTTGGACTATTATTTGAAAATTTAGTTAATAGAGACTTAAGTATATATGTAAACTCTATAGGAGGATATTTAAAACATTACAGAGATAGATATGATTTAGAATGTGATAATGTCATTCACTTTAATAATGGAAAATATGCATTAGTAGAAACTAAATTAGGAGGCACTAAAATAAAAGAAGCAGAAGTTCACTTAAATACATTAAAGAATTTAATATTAGATGGCGAGCCTAAATTAGGACCACCAGAATTTATGATGATAATAACAGGAACAAATATGGCCTATACTACTGATAGTGGAATATTAGTAGTACCAATAGGATGTCTAAAAAATTAATATATATTCTATACTAAAAGAAACTCGCGAAGGTCAAATACCCTTCACGAGTTTTATATATTACAGTCATCACAAGAAATTGTATAAGGATCAGAGAAAGTTCCTGTACCTCCAGTTACATAGACAGAAGATTTAAGATAGAAGGTAGGACGAGCGCCGTAGCCGCGATAGGCATAGTAGTTGTAGACGTAGCCATTGTTAATCACGTCAAACGCAAGGGACGAAGAATCGCTACGTGGGGTTATTGTCCACTCATATCCTTTATATAACCAATTTTGATTCCCATATAAACTTGATGAACCACCAGTTGTATCAGATCCACTAAAGTATCCACTTGCATACATATAGTCTGATACATACATTAGTCCTATTTTATTTTGTACTTTTACTTTAGATTCTTCAGTTGTACCATTGGCTCCTGTACAACTATTTCCTCCTCTTTCACATAAGTAAAAATTTTGTTTACTATAGTTACTACTAGAATATCCATACAAATACCATGTTACTGTTTCTATATAGTTTTGAAGACTTGGATCGATTCCATATCCTACGATATCACTGCAATCGTTAGTGCGATAATTAGTATTATTATTGTAATATGTCAAAACACTACACCCTTCTGAACTTTTGCCATAAAAATTATTATTTAATAGTTTATTCATATTACCTATTGTAAAATCATTGGAATAAGTAGAATAATTATTTGAAGTATCGTTTTGGACTCCGTAAGAGTATGATCCTAGTATCCTACTTCTAATTAATTTAACTAACATTTTTCCTTCTTGTCCATGAGAATTAGAATCAAATACTCCAATTATCCTATATAAATCATTATTAAAAGATACATAATTATTAACATTAGCACCAACATATCTATATTCATGATTATTGGTATAATATACTCCAGAAGCTCCTGCATTCCAAGTATCTCCCTTACTTTGAGCTGTTACTGTTTCTGCTAGAGTATCCCCTATTGCATAAGTTTTATTATCTTTACTTGATAATACAATTAATATAATTATAATAACTATTATTAATATTATACTAGTAATTATTAATACTTTCTTCTTATTCATAATCATTGCCTCTTTTCCATTTATATAAGATATTATCTAATATATTATTTAAATTATATTTTAAATAATATAATTTATAATTATTATCTTCATATTCTTTTACTATTACATCTAAGTTATCTAATATAACATAATTTATATGTAATTTTTTTAAATTATTTATATATTTAAAACTAACTAATTTATTATCTATATAAGTATATAATTTATTTTTTATTAATAACAATATTACATAGTCTTTATAACATTTCTTAGCAAAATTATATCTATTTATTTTACTCATAATACTCCTTTAGTATATCTATAGATACCTTATATAAATAAGGTATCATCTATACTTTATATTTAGGACTTTAATCCATGGATAATCTATGTCTCTTACATCTATCAAAGTATACCCTTAAACATACAATTCCCAAATAATAAGAGTCTCAAGAGCGCCGTAGCCGTTATAGGCATTGTTGTTGTTGACGTTGCCATTGTTATTCACGTTAAACGCATTGGACGAATTATTATTAAAGATTACCCAATATATTTATCTATAATTCTAGATACTTTTATTTTATCATATTTAAAAGTATTTTGGTAGTTATTTACACTACTAAAATAACTTTTAAATGATATATAATTATTTTTATATAAATAATTACTTTTCTTTAAGTTTTTTCGTATCTTATTTATAGTATCTCTTCTTAACTTAATAATCGTTTTATTATTAATTACTTTAAATTTATATTGTAAAAATATAAATCCTTCTTTAGAACTAGTAATCATAGTTTTCTTAGTATTAAGTTCTAGTTTATATACATTATTTAGTATATATTCAATTCTTTTTAATGCATATTTTAAATATTCTTTATCTTTATGCATAATTATATAATCATCCATATAAAAAACACTATGTTTAAGTTTTAATTTATGGATTATATAATTATGTAATTTATATAAATAAAATATTGCTAAAAATTGATTACTAACTAAACCAATTGCTAGACCTTTACCTTTATTATATAAAGGTAATTCACTTATTTCTTTACTTCTATTACTATTTCTTTTTATTTCACTTTCTTTTAACTTTTTAATAGTATTATTTATATAACTATAATTAGTACTATCAATAGTTAATTCTATTAAGTGATATTCTATATCACTTAATTTATCTTTTATTAAACTTTTTAATACATTATGGTCAATACTATAAAAGTATTTCTTTAAATCTATTTTTAATATATAAAATATATTATTATCTCTCTTCTCTTCTTCAATATATTTCTTAATTAAATCTATTCCATAACTAGTACCCATATCCTTTCTTGTAGCAACATTTCTATTATCTAAATATTTAGTTAATTTAGGTTCTAATACATACTTAGTTAAATAATGATTAATTATTTTATCATAAATACCTACGGACATTATTATTCTATATTTTGGTTCTTTAATTAAGAATATATTATATTTAATATAATTAAAGTTACCAGACTTTAATGTATCATATATATTTCTAATATAAGTAATCTTATATTTTTCAAAATCATTAATTCTTTTCTTATTTTTTACTTTCTTAGCTAATTTATCATTATATATATTAAGTATTTTACTAATAGTAACATCATCCATTACTATTCATCCAACCTTTAGTCATTTTAATTATTTCTTCTAATTTATAAGAATATTTATATAATTGTTTTTCACTTATATATTTATGAATATATGCTCTTTCCAAATAGAAATCAATCATACTAAGTCTTGAAAATATATCTTGTTGATATTTCTTTTTATCTTCTGTGTTATCAATACTATTAGCTAAATATACTAAATGTAATATTTCTGTTATATCTTCTCTAAATCTATCCCTATTATAAAAATCATATCTCGGAATATTTTCAAGCATTTTTTCACTTTCTAAAATAAAACTTTTAATTTTGGTAACTAACTTAAATTTATCTTCTTTCAAGTTCATTATTAATTACCTCAACTATTCTACACAAAAGTTCATAATTATCTATTTCCTCTATTTGTTTTTTTAATGATCCTATTTTAGTTTCCATATCTAGATATTCTATTGTTTTATTTAATACTTTATAGTAATTATTTAAATTACTATAATCTTTTACTATAGGATCTTTATCTTTATATATTACTTGATAACTTATTTTTTTATCTTCTAGTGTATTTGTTATTTTGTTAAGTTGTGTTTCAGGGAATCCTGTTGTATCATTTTTAGTTAATTTATACCCAAAAAGATAATGAAAAATAAAAGCATCATCATCATATACGACGAAAAATTTACCCCTTTTAAACATTAATAGAAATTTTTTACCACTTGGTAAAGATTGTATTGTATTGTGTTGTGTTGTGTTGTGTTGTGTTGTGTTGTGTTCATAGTTTCCTTCCTTTCATAATTGTTGGCCGCGGGAGATATAACCTCCCTCGGCCTTTTTTATCTAACTTATTCTATTCCAATGTTATCGTGTATGGATTATCAAAACTACCATTACCTCCAGTTATAAAGACACTAGAAGTTAGATAAAAAGTTGGACGAGCGCCGGAGCCGCTAGAGGCACTGAGGTTGCTGACGACGCCATAGCTAGTCACGTCAAACGCAATGGACGAAGTATCGCTACGTGGGGTTATTGTCCACTCAAATCCTTTGTATAGCCAATTTTGATTTCCATAGTCTTGTGATGAAGCATTGGTTGTACTAGAACTACTAAAGTAGCCACTTGCATATAAGTAATCTGACACATACATGAGTCCTATTTTATTTTGTACTTTTACTTTAGATTCTTCAGTTGTACCATTTGCTCCTGTACAACTATTTCCTCCTCGTTCACATAAGTAAAAGTTTTGTTTACTATAATTATTACTAGAATATCCATACAAATACCATGTTACATTTTCTATATAGTTTTGTAAACTTGGATCTATTCCATATCCCACTATATCTGTGCAATCATTAGTGCGATAATTAGTATTATTATAGTAATATGTCAAAACACTACATCCTTCTGAACTTTTGCCATAAAAATTATTATTTAATAGTTTATTCATATTACCTATTGTAAAATCATTAGAATAAGTAGAATAATTATTTGAAGTATCGTTTTGGGCCCCGTAAGAATATGCCCCGACTAGATTTGCCGCTATTAACTTAACTAAATATTTACCATTTCCTTCTTCATCTACTACTCCATGAGAGTTATCATCAAAAACTCCAATTATTCTATACATATCATTATTAAACCATACATAGTTATTAACATTAGCCCCTACATATCTATAATCATGATATTTAGTTTCACCCGTTGTCTCATCCGTATAACTATTAGTAGCAAATACACCACTAGCACCTGATCCCCAAGTATCACCCTGACTTAAATTAATAATTTTTTCTGCTGCTGATTGTTTTTCTCCTACTGTTACTTCAAGTGTAGCACTAAAACTTTTTCCCATCATATCTATTGGATTTTCCATAGTACCATCTATATATATAATAAATTTAAAATAAGTAGTACCAGCCTGTGCAGGATATAATGATAATATAGTATTTATTCCATTACTTTTATCTTTAAAATTACCACTTGCTACTTCATTAAAATTATTATTATCAGATGAAGATAATAATACATACTTAAAACTCTCTTCTTTTAATTCATCTGGTAAATTAGTTATATTTAAATCTACATTAGTAAATAACTCTAATTCTGATTTATTTCTAAATGAAAAAGTAGTTATTTCTCCATTTTCTAAATAATTAAGTACTGGTCCAATATTATTTACATTAATATCATCACCTGTTTTAAATGATACATCCGCAAGTTCCCCTATTGTAAGAGTTAGTTCTGTATTATTAGGACTATTCCATGTAAACCATGCATAAGTAGCAAGTGCTGATATACCTATTATTGATATTATTAAAGTTAATATTAAACTATTTTTCTTACCCATAATATCTATCCTTTCTTATTCAAATAACTTACCTTCATCACCTTCACAATAACCTTCTCCTATTTTTTCTCCTTCAACAAATTCTTTTCCCATAACAGAGCAACTTGCTTTAGTTACAGCATCCTTAAGGTATCCTCCAAACACTTTAACTAGTCCTATTGCAAGTACTGTAATTAAAGAAATAATTAAAATATATTCTACCAATGTTTGTCCTTTGTTATTTAATCTCATATAAAAAACGCTCCTTTACTATATATATAATTATATAATTAAGTAGCGTTAAAGTCAATTTATTTTAGATTATTATCTATCTTTTTTATTTTATTTATTATATAATATTTGTAGAAAAGAGGGATGTTATGGATAAGAAATTACCTATTGGATACGATAATTTTAAAGAAGTTATTGAAAAAGATCTATATTATGTAGATAAAACACATATTATAGAAGAATTACTTGATAATAAAAATAAAGTAGTATTATTTCCTAGACCTAGAAGGTTTGGTAAAACACTTCTATTATCTATGTTAGAAAATTTTTTTAATATTGAAAAGAAAAAAGATAATAAACATTTATTTGATAATTTATATATTAAAAATAGCAAATACTATAATAACTTAAGTAGTTATCCTGTTATTAAATTAGACTTTAAAAGTTTAAAACAAACTAATTATAAAGTTATGTATGGTGCTTATACTCCCAAGTTTGACAGTTCCATCTTTTTTTTGCTTGCAATGCCTTATAAAATAAGAGTTTCCCCATTTTTACAAAATGCGTACTTTATTCGGCCATTGATTTACTTATAATTTTATGATAAAATTGAAATATAATTTGAATATTTGAGCATTCAATTTATACTAAATTGCTTTATTTTATAAGGTTTTAAGAAATGCGTTAGAAAATTTTTTCAAAAATATTTTTATTAAATTTGAAAAGATAAAATAGTACGCATTTTTTTTATGGAGTAAAATCCTTATAAAATATAGGTAAAAAGCATATTTTATATCCAAAAGTGTCAAACTCAAGATTATATAATTAAGTAGCGTTAAAGTCAATTTATTTTAGATTATTATCTATCTTTTTTATTTTATTTATTATATAATATTTGTAGAAAAGAGGGATGTTATGGATAAGAAATTACCTATTGGATACGATAATTTTAAAGAAGTTATTGAAAAAGATCTATATTATGTAGATAAAACACATATTATAGAAGAATTACTTGATAATAAAAATAAAGTAGTATTATTTCCTAGACCTAGAAGGTTTGGTAAAACACTTCTATTATCTATGTTAGAAAATTTTTTTAATATTGAAAAGAAAAAAGATAATAAACATTTATTTGATAATTTATATATTAAAAATAGCAAATACTATAATAACTTAAGTAGTTATCCTGTTATTAAATTAGACTTTAAAAGTTTAAAACAAACTAATTATAAAGTTATGTATGGTGCTTATACTGAGATGATTAGAGAAATATATTCATCTAAAATGTATTTATTAGATATATTAAATGATGGAGAAAAAGAAATATTTAATAGTTTTATTATGAGTACTGCTAGTGAAGAAAAATATCAAAAAGCAATAAATATATTATGTAGTTTTTTATATAAATATTATAATAAAAAAACTATTATATTAATAGATGAATATGATGTACCCATTCAACAAGGATATTTATATGGATTTTATAACGATATAGTATCTTTTATTAGAGAAGTATTCTCTAGTTCTTTAAAAGGTAATGACAACCTAGAATTAGCCATTATGACAGGGGTATTAAGAGTTAGTAAAGAAAGCTTATTTAGTGATTTAAATAATGTTAAAGTATATAGTATTATTGATGAGAAATATAATGAATTCTTTGGTTTTACTGAAAGTGAAACTAAAGAATTACTTAAATATTATAATTTAGAATTAACTAGTGAAGTTAAAGGCATGTATGATGGATATAATTTCTGTGGACTATCTATATATAATCCTTGGAGTATATTAAATTATGCTGATACTAAAAAATTACTTCCATTCTGGGTGAATACGTCTGGTAACGAACTTATAAAAGATATATTAAGAAAGACTCCTGATAATATTAAAATAATAATTGAAAAATTACTTCAAAATGAAGAAATAGAGTTTATTTATGATGAAAAAGTAACTTTTTTAGATGTTAATAATATAAAGTCATTAAACACCATTTTAAACTTTTTATTAATTAGTGGTTATTTAACTATATCATCCGATAATATGATTAATACTTTTGGAATAATTACTTCTAAAGTATATATTCCTAATAATGAAATAAAAGGTGTTATTAACAGAGTTCTTTTAGACGAATTAATTGATAATCCTGCGATTACAATTACTTTACTTAGAGAATTTAGTGAAAATATTCTTGCAAATAATAAAATTAAAGTAGAAGAAATATTAAACAAAATCCTTCCTAGCATCTCGTTTATGGATAAAACGGAATCATTTTATCATGGATATGTTTTAGGCCTATTTTCATTATTCTTGAGTAGCAATTGTATTCTTAAATCTAATAGAGAAGCTGGATGTGGTAGATTTGACATAATGATTGAAACTTCTGATAAAAAAACAGGTATTATTATTGAATTAAAAATAGATAAAGATAATGATATAGAAAAAGTTGCTACTAATGCTAAAAAGCAAATAAAAGATAAAGAATATTATCAAGAATTAATACTTGATAAAGTAGAAAATATATATGAATTTGTTATAGTATTTAAAAATAAGAAATGCATTGTAAGATAACATTTCTTATTTTTCTTTTAACATTATATCTTTAATTTTATCTATGTCAGTAAAGAATAAATTAACTCCTTTAGATTTTAATTTCATTAAATATCTAAATTTTTGTAATATTTCATCTTTTAACGATTCAACAACTTTAGCAGGTTTTCCATTATCCAGTAAATGTACGTGATCAATATATTTTTCTAAAGTAGGAAACGTGTTTTGTAATAAAATAACCGAATCTTAACCTAAAATTTCTCTAATAAGTATAGTATCACAACGACCATATTTATTCATTTTTCTATTAATAACTTTTCTATATTTTTCAACTTTACTACTTAAAGGAATAAACCACAAAATATCATTATCTTTAATAGTAAAATACGTAGGACGTTTTTTGCCACGCTCATGATTTGTCATTAAATATCAACTCCCCTATTTACATTTTATCATAAACAAAAAGAAAACTCTACCAAATTGATAGAAGTTTTCATACATTTTCATTCGGGATAATTTATACTTCGCACCACCCGAGAGCGACTAACATTTCTCGTTCGGGATTATTTATACCTCGCACCACCCGAGAGCGACTAACATTTTCTCATTAATGCATTTATATATGCAATAATAATATACTATATTTTATGCTAAAAGTCAATTATATTAGCATAAAATTTGCAAATATTAATTTGCACTAATATTATATAACTTTTTATTAAAATTATTCATATGAATATAAGTATATCTTTTTTGCTACTTAAGTACATATTTTGTACTTGGCCCATTTCCTATTTTTTTGATAATATTTTCTTCAATCATCTTATTAAGGATATTAGCAGTAGTTGTTTTTTCTTTCCCAATTAATAGTTCCGCAGTTTTTCGTGTTATTTGACCATATTTCTTTATATAATTACTAATCACTTCACTATCATCGTTTAAAATCAATTTATCAATTGTAATCCTTGGTAAAACCACTATAAAAGATGATGGTAAAGCCCTAATAACAAATTCTAATTTTTTATCATTATAATAAGAATTAACTCTTCTAATTCCACTTCCAATAGCTTCAACTCTTTTTAATCGCATAAATATTGATTGCAAATGAGGATTTCTAGAAGTTGATAATCCAGCTAATACATCTTCAATTGTAATATTTCCATATAATGATCCATAACTAATAAATTCAATACTACTATTTTTATATATATTAATGATATTTGAAGTCAACATACCATAATCACGATGAATTAAAGAATTAAGTATAATTTCTCTTAATATAAATTCTGGATATTCTTCTATATCCTTTCTAACACTATCATCAATTAATCCATAAGTTGCTGAATTAAGTTTTAAGTAATTTAAAGTTTTATCATATATTTCTAAAAGAGAACCACTAAATTCTTTTCTATCCAAAAAATTGCTTTTTTCTTTTGATTCATATGTGGCAACTTTTATAGTATATGGATTTTGATCTGAAAATAATAAAGCTAAATTAGAATAATAATTATTTTGATTTATAAAAAGCAAATTTTTCATAATACTTTTATCATTTATATCTATTCCTATTTCTTTAAAAGCAGAAAAAATATAATTAAAAGTTAAATTTTGATTATTTGAAACTGAAGTTTCAAAAGAAAGATTACTATTTTTTATTATCATTTGTTTTACTGTTTCTTCACTTGCAGGAATTGAACAAGAGCCATTTCTAACATACGTTCCCTTCACTACTCCTTTTTCTTTTAACGAATATACATTTATTCCCTTGCTTACATTAATAACAATATACTCTTTTCCTTTTAATGTATTATTATTTATAGAAACAAATATTGAACAATCTGGAGTTATTTTCTGAGTTATACCATTAGATATTTTTTCTTCTATATCTTTAGCATTTTTCAAGCCGACTAGATTACCATTATCATCATATCCAATATGAATCGTACCACTACACGAATTCAAAAAAGCCACTATCTCTTTATATATATTTTCTGTATAATTTTCTTTAAATTCAACATTTTCATTTTCAATCACTTTATCACCTCTAACTATATTATACTACAATATTTTTTATTTATGTCAAAATTCGTTCAATCGTTCAAAAAATCGTTCGATCGTTCGAAAATTAATTTATTTTCTTTTAATTATTAATTTTATTCTATTAAATAAATTCTTTGTATCATTATCTATTATATATAATATTATAAAAGTAATTATTGCTATAAATACAAAAATTATTCCTAATAATAGTACACAAGTAATTATATTTAAATTGAATCCTAATATTATTTCTTCTACTTTAAATAAACCTATACTAAACAATATAAATATAGTTATTAATAATATATATTTTTTTAATAAATCTATATGTTTTATATTTAATACCTTATTAGATACTAATTTAGTTTTTAAAAATATATTTACTAGGAAAGCTAGTGCTGTTGCAAATAATATTCCATTTATTTTAAATGGTATTACTAATATTATTGATAATACAACATTTATTAAAGCACATATAAATATATGATTTTTATTATCTTTAAATAATCCATTAGAGTTAATTAATGCAAGTAGTGGATAATATATAATGTTTAAAAATAATGTTATAGTAAAGAATACTACAGTTATGTAAGATAATATATAATTTTCTTTACCAATCCATATATTTACAAAGCTTCTTATTCCCAACATAAATGTTATACTTAAAGAAAATGCTAGTAATATAAATAAAACCATAAATTCATTGAATAGACTATGTATTTTGTTTTCTTCCTTCTTTGCAAATACATTACCAAAAGAATATACTGCACTAAGTTCTACTCTTGAAGATACTTCATTTAAGTATCTTAATATAAAGTTATATGAAGTATATATACTAACCATTACAGGTCCTGAAAAGAATCCTAAAAGTACAGCATCTACATTATTTAAAACTACATATCCTACTTGTAACCACGCTAAATCTTTAGTCATTTTAACCATTGAAGTATCAGTGTCTGCTACCTCTTTTAGCCATGTATATTTCTTACTTACTACTAGTCTTAATATTATCTCTTCAAGTATTTTCATAATTAATATTGTAATCGCAATAGACTCTAAATTTCTAAATATGATAGTTATTACTACTATTAATATATCACATACTAATTTAATAGAATTAGACACTACCGAATAAGTATATTTTTCTTGAGCAGCACTAAGTACTGACATATATGTCTGTCCTCTACCAAAGTATGCAATTAAATATGATGAAGAGATTATTATAAAACATAGAAGTGCACTATCTCTATAACCATCTTGAAAACCATAAAATAAATATAATCCTAAAGATACTATCATAATTATTCCTAATATTATATATCCAATTATTTTGAATATCTTTCTACTTCCTGAATATATTCTATTTATATCATGTTTATTTTTTTCAGCAAACGGTTTATATAATTTATATATAACAGCATCTCCAAATCCCACTTGGGCTAAAAACACATAAGTTATTATTTGATTAATTAGTTGATAATAACCATTCCCCACATCTCCTATATAATTAATAAGTACTCTTACTTTAATAAGACCTACTATACCAATTAATATATATGGTATTATATCACTTAACATATTTAAAGCTATTTTTTTTGTTCTCATTGTATCATTCCTTTAACTACTATTATTTTATCATTTTTAAATAAATAATACAATATAAGAATATTTTTACATATACTTAAAATATAACCGTAACTTTTTCTAATATTAAAAGTTTTACGGTTACAGTCGCAAAACTTGACTTTTTATATTTGTTGTTATATACTTTTTGTAGAGGTGATATCTGATGTTAATAAGAGAAAAATATTTAAATCAACTAATAGAGGGAAAAGATTTGAATCTAATAAAAGTAATTACAGGAGTAAGAAGAAGCGGTAAAAGCACTTTATTACTTCAATACAAAGATTATTTATTGTCACAAAATATTTCAGAAAAAAATATTATTTATATTAATTTTGAAAGTGCTATGTGGTATGACATTAAAGACTATAAAGATTTATATAATTATATAAAAGAAAATATTTCTAATAAAAATAAAACATATATTCTTTTAGATGAAGTTCAAAATGTTTTAAAATGGGAAAAAGCTGTTAACTCTTTGTTGGTAGATATTAATTGTGATATATATATAACAGGATCTAATGCTTATTTACTTTCTAGTGAACTTACAACTTTATTAGCAGGTAGAATTTTAACTAT
Organism: uncultured Bacilli bacterium; assembly: GCA_944351765.1. Classification (GTDB taxonomy): domain Bacteria; phylum Bacillota_I; class Bacilli_A; order RF39; family UBA660; genus CALVVX01. Next base: position 22,387 of record CALVPR010000018.1, read on the forward strand.
TAAAATTTATCCTTTCTCGTTTAAAGAATTCATTCAAGAATATCCATTTAAAAATAATGAGGATAAATATGAAAAATTTGATAAATATTTAAGATATGGTGGTATGCCAATGATTGTCAATATGAATGATAATGAAACATTAATAACAAATTATCTTAGTGATGTTAATGATAAAATAAAAATGTACAAAAAATGTAATATAAAAATGCACAATATTGTACATTTTTTGTTATACTTT
>CALVPR010000019.1 GCA_944351765.1 uncultured Bacilli bacterium
CAACAGCAACATTCAAAGGTAATGAAAACTATAATGAAATAGCATCAATGAATGCAACATTAACAATAACAGCAAAAGAAATAACTGAAGAAGATATTGCTGGTTATGTATTTGATGGAAAAGAAGAAACATATAATGGAGAAATTCATTCATTAGAGTTAACTGGTTTAGATACTTCTAAATTTAGTGTAAGTTATGAAGGAAATAATCAAATAAATGCTGGAGATTATACAGTTACAGCAATAATTACTGGTATTGGTAATTATACTGGAACTATTGAAAAAACAGCAACACTTAAGATAAATAAAGCAGATATTAGTTTTGTTGCTGATAATAAAACTTCAGAAAAAGGAGAAAATTTAGTTAATTTAACTTATAAAACAATAGGAACTATATATGGAGAAGATAATTTAAATATTAATATTAGTACTGATGCAAATAAAGATATAGCGGGAACTTATGATATTGTAATTACTGCATCTAATTCAAACTATAATATATCATTAACTAATGCTAAATATAAAGTATTTAATGATGAAAACAATAATGGTAAAGATGATGATGATGATGAACATTATACAGTAACATTTGTTTCTAGTGGAAGAGGACATTTAGAAGGAACATTGGAATATGCAGAAGTTTTAACTGGACTTACTCTAGAACAAGCAGGTATCATTATTCCTACAGTAGTAGCAGACAAATATTATGAATTTAAAAATTGGACTCCAAGTATTCCAACTAATGAAACAGTTGTTGATGGTAATTTAACATTTACTGCTGTATTTGGACCAATAAATGATGAAAATAATAATGGAATTGCTGATGAAGAAGAAACATATAAAGTAACATTTGTTGATTATGATGAAACAGTACTTAGTGAACAAACAGTTTTATATGGTGAAAGTGCTGTAGCACCAGAAAATCCATCAAGAGAAAATTGGACATTTACTGGTTGGGATAAAGAATTCACTAACATAACATCTGAATTAGTAGTAACAGCACAATATACTCCAAATCAAATTGGTATTAGAGTAGAAGAAAAACCAAATGTTATGTTTCAATTCCAAAAAGGTTCAACACCAGACTTCACAAAATTAATAAATGTATATGAAGTTTATGCTGATGGATCTGAAGTAGAAACTTTTACTTATACAACGGATGTAGATACATCTAGTATAACTGGAGATAATAAGAGAACATTAACTATTACAGAGAATGGATTTACTAATACTGATATTAAGTATTCTGTAATTAACGAAGAAGCATATCAAAGCAAATTCGAGATAAACTTTACTGGTGAAAACTTTTACTATAAAACAAAAAACAGTTTTTGGGGTGGTAGTTGCACAACAAATTGTGATAGCCCAGAAAATACTACTAAAGTAGAAACAAATTATAATTTTATAGAAATTGTAGAACATTATGATGAAACAATAAAAATTAGTGATGTTTATGTTACATATACAAATGGTGAAAGTGAATTTATAAAAGTATCAGATAGTGTTAGATGGACTCATGTAAGTGGTAGCGCATACTATAATCCTGTATATATCGGAACAACAAATAGAACTGTTGGAAATTGGTGGGATAAAGAAACTGCTGATATAATGGATGAAAATTACATTATAGATACAGTGACTATTACATATAATAGAGATGATTATGGTAGATATACTGTATACTTTAAATATAATGCTTCAACAAAAACATTTAGTCCATATGATGAAGTAAAAGTATCTTAATAAAAAATATTAGACTAATAGAGAAACAGTTTATCTGTTTCTCCTAAGTCTATTAGAAAGAGGAAAGAATTATGGCATATATAAAATATAAAGAAGTTACTAAATATTTTAATTTTTCAAAATATATTGATTCTAAATTATTACCTAAATATACCTTAGATTATGTATTTGAAGATGAAAAAGTATTAGTATCTTACAGAACTTCAAGGGATTATGGTTTGTTTACTAATAAAAAGATGATACTTTTTGATAATACTAATTTATTTAATTTAAAAAAACATGTAACAATAGTTCCTTATAAGTCAATATCTACTTGTACGGTAATATTTAAACCAGTAGGAGCAGAGATGTCATTATTCTTAGATAGTGGGTATCCTCTTGTACTTAAGTTTATTAATATGACAGCAGAAGATAAAGTAAGACTTAGATTATTGTTCTCTGCAATTAGTAAATATGTAAATAATCAAAAAGAATCAAAAGAAGAAATAGAAAGACTAATAAGTAATGATGTTAGTTTTAAATAGGAGTGGGATTTATGAGTGATAAAGAAAAAGAAGTAAAGAATACAGAAGAAATGTCTACAGAATTTGTAGAACAAAAGAAGAAAAAAAGAGAAGGAAAAAGTGTATTCTCAAGAATTATGAATATAGTTTTATGGGTAATATTACTTGGATGGATGGCAATATGTTTAACAGACTTTTATAATGTAAGTAAAGAAAAAGAACCAATGTTTTGTATAAAAAATGAAACAACAACATACGATGATGGAACAGTTGATATGTGTTTAGGACTTGGTTATAAAGTATATAATTATAAAAGAACTAGTTATACAGCAATAGAATTTGGACCATTCTGGACAACAGATAGAAGTGCTGAAACAAAATAGGTATTAAGTTTAATATCTATTTTTTTCTTGAAAAAAAGAAGTAATTATTATATAATTAATTTAGTTATATAGAGGGTGTTACTATGAATAATAAAAAGGGATTAGTTAAATATTTAATTTTATCATTATTAATATTTATTGTGTTTATTGTTGGTATAAATGCTTATTCTAATATATTAAAAAACAAATTAACTTATCAAGTAAGAGTAACTTTATCGGAAGTTGCTTATCAAAATAAAATGGTAGTAGAAAGTCAAATATCTGAACAAAGAAATCTTGTTCAAGAATTAGCACTTGTATTAAATTCTGAAGAAACTTTAATTAACGACCATGTATTAGAAATTATAAAAAAAATATATGAAGCTGGTGATTATAAAAATATAGGAATAGTAACATCAGAGAAAACAGTATATATATCTTCTAATGGTGAATTTACAATTGAAGAAAAAGATTATTTTGAGAATTTAGAAGATAAAGAAAGCTTAATTATATTAGATAATGATACAATTAACAATCAGTATAGTATATTTATAAGTGAACCAGTTACATCTAATAATGGAGATAAAGGATGTTTATTCTTTTCTTATGATTTAAAGTTATTAGTATCTAAATTATCAATACCATCATTTAATGGTGAAGGTTATACTTATATTGTAGATAGTAATGGTAATAAAATATTGAATTCTAATAATAAAAATAGTTTTTCTAATTTTACAAATATTTTTGATGCAATGTTAAAGGTAGATAAAAATAATTTAGAAACTGTAAATACCCTAAAAGAAAAGATAAAAAATAATGAAGAAGGTATAGTTACTTTTTCTAATGAAACAAATAAAGATATGTATTATCTTCCATTAAATATAAACGATTGGTATATTTTAACAGTAGTTCCTAGTACAACCATAAATAGTACATATAATAGTATAATGTTAATGACATTAATATTTACAATATGTATAGTTGTATTATTATCTATATTATTATTAATTATAATAACTACTAATTATATTAAAAATAAAAAATTATATAATTTAATTTACGTTGATCCAGTTACCAAAGGATATTCATTTACTAAGTTTTCTGATGAAATAACTTTAAGAGGAAATAATTATAAGAAGAAAGCTTTAATTGCTTTAGATATAAATAATTTTAAATTAGTAAACACTTTATTTGGATACGAAGAAAGTAATAAAATACTTAAAGAGATAACTAATATTATTGATAATGAGTGTTCAATACATGGATTTTCTACTAGAAAAATGGCAGACCATTATTTAATATATTATGAATACGGTAATGATGAAAAATTATTACACTTTATTGAAAAAATATATAATAGTATTTGTAATTTAAGAATATTAAATAGTGATTATGTATTAGTACCTAGTATGGGAATTTATACATTTACTAAGTTAAATGAAAGTATTGATAATCTTGAAAATAAAGCTATTATTGCTTGGAAAAATATAAAAAATGATAATTATACTTATTATGGATTATTTGATGATAAAATCTTAAATACAATGGTTGATAATAAAAAGATATTAGATAAATTAATTAAGGCTATAGAAAATGATAAATTGGAAATACATTATCAACCTAAATATGACACAATGTCAAGAAAAATAGTTGGTGCAGAAGCATTACTTCGTTTTAGGGATAGTAATGGACATATGATATCTCCTGGTGTATTCATTCCAATAGCAGAAGAATCCGGATTTATTACTGTTATAGATAATTATGTTTTTGAAAAAGTATGTATGGATATAAAAAAATTAAAGGAAAAAAATATAGAAACAGTTCCAATATCTATTAATTTATCAAGAAAAAAACTAGAAGAGGGAATTTTTGTTAAAGATTATTTAAAAATAATTAAAGAAAATAATATTTCTGTAAGTGATATTGAAATCGAAATAACAGAAGGAACTATTTTAGCAGATAATAAATCAATAAAACATTCTGTCAAAGAACTAAAAAAATCCGGATTTAATATACTAGTTGATGATTTTGGTACAGGTTATTCTTCTATATCAACATTAAAAGATTTAGATATTGATGAAATAAAAGTTGATAGAAGTTTTATTACTGATGATAGTGAAAAAAGTAAAGAAATAGTAAAATATGTATTTAATTTAGCTACCGCTTTAAAAGTTAAAACAACAGCGGAAGGTGTAGAAACAAAAGAACAATACAATATGCTAAAAAAACTAAATTGCAATACTATACAAGGATATTATTTTTCAAGAGTTATTACACTAATTGAATTAGAAATGTTACTTGAAAAAAATAAGTAATTGACATATATTGTTAATATGCTATAATAATAGTACATTATTTGTTTGAAGGAGTATGTAATATATATTACAATAGAGAACTAGTGGTTGGTGGAAACTAGGTAATAATATTATTGAAGACATCAAATGTTAAATAAACGTATATCTGCGTTAAAGATTAAAGAGCATACATTCTATGAAATAAGGTGGCACCGCGAGTAATTCGTCCTTATATTATAGGATGTTTTTTATTTAGAAGGAGGAAAAAAGATGAAAACAACAAATAACAATAATTTTAATATTAATAATGTAGGAGAAACAGTTACTTTATATGGATGGGTAGCTAAAAAAAGAAATTTAGGAGGACTTATATTTATTGATTTAAGAGATAGAAGTGGTATTATTCAACTTGTTGTAAAACCAGAAAATGAATTTTATGATATGGCCGAAACTTTAAAGAGTGAATATGTAATTAAAGTAGAAGGTGTTATTACTGAAAGAGAAAGTAAAAATAATAATATAGATACGGGAGAAATAGAAGTTATAGTTAATAACTTAGAAATATTAAATACTAGTATTGAACTACCTTTTACAATTACTGATAATACAACAGCACTTGAAGATACAAGACTTAAATATCGTTATCTAGATTTAAGAAGAAATGAATTAAAGACTAAAATGGAAATGCGTCATAAAATTACATTTGCAATAAGAGAATATTTAAATAACTTAAATTTTTTAGAGATAGAAACACCAATATTATGTAAATCAACTCCAGAAGGAGCAAGAGATTATTTAGTACCTTCTCGTGTATTTAATGGCAAGTTTTATGCATTACCACAATCTCCACAAATATTTAAACAATTATTAATGGTTGGAGGAATGGAAAGATATTTTCAAATAGCAAAATGCTTTAGAGATGAAGATTTAAGAGCAGATAGACAACCTGAATTTACACAAGTAGATATGGAAATGAGTTTTGTCGAAGAAGAAGATGTTATGAACATTGTTGAAAATTTGATGGCATATGTATTTAAGAAAATTAAAAATGTAGATTTAAAATTACCACTTAGAAGAATGAAATATGATGATGCAATTGAGTATTATGGTAGTGATAAACCTGATTTAAGATTCGATATGAAAATCCAAAATATTACTGATATATTCAAAAATACGGAAATAAGTTTCTTTAAAGATATAATTGATAATGGTGGTATTATAAACTGTTTAGTAGTAAAAAATAGTGCTCAAGAATTTTCAAGAAAAGATATAGATAAATTAACAGAATTTGTTAAATCATATAAGGCAAAAGGTTTAGCATATTTAAAAATAGATAAAGAAATAACAGGAAGTATTAGTAAAAATATTAGTGAAAATGAGTTAAAAGAATTAAAAGATAAATTAAATTTAGAAGATAATGATTTAGTATTAATTGTATCTGATAAATATAATATAGTAAAACAATCACTTGGAGCTTTAAGAATACATCTTGCTAAAAAGTTAAATTTAATTAGTAATAGTTATGAAGCATTATGGGTAGTAGATTTTCCATCATTTGAATATAGTGAAGAAGAAAATAGATATGTGGCATGTCACCATCCATTTACGGCTCCTAAAGATAGTGATGTGGATAAATTACTTACAGATAAAGCACATTGTTATTCAAAAGCATATGACATTGTAATTAATGGTTATGAAGCAGGTGGTGGTTCTATTCGTATTCATAATCAAGAAATTCAAAAGAAAATGTTTGAAGCGTTGGAATTAACAGAAGAACAAATACAAGAGAAATTTGGATTCTTTGTTGAAGCATTAAAATATGGAACACCTCCACATGGTGGTCTTGCATTGGGATTAGATAGATTAGTTATGCTATTAACAGAAACAGAAAATATAAGAGATGTTATAGCATTCCCTAAAACAGCAAGCGCTAATGATTTAATGAGTGAATGTCCTAATTTAGTAGATGAAGCTCAATTAAAAGAATTAGGAATAAAAATAGAAGAAAAGTAGATTATGATAAATAGTCTCTTTTTTTATGATATAATTTAGATAAGGATGTGAAATATGGAACTTATAAAAGTTGGAGAAAAAACTTATTATATTAAAAATCCTACTAATATAGGAATATATAAAGTAGATGATAATAACGTTTATTTAATTGATAGTGGTAATTCAAAAGATGTCGGGAAAAAGATATTGAAAATTATTAATGAACAAGGATGGAATGTAAAAGGAATAATAAATACTCATTCTCACGCTGATCATATTGGGGGCAATAAACTTATTGAAGATAGGACAAATTGTGATGTTTATGCATCTAATATTGAACAGTGTTTTGTAAAATATCCAGTTTTAGAACCAGCACTATTATATGGTGGTTGTCCATTTAAAGATTTAACAGGAAAATTTTTACAAGCTTTGAAGTCTAATGCAAAAAATATTGAAGAGAGTAATATTTGTGGTATTGAATATATTCCTTTGAAAGGACATTCTACCAATATGATAGGAGTAAAAACTAGTGATGATATTATATTTTTAGGAGATTCTTTATTTAGTAAAGATACAATAAATAAGTATCATGTATTCTTTATTTATGATGTAAGAGAATATTTAAATACACTTTCTTACTTAAAAACATTAAAATGTAAGTTGTTTATTCCATCACATTGTGAAGCTACTAATAATATTGATGAATTAATAGAATTAAATAAAAATAAAATAGATGAAATATTAAACTTAATTTATGATTATTGTAAGAATAATGTTACATTTGAAGAAATACTAAAATATATTTTTGATGAGTATTCATTAAATATGGATGTTTATCAATATGTACTTGTTGGTAGTACAATAAAATCATATTTATCTTATTTATATGATGAAAATAAAATAACTTATGAATTTATAGACAATAAAATGATATGGAAACAAAAGAGTGAAGGATAGATTTAATATGAAATTAATTATAAAAAATTTGAAAAAAAACTTTGAGAAAAAGGAAGTATTAAAAAATATAAATTTTGAATTTGAAAAAGGAAAAATCTATGGATTATTAGGTAGAAATGGAGCAGGTAAAACAACATTATTTAATTGCTTAAATGAAGATTTACCTACCAACGATGGAGAATTCTTTTTAAAAGATAAAGAAGTAAGAAAAATAGAATCAGAAGATATTGGATATGTATTATCAACTCCTAATGTACCAGAATTTTTAACAGGAAGAGAATTTTTAAAATTCTTTATTGAAATAAATAAAGATAGAATAAAAGATGAAAAAACAATAGATGAATATTTTGATTTTATGAAAATAGAAAAAGAAGATAGAGATAAATTATTAAAAGATTATTCACATGGTATGAAAAATAAAATGCAAATGTTAGTAAATATTATTGCTAATCCTAGTATTTTATTATTTGATGAGCCACTTACATCTTTGGATATTGTAGTGCAAGAAGAAATGAAACAAATGCTAAAAAGTATAAAAAAAGATCATATTATAATATTTTCTACACATATTATGGAACTTGCTTTAGATTTATGTGATGAAATAGTTATTTTGAATAAAGGTATTTTAGAAAAAATAGATAAAAATGATTTGGATAACACTAAATTTAAAGATAAAATTATTGAGGCTTTAAAGGAGGAATAAAATGATACAAACTTTTATTACATCCTTTAAATTAAAAAATACATATCGTGTTAATAGTATTATATATTCAATAAAAGGTTTTCCTATTATTAATAAGATACTTCCTAATAGTTTATATAAGAATAAAGTATTAAAAATATTTGGTAATATAATTAGTATTTTATGGGAGATAATAAGTACATTTTTATGGAAAGGTCTTTATGTTTGGTTAGTACTTGGTTCTATGACTTTTGCCTATAAAACTAATCAAGTGGATACGTTTTTACATATTTTTGTGTTTTCTACTTTAATTGGAGGTATATTAAATACTTACTTGTTAAATCCAACGAAAGATAAATATTATGCTATTATCTTAATGAATATGAATGCAAATACTTTTGCATTAACTAATTATTTTTATTCTATGTTAAAACTTATAATTGGATTAATGCCATTTACTATTATTTTTGGTTTACTATTAAAAGTTCCATTATTAATATGTATATCAATGCCATTATTTGTTGCTATGATAAAAATTATTGTAATAGGTATTTTTTCTATTCCTGATTTTAAAAAGAATAAAGTTGTTAAAAATGAAAATTTACCAACAAAGAAAGTTTGGATACTTCTTGCAGTACTTGCAATTTTAGGATTTGGACTTCCTTATTTGGGAATTGTACTTAATCAAATTATTTATATTGTATTATTTTTAATAAGCATTATATTAGGGCTTATTTCATTAAAAGAAATAATAACATTTAAAGATTATAAAAAGATATATAAAGTACTTTTAACAAATGAAAACGTTTATGCAGTACAAAATGCAAATAGTACTCAAAATATAAGAGCAAATATTGCTAAAAATATTGAATATGATGGAGAAATTACTAGTGATAAAAGTGGTTTTGCTTATTTTCACGAATTATTTGTAAAAAGACATAGTAAATTACTTACAAAGTCTGTAAAGAAACAAACAATGGTAATAGTTTTAGTATTTATCATAATTTTCATTGTAGTTTTTATAAATCCTAGTATGAAGGAAAGTTTAAATAGTATTCCTCTTACATATTTACCATACTTTGTATTTATAATGTATATATTAAATAGGGGAACTACTATAACTCAAGCAATGTTTATGAATTGTGATCATAGTATGTTAACATATCGAATTTATAGAACACCAAAAATAATTTTAGGAGTATTTAAAGAAAGATTAAAAACTTCAATAACACTTAATTTATTACCTTCTGTGGCGATTGGATTAGGACTTATGATATTATTATATATAACAGGAGGTACTACTAATATATTAAATTATTTAATATTATTTGTATCTATTAATGCTATGTCAATATTCTTTTCTGTTCATTATTTAGTTATGTATTATTTATTACAACCATACAATATAAATACAGAAGTAAAAAGTAGTACATATCCTGTTGTACAGGCAATTACATATTTTATATGTTATTATATGATTAATATTAGAATGACTACTTTTGTATTTGGAATAGCGACAATAATATTTAGTATTTTATATTCATTAATATCTTTAATATTAGTATATAAATTAGCACCAAAAACATTTAAAATTAGAATATAAATATATAGAATTTACTTTAAGAGTAGATTCTTTTTAATTCAAATATGATATAATTGATTTGAAAGGAGTTTTACTATATGGTTAATTATAATAAAAAAGATTTTAATAAAATGTTAAATGACAATAAAGATATGCCAAAAATAAAAGTAATCAATGATGAAAAAACAATAAAGAAATATGGTGGAACAAGAATGCTTTTAGCACCACCATTGTATTATGAAAAATTAATGAGAAAAGTACCTAAAGGAAAACTAATTACAGCAGGACAAATAAGAGAATATTTAGCTAAAGAAAATAATGCTGATTTTACTTGTCCTTTAACCGCAGGAATTTTTATAAATATAGTAGCGTGGGCTAGTTATCAAAGAAAAGAAGATATAACTCCATACTGGAGAACTTTAAAAACAAATGGAGAATTAAATAATAAATATCCAGAAGGTGTAGAATTACAAAAAAGATTACTAGAAGAAGAAGGACATACTATCATTCAAAAGGAAAGTAAATATTATGTTAAAGACTTTGAAAGTAAATTAATAAAATTATAAAAAATGGGATATATACAGTCTATTAAAACTGCAATATTCATTTTCCCTTTTATTGCTTTTATTTTTACTCTTCCTTTTATTTTACATCAATATCATAAATATGGCTCAATTCATAAATTAAGAGTATTAATAATTTATTCTTTTATTCTTTATTTAATTACTATATATTTTTTAGTAATACTTCCTCTTCCTGATATTAATAGTGTAATGGCACCCACCGGTAATATTGTAAAACTAATTCCTTTTTCCTTTATTAATGATTTTATAAGAGAATCATCTATTGTATGGAATGATCCAAGTACATATTTAAAAGCCTTAACAGAACCTTGCTTTTATGTTGTAGCATTTAATATTTTAATGACAATACCATTTGGAATGTATTTAAGATATTATTTTAAATGTAGTCTAAAAAAAGTACTATTATATAGTTTTCTATTAAGTTTATTTTTTGAAATTACTCAACTTACAGGTTTATATTTTATATATCCTTATCCCTACCGTTTATTTGATGTCGATGATTTAATTCAAAATACTCTTGGAGGAGTTCTTGGATATTTATTAATGGAAGCTTTAGATAACTTTTTACCGACAAGAGAAGAAATTGATAAAGAAGCTATAATAGATGGTACTAAAGTATCAGGGCTTAGAAGAATTACTTTGTTTTTACTAGACATATTTATATATTTAATATTAGTAATTATAATAAATATATTTACTAATAAATCTATGTATGTTGCTTTTATTCTTTATTACATTTTAATACCTTTTATCAATAAAGGTAAAACATTAGGGGGAGCATTCTTAAATGTTAAGTTAGAGTTTCCTAATATTAGGTTATTAAGATTAATGTTAAGAGTAGTGTTTATATATTTGTATTATTTTGGTATTCCATATTTATTTGTGTTTATGATTACTAATTTATCTAATTATTTAAAATTAAATAGTATAGAGGAAATATATTTGTTTTTAATATCTATATTTATTGTTATGTTATTTTATTTAATAAATATAATTATTGTTTGGAAGAATAGAGTAATATATTATGATAATATTTTTAAGGTTAAATATGTAAGTACAATTAAGAATGAAGAAGAAATAATTGAAACTGATAAAGAAGAAAATAATTAATATTGTTAAAGTTAAAATATGTTATCTAATAAACAAATTCCATATTTTTTAATATTTGATATAAAAAAATATATTAAGATAAATATTTTACATAAAGGATAGAATAAACTTTATATAAATGATATAATGTTTTTAGAGTTATTAATTATAAATAAAGGTGGTTTTAATTATGATGAAACTTTCTAACATAATAAAAAATATATTAGGTACATTAAGTTTGTTGATATTTAATGTAGTAATGGTAATATTAATTGTAAATTCAAATCAATTATTTGCCCAATTTATTTTATTAGAATTTTTAACTATTGGAACTTGTTTTCTTATAAGCAAAATTTTTGGTTTTATAAGAAATATAAAGCTTGCAAACTTTTTTAATAAATTAGGAGTATTGTTTTTTCTAGTATATGTATTAATATTTATTAATATTTGGAGTTATGGTGCAATTAAAGAAAAAGAATATGCTTTACTATTATTTGCACTTCCATTTTATATTGTTATATTGTATTTTATAAAAATAGCAATTGTTGGGAAAAACAAAAAAGAATCTTTTTTTAGAAATTTGGATTTTGCTAAAATATGTACCAATGTTTTTTGTATTTTATGTATTATTGGAGGAATTATAATGCTTTCTATTAGTACAGTTACAATTTTTGATTACAGTAATAAAATAAGTAATTATGTAGAAACAAAGGGATATTTTAGTGATTATAGTACATATTCAGATAGTACATATACATTAATTTATTCTTATTACGTTAATAATATTGAATATAATGTTTCTACTACTTATGGTACAGCAATGATTCCTAAACGAGATACTATAAGAATAGTAAAGTATAATCCTGATAATCCTAAAGAAGCGGTAATTGTAGGTGGAGAAAGTTATATATTTATGATATTTATGGGAATTTTATTTATTGTAGTTCCTGCAGTAATTATAGCAAGAGATTCTTTAACATTTCTAAATTCTAATGAGACGAAATCTAAATTAATGCTTGGTTCAATTATCACTATGTTAGGATTAATTCCTTTATACTTAATTACTGGTTCTTTTTCAATTATAAAACTAATATTTGATTATCCAGTTAGTTATTTGCCACAGAATATTGTAATAATTTTCCTTTTAGTAGTGGGAATTATTCTATTAATTGAATCAATAATAAAATTGATAAAAAATAAATAATTATATATTTATAAAGGAGATGATATTCATGAATACAATGAAAAATATTTTTTGGGGAATTATTTTGGTTGTTTTTGGATTAATATGGGGATTAAATGCTCTTGATATTACTCATATTAATATATTTTTTAATGGTTGGTGGACTTTGTTTATTATTATTCCTTGTTTTATTGGTTTATTTAATGATAAAGATAAAACAGGAAATATAATTGGACTGTTAATAGGTATTGCTTTATTATTATGTTGTTTAGATTTATTAGATTTTGATATTATTTGGAAGTTAGCATTTCCTATAATTTTAGTAATAGTAGGATTATCTTTTATTTTTAAAGATAGTTTAAATAACAAAATAAATAAAGAAATAAATAAAATTAATAATAAAAATAATAGTGATAATGAATATTGTGCAACTTTTTCTACTCAAAATGTATATTTTGATGATGAAGAATTTAAAGGAGTAAATTTAACATCTGTATTTGGAGGAGTAAAATGCGACTTAAGAAAGTCAATAATTAAAGAAAATCAAGTAATTAATTGTTCTGCTATTTTTGGAGGTATTGATATTTATGTTCCAGAAAATGTTAAAGTAAAAATTAAATCAAATTCTATTTTTGGAGGTATTTCTAATAAGAGAAGGGGTGTTCCCAAAGATAAAGATGAAAAAATAATTTATATTAATGCTACAATTATGTTTGGAGGTATTGATATAAAATGACGGGTGTTCAAAAAGTTATAAAATATTGTGCAATAGCTTTTGCCATTTTATTAGTTGTAAATATTGTATTTGGAATATTATGGTTAGTTGGATCCTTAAGTGGTATTTTAGGACTTACTAGCAATGATGATAATATTATGGAAAATATGGAAGTAATTGGGAGTGAAGAAACTATTATAAATAAATTAAAAATAGAGTTGGATTTTACTTCTTTAGAAATTAAAAGAGGGGAAGATTTTAAAGTAGAAACTAATAATTCAAAAGTAAAATACAGAAACAAGGACGGTACAATTGAAATAGAAGAAGAAAATAATTTTTGGAATTATAAAGCAGGAAATAATGATAGTAGTGTTGTAATATATATTCCAGAAATTATGAATGCTTTACAAGAAATAGATATTGAATCATCTGGGGGAGTAGTTAATATAAATGATTTACAAGTAAATAAATTTGATTTAGAACAAGGCGCCGGAAAAGTTCTAATAGAAAACTTGATTGTTACAGAAAAATCAGATATTGCTGGTGGAACAGGTAAAATGGATATTTTATCTAGTAGTTTTAATAATTTAGATTTAAATTTAGGAGTAGGAGAATTTAATTTAAATGCTATATTAACAGGAAACAATGAGATAGAATCAGGATTAGGAAGTGTTAACATTAACTTAATAGATGGTTTAGAAAATTATAAAATAAGAGTAGAAAAAGGATTAGGTACTATTAAAATAAACGACGAAGAAATATCTAATAATAAAATATATGGTAATGGAAACACTAATATTAATGTTGAGGGTGGAATAGGAAGCATTAGTATAAATTAAATAGTTGGAGGATGTATGAATAAAAGTTTAAAAATAATTTTAACAGTTATTTTGGGAGTTATTGGTTTAATTGTTATTGATACATTACAAGCAATAATATTGAAAAAAAATCCTATTATAAGTTTTAAAGTAGAATTAGAAGACGATGATAGTTATGCTTACAAAGGGATCTTTATTGATACATATTATTGTGTAAAAGAAGATATACTATCAGTAAATAGATATTTAAAATTTTCTAAATTTACTTGTCCAATCGATAATGACGAAGTGGAAGAATTAGAAAAGTATTTAAATACTGTAAATGATGGCTCAATGATTATTAAAGAAGGAACACTAACAAATAGTGGTTTTACTCTTATAATTACAAATTTAAGTAATAATGAAATAATATTGGGAGAAGAATATAGGATAGATAAAAAGGAGAATGGTAAATGGAGACCAGTAGTTCCTATAATAGATAATTATGGTTTTATTGATATTGGATATATACTAAAACCTAATGATGATTTTGAAACAAATATTTATTGAAAAAGACTTTATGGGGAACTTGGAATTGGTGAGTATAGATTAATAAAAGAAGTTAACGATAAATATGTTTCAGTAGAATTTAGAATTGTTTAATATTTACTAAGAAAGAGAATGATAATATGTTAGAAGAACAAGTACAAGAATTAATAAAAGAATATAATTTAAAAGACAAAAGAGCAATAACTTTTGGACATCCTAAAATGAAATTAAAATGGATTTTACCTTTACCAGGAATTACTATATCTTCATTTGATAGTTTTCAACCATTTTTAATTTACTTTGATAAAGAAGGTATATCATTTTTCCCATTAAATATAAATGATAAATATAATATCGTAGGAAGATCTTTTGCTTCTTGGAAAAATATAGAAAAGTTTATTTTTAAAAAAGGATTATTAATGGAAGATGAAATTCAATTAGAATTAAATGATGGTAAAATATTAATGAAAATTCCTAAGGTAAAGGCAATGAATGAATGGGTAAAAGAAAATAATCTTTACTTAAAAGAAAATAATTATTTTTATAATAAATAGTTAATTATGTAAAAGGTGAAATTATGTCAGTTAGTGTAAGAATAAAACAAAAATCTTTATTTAAAAAGAAATTAAATATAGAAGATATTATTAAATTAATTAATTTGTCATATGGAGTTTGTGATGAAAATTATCGACTTATCCCTGATAAAATTGCTAATCATACATTAATTTACGATAAAAATAAATTAGCTAGGGGAATTGATATTTCATTAGATAAAACAGATGTAGTACTTCTTTTAAGTTTGCCAACTTCTTCTTCAGAAATAAGAACTTTCTATGAAGTAATAAATAAAATATGTAGTGAATTAAAAGTTAAAACTTATATTAGAGAAGAAGAACAAGTTAGTTTAAAAGATAAAAAAAATTTATTAAATATGATGAAGAAGGAAGTATTAAAGGATTAGAAGATTTAAAAGAAAATATTATGTCAGATAAATATAAAAGGTTTGAAATATTTGGTATATATAATCCAATATCTATTGGTATAAAAGAAATAAATGAAATAGGAACTAGTTTAGATAGTCTTGAAGAGTATTTAAATAAAATTCAATCATTGGATGTTTATTACGCAGCACCAATAGTATACAAAATTAATGATAATTTAGTAGGTATATATGCAATTTCTGAAAATATTCCAAGTGTTGTTCCTTTAAAACCATATATTGTTTTAAATCAAATTGAAGGAATATCAGAGTGGTATGTAATGTTAAAAGAAGGAAAAACAGTTAAATATGACGACTTTATAAATAATATTGATACAAGCAGGTATTATGATGACAATCATGTAATAGTAACATTAAGCGAAAAAGAAATTGATAACTTATTAAATAAATATTTTTCTCAATTATAAATTTTGTATGATATAATGTAAGTGTATATATAAGTTTGTTTGAAAGTGTGATATTATGAAAGAATTATTTTTTTCCGTATTATTAATGATTATCTTTATATTATTATCAATAGTAATATGTTATATATTTGATAAATATAATGTAAGAAGAAATTATTTTAGAGTTGTAGCAAAAAATAAATACATTTACTATTTATCAAAATTTATTTTAGAAATTGGATTCGTTACACTGGCTATTTATTCATTTATTATAAATAAACTTTATTTATATGTTATTACTATAATATGTATGTTTTTATATTTGGGATTATATGAAGGAAGAAGAATTGGAGATTTTAAAGATGTTAAAAAAATATATATCGACAGAGATAGTAAAAAGAAAAAATAATAATTTTGAAGTGATAATATAATATGAAAGAGGCGGATAAAGAAGCAGAGAAATACGAAACACAATTTTATAAAATTTTATTCAAGAACAATTAATAAAAAATGTTAAGGTGATGTTTCAAAGATTGTTTTCTTGTAAGAAGACACTAAAATTACTGTTGCTACAAATGAAAAGTTTAAATTTTAATAATATAAAGATATCTACTAGTTTTGCTAGTAGATATTTGTTTTAATGAAATCAAATAATAATGATAAAAAAATTATTTAATTTTGTAATTATTGCATAAATTTATATTGAAAAGGAATGATATAATGAGTGATAATTATCAAAAAGCCTTAAATAAAATTAAAAATGATAGAAAATTTTTAAAATTTGTTGGTTGTTGTAATAATGGAAATGTAAATGGAGTTACAGGACCTACTGGTCCCACTGGAGCAACGGGTCCGACAGGCCCAACCGGAAGTGTTGATCCTAATCCCTATGATTTATATGTTCAGTCTACTGCTGCATCTGGTGGAAACGGAAGTCAGTTATCACCATTTCAAACTATTCCTCAAGCACTAGCTGTGGATGAACCTAACAGTATTATAAATGTACTTAGTGGAACATATCCTGTAACAGAACAAAATACTTTAAATATACCTGGATTAATATTAAAGGGAAGAGCTGGGTCAACAATTTTACTCCAAGCTTCGGTGATACCTTTTTTATGTAATAGTGATAATATTACAATTGATGGATTTACTATGACTAGTGATAATCCATATCCTGTTGAGTTTATACAAATAGGAGGGAATAATAATCAAATTTTAAATTGCCAAATTTATGGTCCAAACCAGTCTGGTGATTCTTCAACTTGGGTAGTAAATAGGGGATTTGTTACCCAAAATAGTATTAATGATTTATTAGTTAGAAATAATATTTTTCATACTTTACGACAACCAGCTTATTTAAATCCTAATTCGACAGGGACAATTATGGATAATGTTACTTATAATACCCGTGGTTTTGTCGTGGATCAAGCATCGTTCTTATTTTCAGGAAATTCTTGGGAATACCAGAAAACGCAGTCGATATTGCTTTACTTGCAGGAACTCAAGCGGGAGCACCATATGATCCACTTACCGCATTAGAAGCAAGTAATAGTAGTGCTACAATTAGTGATCAAAGATAATATATTTTAAATTAATATTTTTAATTATAAAATATAATTTTTTAAATATTTTAACTGTTTTTAAATTGTAACTATTTAATTTTTATTATTAAAGGTTACAATTTTTTTCATATTATATTGACAAATGTTATATACTGTTATATACTATGTATAACAGTTAAGGAGGAAATATGAAAATAATAATTAGTAATAGTAGTTCCGTTCCAATTTATGAACAAATAAAGAATGCTATCATTAATCAAATAATGAATGGGGACCTAGAAGAAGATGAAGCATTGCCTTCAATTCGTTCTTTAGCATCAGACATTAAAATAAGTGTTATGACAATAAAAAAAGCTTATGACGAATTAGAAAGTGAAGGGTATATTGTATCGATTCAGGGAAAAGGAACTTTTGTAGCCCCTAAAAATACAGAACTGGCTAAAGAACAAGCACAAAAAGATATTGAAGATAATATTCAAAAGGCAATTGATATTGCAAATAGATTTAATATAACTAAAAAAGAGATAATAGATTTAATAGAAATTTTTTATGGGAGTGATAACTAATGACAAATATAATAGAAATTAAAAATTTAGTAAAAAAATATGATAATAGATTTACACTAGGAAGTATTGATTTAGAAATACCTAATGGAGTAATTGTTGGTTTAATCGGAGAAAATGGAGCAGGTAAAACAACTCTTATTAAATCTATATTAAATATTTTAAAAATAGATGAAGGTAATATAAAAATATTTAATAAAGATTTTAACAAAGAAGAAAACACTATTAAAGAAGATATTGGGGTAGTACTTGATAATATGTTTTTTCCAGAAATATTAACTCCAAAAGACATAAATATTGTAATGAAAGATATTTATAAAAAATGGGATGAAGAACTATTTAAAAAGTATTTAAATGACTTTGGACTTAATATTAATAAACAAATAAAGACAATGTCTAAGGGTATGCGAAAAAAATTAGAAATAGCAACTTCTTTATCACATCATCCAAAAATTTTAATATTAGACGAACCAACAAGTGGACTTGATCCAGTAGTTAGAAATGAAGTATTAGATATATTTTTAGATTTTATTCAAGATGAAGAACATACCATTTTATTATCAACTCATATTACTAGTGATTTAGAACATATTGCCGATAAAATCATCTTCATTAATAAAGGAAAAATATTATTAGATAAAAATAGAGATGATTTACTAGATAATTATGGAATATTAAAATGTGATATTGATTCATTTGATACTATTTCTAAAGAAGATATAATTGTTTATAAGAAAAATAAATATAATTATGAAATATTGGTAGATAATATAAGTAAAATTAAGAAGAAATATAAAAATTTTATAGTAGATAAAATAACCTTAGAAGAACTTATGGTTTTAATGATTAAGGGGGTAAAATAATGCTAGGATTAATTAAAAAGGATTTGTTAATTATAAAAGGAAATATAAAAGTAGCTATTTTATTTGTTATAGTTTTTGCTCTTATGTCTAGTGAAGGTAATGAAATTTTATATTTTGTCCCTGTATTTTTAAGTACAATGTTATTTATGAGTACTTTTAGTTATGATGACTATAATAAATGGGATGCTTATGTTTGTACATTTCCTAGTGGAAGAGCAAATATTGTTAAGGCAAAATATTCTGCTAGTCTAATATTAACATTTGTCGCTATTATAATTACTTATATATTAGGAATAGTAATGGGAAGTTTTAATAATAATTTAGATTTTTCAAAAATAAATTCTATTATATGTGGTGTATTATTTGCAATGATTTTATTACAATCAATTATGTTCCCATTACTATTTAAGTTTGGAGCAGAAAAAGGAAGAATTGGACTCTTTATAGGAATTGTTTTAATATCTTCATTACTAGGATTACTTTTAAATTCATTAACAATTAAAATACCTGGAAATGTAATTAAAACATTTAACGATTATTGGTTTATAATTTTACCACTTATAATGATTATAATGCTATTTATTTCTTATAAAATATCAAAGAAAATATACTTAAATAAAGAATTTTAATGTTAAAAAAACGGGCAATAATTCAATAAAAAAGTTATTGCTTTTATTTTTATAATATATATAATTATATTTAAGGAGATGATTATTTTGAGTATTGGTAAGAGATTATATGAAGCAAGAAAGAATGCTGGATTATCACAAGAAGAAGTTGCAGAAAAATTAAATGTAGCAAGACAAACTATCTCTAAATGGGAACTAGATGAGACAATACCAGATTTAAAACAAGGAGAAGCACTTAGTAAAATATATGGTAAAGAAATTAGTGAATTAATTAATGAAGATGAGTATAAAGAAATAAAAGAAGTACTTAAAAATACTAATGAGAAGAATGTAGATAAAATTAATTGGACAAAGGTATGGAGTAAGAAGTATCCTGTATTAGGCACATATCAAAGTGTTGTTGATGTAGATAAGTATGTAAAAGAAATAAGTAGATTACTTACTATGTTAGAGACTGAATATAATTATAATAAGTTAGATGCAATGTTAGTTTTAAAAGATATGCTTGCACACACTTGGAAGGATAATAAATAATGATAATAGAATATAATGAAAAATATAAAGAAGAAGTAAAAAACTTATTAGTAGAATTACAAGAATATATTGTTTCTATTGATAAAGAAAAATATAACATTATAACTAAAGAATATAGGGATATATATTTTAATAAAACTATGGAAGACATAAATAAATATGAAGGTAAAATGTATTTATATAAAGATAATGATAAAATAACAGGTCTTATTGTAGGACTTATAAATAATTTAGAAGAATGTACTTATGATTTTAAATGTCCTAAAAGGGGAAGAATAACAGAACTTGTAGTATCAAAACATCATAGAAAAAGTGGTGTAGGTAGTATTCTTTTACATAGTATGGAAGATTATTTAAAAAGTGTAGAATGTAAAGATATATTATTAGGAGTCTTTGCTTATAACGAAAATGCAATTAAATTTTATGAGAAAAATGGCTATCATATAAGAATGCTTGATATGACTAAAAAAGATATATAAAAGGATGATGTATATGCAAAAATTAACTTTAAAATTAGATTGTTCAGTTTTTTATTGGAAAGATTTAATTATTTATTTACCATCTTTAAAAGGAGTTATTTTAGTTAAAATAGATAAAAACAATTCAAAAATTTATGTAGAATATGATAGTAATGTTATTTCTTTAAAAGTATTAAAATACGAAATATTATATTGTTTAAATTTATTAAAAACGCCTTCAATTATTGGATTTGATAAACATTCTACATGTATGATATCAAAAAAAATTGTTATAAAAGACTTATGCTGTGAATATTGCTTGAAAGGTATGATTGAAGATTTACTAGAAACAGAAGGAATTACAAGTGCTTATACTGATTTTGACTATATTAATAAAAAGGATGTAAATATTTATATTACTTATGATACAAATTTATTATCTTTGCAACAAATAAAGAAAATAGAAATGTTATTAAATATGTACATTTGTAAATGATGTGATACAAAAATTTTTATAAAATGACTCAATTAATATTGAGTTGTTTTTTTCTTTGT
>CALVPR010000020.1 GCA_944351765.1 uncultured Bacilli bacterium
GTATGTATTAAAACTGTATTGTCCATAAAAAATAATAAATAACAATAATAACATAAATATAATAAATATGGATAATATAAGCCATACCTGTACATGTGGTTCAGGAAAAAAATACAAAAATTGTTGCGGTAAGTAATGTAGGAGAAGATGTATATGAAACCAGGTATTGGTGTTGGGATAATGATTTTAAAAGATAATAAAATATTACTAGGATTAAGAAATCCTGATAAAGTAAAGGCTAGTAGTGAGTTGCAAGGGCAAGGAACTTGGACAATGCCTGGTGGTAAAGTTGAGTTTATGGAAAAACTAATAGATGCAGCAAAAAGAGAATTAGAAGAGGAAACCAGTTTAATAGCCAATAAATTAGATTTGTTATGTATATCTGATGATATGACTGATACTGCTCATTATGTAACTGTAGGTTTTATTGTTAGAGAATATAAAGGCGAAGTAAAAACCATGGAGCCTGAAACAATTTTAGAATGGAAATGGTTTCCTTTGAATAATTTACCAGAAAACCTTTATAATCCTAGTAAAAAATGCATTGATAAATATAATGAAGGAATAATTTATGAATAAATTGTCTCCTACTAAAGAAATATCTTCTGGATGGTTATATAGAATAATGTATACTGATGAGATTTGATGAAATTGTTAAAATGGTGGTGTTACTCCAATTCATTTTTATGTTTTTAAATATAATGGTATAATAAAAGATAATTTAGAAACTTTTGAAGAAATTGAAAAAAAATTATAGTGTAAGGAAAGGAACATTTTATGAAAAAAACTGTCTTAATATGTCTTGGAAATCATTTGTCACAGAATATATTTTATTTTAAAACAGAAAATAATATAAGAATTAGCAAAATAAATTATTTAGATGACAATTTTGTTAATTTGGATGAATCAATGATTGAAGAGGTAATTGAATTTATTGGATTTTCAAAAGTAGAAATAGCAAATTTTATAATGTCAAAAAAGAATTTATTAAAAAAGAATTCATCTATTGTTATTGGGAATTTAAAACCAAGTTATAATTTTAATTTTAAAGAAATAACTAAAGATAATAAAGTTGTTCTATTTATTTTAAAAAACAATAACATATATTTAATATGTTATGAAAAAAATCAAATTACATGTAGAAAACGTATAACTTCAGTGTTTGATTTGAATGGTATAGATGCAGATATTTTGATTTTTAAAAATTTGGCAAATGTTCAAATAGCTTCTATAAAAAAGGTATTAAGTAAGGATAAATAAAAGTTCATTAGAGGAATAAGTAGTTGCAATTGATGCATTAATTATTTGAGTACATAATATTAAAAAAAATATAATTCAAACAAGTTTTGTACTTGTTTTTTTCTATCTTTAATAAAAACTATTTTAAATAAGAGTTTTATAATGTATAATAATAATAGGTGATATATATGGAAATAAAAGAATTAGTAAATAATTATCATAAAAGTATGGAAGAAATAGAAAGCTTATGGAGGTTTCTTTGACATAGATAATAAGAAAAATGAATTAGAAAAGAATAATAAATTGATGGAAGAAACTAATTTTTGGAGTGATACTGAAAAGGCTAATGAAATAATAAAAGCAACTAACTTATTAAAAAGAGAAATAGAAAATATAGAATTGATAAAAGATAAAATAAAAAACAATTTAAATATTTTAGAATTAATAACAGAAAATGATAAAGATTTATACGAATTAGTAAAAATGGAATATGAAGATATTCAAAAACAAATAGAAAAATTAAAATTAGAAACTTATTTATCTGGAGAATATGATCATAATAATTGTATATTAGAAATACATGCAGGAGCTGGTGGAACCGAAAGCTGTGATTGGGCAAACATGTTACTTAGAATGTACACAAGATATTGTAAAAATAAAGGCTACAATGTAGAAGAAATAGATAGGCAACTTGGTGAAGAAGTTGGTATAAAGAGTGTAATGATTAAGATTATAGGTAAAGATGCTTATGGATATTTAAAAGGGGAAAAAGGAGTTCATAGATTAGTGAGAATTAGTCCATTTGATAGTAATAAGAGAAGACATACTTCTTTTGTATCAGTAGAAGTGGTTCCAGAAATTAATAAAGATATTGAAGTAGAAATAAATGAAAATGATTTAAAAATAGATGTATATCGTAGTAGCGGAGCAGGAGGACAAAGTGTAAATACCACAGATAGTGCTGTTCGTATAACTCATTTGCCAACTGGAATTGTAGTTACTTGTCAGAATGAAAGAAGTCAAATTCAAAATAAAGAAAAGGCACTTGAAATTTTAAAAAATAAATTGTATTTATTAGAGGTAGAAAAACAAAATAAAGAATTGGGAATTTTAAAAGAAGGTCAAATGAGCATTGGTTTTGGATCAGGAAAGAGAAGTTATGTTATGTGTCCATATACTTTAGTTAAAGATAATGATACAGGATATGAAACTAGTGATGTAAATGGAGTTTTAGATGGAAATATAGATGATTTTATAATAGAAGGAATAAGGAGGTAAATATGCTGTTTTTTAAAAAAATAAGGGAAAAAAGAGTAAATGAAATATTAAAAAATGTTAATGAGAGACATTTATTCAGAAGATATATCTTATTAGCAATAGGATGCTTTGTAGTAGCATTTGCTTTTAATTTGTTTTTCTTGCAGTATGGTATTGTTTGTTTTGGAATAAGCGGTTTATCTATAGTTGTAAATGAATTTGGAATAGACCCGTCATTATTTATATTAATAGGCAATATAGTATTGTTAATTATTAGTTTTTTTACATTAGGAATTGATAAAACAAAAAATTCTGTAATAGGCTCACTAATATTTCCTTTGTTTGTTAAATTAACTTCTCCCCTTACATCATACATCCCACTAGGAGACGTTGAAATGATTGTTATTGCCATATTCGGGGCAGTACTTACTGGAATTGGATATGGAATCATATTTAAAACAGGTTTTACAACGGGAGGAACAGATATAATAAATCAAATTATAGCTAAATATAGTAAAGTTAGTCTAGGAACATCAATGTTAATGGTAGATGGATTAGTAGTATTATCTGCCAAATTAGTATTTTCTTGGGAAATAGTACTGTATGGTATGATAGTATTATATATAATTAGTATGCTCACAGATAAAGTGATTTTAGGTATTTCTCAAAGTAAAGCATTTTATATTGTAACAGATAAAGTAGAAGAAGTAAGAGGATTTTTGTTATCAATTATGAATGGAGGTGTTACAATAATAAATGCTAAAGGTGGTTATAGTAACGAAAAGCAACAGTTATTGTTAGGGGTTGTTCCTACGAGATCATATTTTGTGGTAAAAGAAGGATTAAAAGAAATAGATAAAGATATATTCTTTTTAGTATGTGATGCTTATGAGGTAAGCAATAAGGAGTAATTAAAATGGAAAAGATAGATAAAAAAAATAATTTTGAAGTAACTGATCTTTTATTAAATATAGGCGCCAAACATTTAGTAAAAAAATATATAACTTTTATATTTGGAATATTTTTAACAGCGCTTTCTTTTACAATTTTTTATTCTCCCAACAATATAGTTTGTGGTGGTACCACAGGTTTATCTATTATATTTAGAGAATTGTTAAACATAAATCCATCTTTATTTATTGCTATAACATCTCTTATTTTATTAATATTTAGTTTAATATTTTTAGGATGGGGAACTACAACAAGGACTGTAGTTGGAACAATTTTATATCCGGTTTTTATATTTATTGCAGAAATATTTGCAAAGCATATTCAATTTGAATCTTCTAGTATGTTTTTAACAATATTATTTGGAGGAATAATATATGGGGTCGGGAATGGATTAATGTTAAAAACTGGTTTTTCAACTGGTGGTTCTACAATTTTGTGCCAAATAATAAACAAATATGGAAAAATGTCTATAGGTCATGCATCTTTGTTAATAAATTCAGTGATTTTAGTTTTTGGTGCATTTGTTTTTGGAATTGACAAAACTATATATGCATTATGTACAATTTATATTTATTCAATGATTACTGATAGAGTGATGCTAGGTGTTTCCAAATCTAAAACATTTTATATTGTAACTGATAATGATGATGAAGTAAAAGAATTTATTATTAATAAATTAGGTCATAGTGCTACTATTATTGATGCTAGAGGAGGATATTCAAACAAAAAAAATAAAATAATTATGGCTACTATTCCTACAAAAGAATATTTTATAGTTAAAGAATTTGTCCAAGAATTAGATAAAAATTCATTTTTCTTAATAACAGATACTTATGAAGTGAGTGGGGGAAGATAATCCTCTTTTTTTGTAAAATTGTGGGATTTAAAAAAATGTATATGAAAAAATAAAATAGTATGTTATAATTATAAATGTTAAAAAGGTGGAATGAAGTATGGAACTAATTAGAATTGCGGATGTGCAAAAAACATATAAAAATGGTGTAGTTGCATTGTACGATTTTGATTTAAGTATAAAAAAAGGTGAATTTGTTTTTGTAATTGGTGCTTCTGGATCTGGAAAAAGTACTTTGATAAAAATGCTTTATCGTGAAGAAAAACCTGACAAAGGTGAAATAATAATTGGAGGAATTAATGTAGCCAAGTTAAAAAATAGAAAAGTTTACATTTTAAGAAGAAAGTTAGGAGTAGTGTTTCAAGATTTTAAACTATTACCTAAACTTACAGTATATGAAAATGTTGCTTTTGCATTAGAAGTTTTTGCGTGGGACAAGAAAGAAATATATAAAAGAGTTATGCAAGTATTGGAATTAGTAGGCCTTAAACATAAAGTAAGACAATATCCAGATCAACTTTCTGGTGGTGAACAACAAAGAGTAGTTATTGCAAGAGCAATAGTTAATAAACCTAAACTATTAATCTGTGATGAACCTACTGGAAATTTAGATCCAGATACAAGTATGGAAATCATGAAAGTATTAGAAGAAATAAATAATATGGGAACTACTATTATTATGGCTACTCATGATAGGGAAATAGTAAATAGAATGAAAAAAAGAGTAATTGTTATTGAAGAAGGAAAACTTGTAAAAGATTATGAGAAAGGACAGTATTATAATGAAAGGGCTTAGAACAATAAGAAGATATTTTAGAGATGCTGCCAAAAGTGTAGTAAGAAATTTTCCTTTATCGTTAGCTTCAATTTCGTGTATTACAATTACTCTTATAGTAGTAGCGGTTTCTATAGTTATTTCATACAATGTAGAAAATTTTGCTGAATCAATTAGAAAAGATGTAACAGTAGTAATATTTTTAGATAACGATACTACAAAAGAAGAAATAGATAAAATAGAAAAACAACTAAAAGCTATGGATAATGTGGCTAGTATTGAATTTAAAACAAAACAAGAAGCCGCAGAAGAAGCAAAAGAAGGAAATGAAATATTCGAAACGGTAGTTGATGGTTGGACAGATGATACTAATCCATTATTAGATAGTTTTATGTTAAAGGTAAAAAATGTTGAAGAAATAAAAGAGACAGCAAATGAAATTAAAAAAATAGATAAAGTAAATACCATAAATTATGGAGAAGATATAGTAGATCAACTAGTAACAGTATTTAAAGTAATTGAAAAAGTATGTATTGGAGCAGTAATAGCGTTAGTAGTAGTAACGGCATTTCTAATTGCTAATACAATAAAACTTGCTATATTTGCAAGAAAAACAGAAATAGAAATAATGCGTTTAGTAGGAGCTTCTAATATTTCAATTAAAGTACCATTTATTATTGAAGGATTATTTTTAGGAGCTATAGGTTCAATTATTCCCATAGTAGTTACTATTTATGGTTATGTTGCTTTATATGATTATTTTGGAGGAAAATTATTCTCTTCATCACTTGCTAAATTAATAGCACCAAATCCATTTGTATATTTAACGTCTTTATTATTATTAGGAATAGGAATGTTAGTAGGTATGTTTGGTAGTTGGCGCGCTGTAAAAAAATACTTAAAAATATAAGAATCTCATTAATTTTGAGATTCTTTTTCTATACCATAAATACCTTTTGTTGTATCATAAAATATGTAACTTTCAAATGGATAGTAAGTTAAATAAGTAAATATAATATACATAATAATTATTAGAATAATAGACAATTGGTTTAATAATGGTATGTCTCTAAAATTTAATATTTTATAGGAAATATACTGACAAATAATATAAGTAATTAACATAAGTACTAAAGTTAGTGGTAAAAATTCTCCGAATAAATAATGTACTGGTAAGTAAATAATTAAAAATATAGGAATAGCTAGAAATGCAGAAGCAAATAATTGTAATAAAAAATTGTTAAAAGAAATATTTTTTTTAGTTAAAATGATATGGTCAATTATTCCGTATAAAAGGGTTGCAGTGAATAAAATTTTCATATGCTCCCAAATACTTTCGTTAACAGGAAAGAATATAGAAGTTAAAATGCAAGGAAAAAAGTCAAACACAAAATGGCATAAAAATGATAATAAAAATATTCCAATAACAGCGTAAATTCGAGTTTTTTTCATAAGATCACCTAATTTAGTATATGTATTATTTGTAAAACTATAACTTGTTATAAATATGTATATATAGTATAATAAAAAAGTAGTAAAGAAGTGATTAAATGAAACAATTATATTTTATCATAACTTTTATAATATTAATAATAATTATAACAGTTATTGGAGTAATTTTAATATCTCCTAAAAAAGAAGTAAAGGAAATAAAAGATACAATTACATTACAAAGTGAAATAGAAAGTGAATTTAGTTGTTATGGGTATACTATAGATAATCCTAAAATTATAGTAAATCCGTATGGAAATAGTCCTCTAACGGCGCTTATTATGTTTGAGACTGATAAAAGAGAAGGAGTTACAATTACTATAAAAGGGAAATACGACAATGATATAACGTATAGGGAAGCAAATGAAACGAAAGAGCATTATATACCAATTTATGGCTTATATTCTAATTATGAAAATAGTGTAGTTCTATCAACAGATACTGTGGATAAAGAAGTTAAAATAAAAACCAACTTAGTAGAAAATAATGCTATATCCACAGATGCTGTGGAAACAACTAATGGAATTAATTTAATAAGTACTGATAATGGAGTTATAGGAATAGATGAATATGGAGAAACAAGATATTATTTAGAAGGTGGATATTCTAAAGATATAGTAATCGATAAAAATAATCATTTGTTTTTAAGTACTAATAGACTTAATAATGACAATAGTAATACCGGAATAGTTAATATAGATTTACTAGGGAAAATATATTATGAATATAATTTAGAAGACGGATATAATGGTTTAATATACAATGTTGATGATACTAAATTACTGGTTTTAAGTGAAAATATAATATTAATTGATATACAAACAGGGAATGTTTTAAAAGAATATAATTTATATAAAACTATAGATAATTATGTGCAATTATTATATGATTCAAAAACTAATCAAGTAATTTTAACTGGAGAAAATGTAACATTATATTATGATTATGATAAAACTAATTTAGATAAAATAATCGGAAATAAAGAATATGTTCCTGATGAGTTATCAACATACTTTGTGGATACACAAAATATAAATGTTAATGAAAATATAAGAATTAAGTCTAATAATCAAATATATGATATAGAAAATATTAATTTAGATAAGGATGTATATTTTTATCTAACTGATGGAATATATTTATCTAAATATAAAGAAACAGAAACAAGTAATAAAAATATAAATATATTATTTTCTAAAGAATATCAAGAAGAAATTAATATATATAAAGAACGTGATAGATTAGTTATAGAATATGATTTTAATAAAGATGATAAAGTATATTTTGTTTTAGATAAATTTCTAGGCAAGAAAGTATACGAAATAGATACTAGTAAAAATGTTAAATATATTAATTCTTATGGACTTAGTGGTAAATATACAATATATTTAAAAATTAACGATAAGCTTTTAAAATTGAACGAATACGTAAAATTTTGAAAGTTTTTTTATTTTTTTTAGAAAAAAGAAGTAATTTGACATTTTTTTTATCAATAATATATTAGAGGGGTTTAGTTGAAGGAGGAGATTTAATGACATAGTATTTAATAAAAAATATAATTATAAAAATTAAGTTAGGGGGATTTTATGAAAAAAATATTATTTATAATTATAATGTTATTAATTATGCCAATTAGTATAAAAGGGGAAATAAATGATTCTAAATTAAAACAAGAATATATTGGGGATATATACGCAGTATTTGAAATGTCTAATGGGGAATATTATTTATATTTACAAGATTTATTTATAATGAATGGTAAAACAGCTTATTGTATTGAACCAAATATTCATATAACTACTTCTATTTATAGTTCTACTAGTAATTTTGATGCATTGAATTTACCTAATGAAATAAAAGAAAAAATAAAGTTAATTGCTTATTATGGATATGATTATTTTAATAAAAGTGATATAAAATATTTTTTAGCTGCTCAAGAATTAATTTGGGAGACTGTATTAAATGGTAAAGGTGAAGTCTATTGGACAAGCATAGATCAAGTACATGGACCTAGAATTGATGTAGAACAAGAAAAAAATAATATTTTAGATAAAGTAAATAAAAATAATTTATTACCGTCTTTCAATAACGATACTTTTGATTTTATAAAAGGGCAAGATATTGTAATTGAAGATAAGAATTTAGTTTTAAATGATTATGAAATAATAGATGTAAATAAGTCTTATGTTTCTGATAATAAATTATATATATTAGATAATGTTAATGCTATAAATTTAAAAAGAAAAAGTTATACAAATGAAGTATTTATGTTTTATTATGCAGGAAGTTCTCAAAAATTTCTTACATCAGGTTATTTAGAAAATAAAAGTGCTAATGTAAATATAAATATTCATTCTGGAGAAATAGAAATAAATAAAATAGGAGAAACTTTCAAGTTTGATAATGGTATACTCTATGAAAATATACCTTTAAGTGATGTAGTTTTTGAATTAATCGTAGATGAGTCAATTATAGTTCAAGGTAAAACTATTTATAATAAAGGTGATGTAATTGGTGTTTACAAAACGAATGAAGAAGGAAAGATAACGATTAAAGACTTATACTTTGGAAAATATATTTTAAAAGAGGTATCTTCATCTATGGGAAATATTGCAACAGATAAAGAGTATAAATTTGAATTGATATATGATAAAGATAATCCTAGTTTAGCTATATCTAATTTAAATATAGAAAATGAATTACCAAAAGGTAGTTTAGAATTAATTAAAATAGATAAATTTAATGGAAATAAATTACCTAATATTAAATTTCAATTTTATACAGAAAATGACGAATTTATATTAGAAACAGTAACTAATAAAGAAGGAAAAATTTTAATAGAAAACTTACCTTTAGGTAAATATTACCTTATAGAAGTAGAAACAGTAGATGGATATATTTTAGATAGTAATAAAATATGTTTTGAAATAAAAGAAAATAAAGAAGTAATTAATTTAACTGTAGAAAATGAACCAGTAATAGAAGTACCTAATACTTTATTAAATAAGGATTACACTAAATCTTTTAGTATTTTAGGAATCTTTTGTGCAGGAGTTAGTTTAATAATATATGATAAAAAGAATAGGATTTCTTTTAATAGGGGTTAGCGTAATGTGGGTACTTAATACAATAATTAATAATAAAAAAGAAGATATAATAGAAAAAAATAATATAAATATGTTCTTTGAAAAAGAAGAAGTTGATAATACTAAAATTGATACTAGCATAAACGAATATTTAATGATATTAGAAATACCTAAAATAAATTTAAAAAAAGGACTATATAATATAGAATCGTTTCAAAATAATGTTAACCAAAATTTAGAAATAATTGATTCTTCTAATATGCCAGATATAGAAAATGGTAATTTAGTAATTGCAGGTCATTCAGGAACTAGTGATGTATCATATTTTAGATATCTATATAAATTAGTTATTAATGATTATTGTTATATTTACTATAATGGAAAGAAATATACATATAAAATAGTAAATATTTATAATGAAGAAAAAAATGGTAAAATAACTATATATAAAGATAATGGTATTAGAACTATTACTTTGATTACTTGTACTCTTAATAATGACAAAATGCAAACGGTATACATTGGAAATCTTGTAAATATAGAAAGTTATTAAAAATACTTGCCTTTTTAAATACTTTTGTTATAATGAAATTAGGAGGAAACTATGAAAAAAGTAACTAAAGCAGTTATCCCAGTCGCAGGAATGGGAACAAGATTTTTGCCTATTACCAAATCAGTGGCAAAAGAAATGCTTCCAATTATTGATAAACCGACACTATCATATATAATTGATGAAGCAGTAGCATCAGGTATTACGGATATATTACTAATAACTAGTCCGTATAAGAAGATAATTGAGGATTATTTTGATGTTAATTATGAACTAGAAAAGAGAATGGCGGAAAAAGGAAAGACAGAAGAATTAGAAATATTAGGAAATATAAAAGGTAATGTAAATATTTATTTTATTAGACAAGGTGAACCTTTAGGAAGTGGCCATGCCATAAAACTTGCTAAAACATTTATAGGTAATGATCCTTTTGCGGTTTTATATGGTGATGATATAATGAAGTCAAAAGTTCCAGCATTAAAACAATTAGTAGATATATACGAGAAATATGATTGTAATGTAATTGGTTGTATGGAAGTTGATAAAGATTTAGTAAGTAGATATGGTATTATTTCATTTGATGATGAAAGCACAAATAAAATTAAAACAATTATTGAGAAACCTAAAAAAGAAGAAGCTCCATCTAACATTGCAGGATTAGGTAGATATATTGTTAAACCGGAAATATTTAATATTTTAGAAAAGTTAAGTACAGGAGTTGGAGGAGAATATCAATTTACTGATGCAATGAAGGAACTTATGAAAGAACAAGATTTTTATGCATGTATAATGGATGCTACTTATTATGATACTGGCAGTAAATTAGGATACCTTAAGGCAACAATTGATTATGCATTAGAAAGAGATGACTTAAAAGAGTCGTTAAAAGAATTTTTAAAAGAAAGAATAGAGAAGTAGTCTAGTTTTTAGTCTACTTTTTTTAAGAGGAATTATTATGGAATATTTAAAAAAATTAATTAAAGCAATGAAAGATATTATTGTTGTTATGGTTATCCAATATTCTTTAATATTTGGAATTGGAATTTTATATATGATATTAAATGGTGAAGATTTAATGTCATTTTACATAAATGAGGGTTATATAATCTTAACTTTTATTTATGCTATTTTAGTAATGGCATTATTAAATAGGTATCGTGAAAAAGAAAAATCATTACCACTAAAAGATTATTATGGTGCGGTATTATTTGGAATATCACTTGCCTGTTTTCTTAATATGTTAATATTTAAATTAGGACAAAGTAATGAAGTTGTTGAAGTAAACAAAACATTATTGTTTATCTCTAGTGGAATTTTAGGACCGATAATGGAAGAACTGTTATTTAGAAAAAAATTATTAACAGAATTATTAATGTTTAACAATAAGTATGTATCTATATTACTATCTTCTTTTATATTTTCATTTTTGCATAATGGTATGATAACAATGTTATATGCTTTTATTTTAGGAATAGTATTTGGAATAATCTATATAAAATACAAAAATGTTAAGTTAACAATATTTATGCATATGGCTGCTAATATTATTGTAATTTATTTAACAAGATATAATACTTTAATATTAATTTTATCTATAATAGGACTTCTAATAAGTTATTTAATTATAAATAAAAAAGTAGCAAAAAATACCTAGCTATACTAATTGTTTTTCCTTTACTTTTATAGTAATTTATTATAAAATATTTTTAAGGAAAGTGATATTATGGACAAGAATAACATATTACCAGCAGATACTTATATTGTTGTGAATAAAAGTATAATGAATGATGAAGATAGAAAAATATTAAATATGTTATATCAACCTATAATAGGACCTTTATCAATTATATTATATTTTACTCTATGGTCAGATTTGGATAAGATGGAATTTATGAGTGGTGAATATAATCATCAACATTTATCTACTAATATGCATTTAACTTTAGAAGAAATAGTTAGTATTAGAGAAAAATTAGAAGCAGTGGGACTGCTTAGGACTAGAGTAAAAAAAGGAAATATCAATAATTATATCTATGAATTATACTCACCATTATCTGTTCATGAAATATTTAATCATCCAATATTAAATGTTGTGTTATATAATAATGTTGGAAAAAAAGAATATGAAAAATTAGTAGAATACTTTAAAATACCTAAACTAAATACAAGTGGTTATGAAGAAATAACAGCATCTTTTTCGGAAGTGTTTAGTTCTGTTCCTTTAACGTCTTATGATGTTATTAATGATGATATAAGAAAGTGTAATAAACTTAAGTTAAATATTAATACTAATTTTGATTTTAATTTTTTAATTGCATCAATGCCTAAAAGCATAGATATAGATAAATGTTTTACTAAAGAAATAAAAGAATTAATTTTGAGTTTATCTTTTTTATATGAAATAGATGCAATGCATATGCAAAACATTATAAAGGGGTGTCTTAATGAAAGAGGGACTATAAGTAAAGATGAATTAAGAAAAAGTTGTCGTAATTATTATCAGTTTGATCATGGCGGAATACTTCCTAGCATAGTAGCCAATACACAACCGGAATATTTGAGAACTCCTATTGGCGATACTTCCAAAAGAGCAAGAATGATATACAGTTTTGAAACAATTTCTCCATATGATATATTAAAGAAAAAGAATAATGGTGCAGAACCTCTTAAAAGAGATTTGAAACTGGCAGAAGATTTAATTGTAGAGCATGGTTTAAAACCGGGGGTAGTAAATGTACTTTTAGATTATACATTAAAAACGAATAATAATAAACTAAATAGAAATTTTATTGAAACAATTGCGGGTCAATGGAAAAGACTTAAAATAGAAACAGTAGATGAAGCAATGAAACTTGCTGAAAAAGAACATAAGAAGTATAATAAAAAAGCAGTTAAAGTAACTAGTACAGTAAAAGAAGAAAAATTACCAGAATGGTTTGATAAAAAAATAGAAAAAAAAGAAGCGCAAATAGAAGAAAAGAATGCAATTGAAGAATTGTTAAAGGAGTATCAATAATATGGATAGTATGAAAGATTTAATAAAGAATACATATAGAACAAATATTGATAAATTAGAATATGATTTTAATCATTCAATGGAAAATGAAAAATTTAAAAAAGTGGTGGGAACTTTAAAAACATCAAAAAAGGAAATAATGAAACATACATCCAAAATTGAAGATACGGTTCGTGAACTTAATAATTGTGCTAATTGTAAGAATATATTTGAATGTAAAAATATGGTTGAAGGTTATGTATATTATCCAATTGTTGAAAATGATAATGTTGTATTTTGTTATATGCCATGTAAATATAAAAAAGAATTAGATAAAAAGACTCAGTATCAAAAAAATATAGAATTATATGATATGCCAAAAGATATAAAAAATGCTTCAATGAAAGATATTTATACTGATGATCCAGACAGATTTGAAGTAATTAAATGGTTAAAAAAATATATTGATAATTATAAAAAAGGTGAAATAGGAAAGGGCTTATATTTAACAGGTAACTTTGGATGTGGCAAAACATATTTAATATCGGCAATGTTAAATGAACTTGCTAAGTTAGATAAAAAAGTAGCAATAATATATTTCCCAGAATTTTTAAGAAGTTTGAAAGAATCATTTAATGATGACGAAGAATATAAAACAAAGTTTAATTATATTAAGAAAGTAGAATTATTATTAATTGATGATATTGGGGCGGAGACGACAACTCCTTGGGGACGAGATGAGGTATTAGGAACGATTTTACAATATCGTATGCAACAAGGGTTAGCAACGTTTTTTACTTCAAACTTTACGATAGAAGAATTAGAAGAGCATTTTAGTTTATCAAATAATTCATTAGAAAAAGTAAAAGCAAGAAGAATAATAGAAAGAATAAAACAACTTACTGAAGTATTAGTTATGGTAAGTGAGAATAAAAGAAAGTGAGGGTACTTATGAAAAATAATAATATTGAAAGAGAGTTTGTTGATGAAAGAGGAGATAAATCTACAATTGTAATAGAAGAACAAAATTCATATAATACAAATTTAAAACGTGGACATTATAAATTATCTGAAACAATGAGACCAAAAAACAATTCACTAATTAAAAGACATCATGAAAATATATTAAACGCTGATATTGGAATTAGAAGTAGTGGATTTGCAGGGGTAGCTGCTTTATCTGCGATAACTGTTATTGCAGGATTAGTATTTGCGTATATTGTTTTAAAATTTTAATATAAGGAGGTGTAACCATGGAATACGTTGCATTACAGGTAAAGACTAGTTATTCAATATTAGAAAGCTTAAATCATATACCTAAACTTGTAACAAAGGCCAAAGAACTAGGTTACACCTCTTTAGCTATTACAGATACAAATAATATGTTTGGGGTAATGGAATTTTACCTTGAATGTAAGAAAAATAATATAAAACCAATAATAGGTATAGAATTAAAAATAAATGATAGTAAAATATTATTGTATGCTAAAAATAAAGATGGTTATAAGAACTTAATTAAATTATCTACTCTTATATCTGATAGAGAATTAGTAATAGATGATTTAGTTAAATATAAAAATAATCTTATTTTAATTATGCCTATATCTACTTATGATAATAATATTTATAATATATATGAAGATAAATTTATAGGATATTCTACTAAAGAAGAAAAAGTGAAAATTAATAAACCTAAAGTATTTATAAATGATGTATCTTATTTAGAAAAAGAAGATTATAAATATTTAGATTATTTATATATGATAAAAGATGGTAAAGTAATTGGTGAATATGAATTAAATACACATGTTGGTAAATATTTAATGGATCAAAAAGAAATAGAGAGTATTTGTGATATAGAAGATATAAAAAATACTATTAATATAGCAAATAATTGTAACTTAAATATTGAATATACACCTGATTTGTTGCCTATATATGATAAAAACATTAATGCTTATGAATATTTAAGAAACTTATGTTATAAAGGACTTAGTAAAAGATTAGAGGGTAATGTAACAAATGAGTATAAAAATAGATTAGATTACGAGTTAGATATTATAAATAAAATGGGATTTTGTAACTATTTTTTAATTGTATGGGATTATGTTAAATATGCTAAATTTCATGATATTTTAGTAGGACCAGGAAGAGGAAGTGCAGCAGGTAGTTTAGTAAGTTATACGTTGGGTATTACAGATATTGATCCGATTAAATATAATCTACTATTTGAAAGATTTTTAAATCCTGAAAGAGTAACAATGCCCGATATTGATATTGACTTTGATTCTGAAAAAAGAAATGAAGTAATTGAATATGTAATAGATAAATATGGTGAAAAGAAAGTTGCTGGTATTATTACATTTAATACTCTTGGAGCTAAACAAGTAATAAGAGATGTTGCAAGAGTGCTAAAAGTTGATAACAATTCTGTGGATGGACTTGCTAAATTAATTAAGTATGATAAATTAGAAGACAACTATATAAATGATAAAAAATTTAAGATGACAGTAGATTCAGTAGATGTATTTAAAAAAATATATAAGATTGCTCTTAAATTAGAAGGACTACCTAGACATGTTTCAATTCATGCTGCTGGTATTGTTATGAGTAGATATGATATTGATGAGACAATACCACTTTATAAAAACCAATTAGGAATGTATGTTACAGGATATTCTATGAATTACTTAGAACCATTAGGATTATTGAAAATGGATTTCTTAGGACTTAGTAATTTAACATTAATTGATTCTGTAATAAAAGAAATAAGAGAAAAAGAAAAGTTAAATATAACATTTAACAGAATTCCTCTTGATGATAAGAAAACATATGAAATATTTAAAACTGCTAATACTGATGGAATATTTCAATTCGAGTCTCCAGGAATGCGTTCTTTCTTAAAAAAATTGCAACCTAATAATATAGAAGATTTAATCGCAGCAATTGCTTTATATAGACCAGGACCAATGGATAATATTGATACTTATATTAAAAGGAAAGAAGGAAAAGAACAAATAGATTATATTCATAAAGACCTAGAAAATATATTAAAACCTACATATGGAATAATAATTTATCAAGAACAAATAATGCAAATAGCCCAAGTGTTAGCAGGTTACACTCTAGGAGAAGCAGATATTTTAAGAAGAGCAATGTCTAAAAAGAAAGAAGAAATATTATTAAAAGAAGAATCCAAATTTATAGAAAGAAGTATTAATAAAGGATATTCTAAAGATATTGCTAAAAAAGTTTATGACTTAATTCTTAAGTTTGCTAATTATGGATTTAATAGAGCACATTCAGTAGCGTATACAATAATTGCTTATAAAATGGCATTTATAAAAACATATTTCTTTAAATATTTTATGTCTAATTTACTTACTAACGTAATAGGAAGTGATTACAAAACTAAAACTTATATTAGTGAATGTCGGGCAAATAATTTAAAAATATTACTTCCTAGTATTAATAAAAGTACTAATAAGTATATCGCAGTAGCGGATGGTATAATGTGTCCTTTATCAATAATAAGAAATGTTGGTACTACCATAACTAATCAAATAATAAAAGAAAGAGAAAAAGGAACATTTATAGATTTTATAGATTTTGTTACAAGAACTTATACATTAGGAATCAACAGAAAAACAATAACTTCTTTAATTGAAGCGGGCTGTTTTAATGAATTTAATTATAATAAAAATACGCTTATTAATAATTTAGATGAAATATTGAATTATGCAGAATTATCTAAAGATATTGGACTTATTGAAATAGAAAAGCCAGAACTTGTAATATATGAAGAATATCCTAAAGAATATTTAGCAAGTTTAGAACTTAACACATTCGGTTTTTACTTAAATGAGGATCCAATCAGTAAATATAAAAATGTCGATGATGTTAATTCATTAAATATACCTAATTTATTTGATAAAAGAATAACTATAATATTAAAAGTAAATAGGATAAAAGAAATAGTAACTAAGAAAAATGATGTTATGGCATTTATATATGCAAGTGATGAATATGGAATGGTTGATTTAACTATATTTCCTAAAGTATATGAAAAATATAATGATATAAAAGCAAATGATATAGTTAAATTTAATGGCGTAGTAGAAAGAAGATATGATAAGTATCAAGTCATAGTAAATAATTTAGAAGTATTGGAGAGATGAGTATGAAGAAAGATGGAAAATTAGTTAGGGATAAAATTCCTGAAATAATAGAAGATAGTGGTAAAGAGCCTATAATAAGAGTATTAGAGGATACTGAATATAAAGAAGAATTATTAAAAAAGTTATATGAAGAATATAGGGAAGTAATAGAATCTAAAATAAAAGAAGAAACATTAGAGGAATGTTCTGATGTATTAGAAGTATTAATTGCTTTATTAGAGTATAATGGTTATACATTAGAGGATTTACTTAAATGTAGAGATACAAAAAAAGAAAAGCGCGGTGCTTTTCAAAAAAGATTATATTTAGTAAAAGTTAAGTAATTATTAAAAAATATTAAATGGATATCTATCGGGAAGATTAATTTCAAATGATAGATGTTCTTTTTTTGTTGGATGTATAAACTCTAATCTTTTAGCAAATAAAGCAATACTTACATTTTTTATAGGATTTTTATTATAACGTTGGTCTCCAACTAAAGGGTATCCTCTTGAAGAAAATTGTACTCTTATTTGATGAGATCTACCTGTAATTAAATTAATTTTAACTAAACTTAAATTATCTTTATATTGGGTTAATTCATAATCTAATATAGCGAGTTTTCCTTTTGTTTTATCTACTACGTAAGAAGTATTAGTTTTATTATCTTTATATAAATAATCTTCTAAATGACCTTTATTGTTAATTTTTCCATGAACAACAGCATAATAAGTTTTATTAATTTTATTAGTTCTAGCTTCTTCTGATAATCTAGAAGCAGCTTTAGAAGTTTTGGCAAATACCATAATCCCACCGACAGGTCTATCTAATCTATGAACAAGTCCTAAATATACATTACCTGGTTTATTATATTTAACTTTTAAATAATTTTTTATTAATGTAAGTAAATCAATATCTTTACTACTATCTTCTTGAACAGGAATATTTACAGGTTTATTAACTACTATAATATGATTGTCTTCATATATTATATTATTTTTTTGTAACTTTTCCATATATACCACAAGGCAAGATAAGATTATTTTTAGTAACAGGTAGTCCTATTTCTCCTGTTTCAACATTAGTATTATTAAAAGTTAAACTAAGTAAATTATTAAGAGAAATTGGGGATACTCCTGTTGTATAAGAATTAATTAATAAAAATGAATAATTAGGGTCAAGTACATCTTTAGATTTATCTAATAACTCTTTTAAATTATCTTCAAGTCTCCATACTTCCTTATTAGGACCTCTTCCATAACTAGGTGGATCCATAATAATACCGTGATAAGTTCTACCCCTTCTTTTTTCTCTTTCTAAAAATTTTATTACATCATCTACTATAAATCTTATTTTATTATTATCTAGATTAGATAAATGCATATTTTCTTTGGCCCAATCTATCATTCCTTTAGAAGCATCAACATGTACAACTTCATCGGCTCCCGCAGCAGAAGCAGCCATTGTAGCACATCCAGTATATGCAAACAAATTAAGAATACGCATTTCTTCTTTATTATTACTTTTAAACTCTCTTATTTTTTCAGTAACATAATCCCAGTTAGTAGCTTGTTCAGGAAATATACCTGTATGTTTAAAATTAGTAGGACTTACTTTAAAAGTTAAATTATTATAATTTATAGTCCAAAATTCTGGTAATTTCTTATTATATTCCCAATAACCTCCACCTTTATTACTTCTGTGATAGAAGGCGTCATATTTATTCCACATATCAAAATTATCTTTATTCCATATAATTTGAGGGTCTGGTCTTCTTAAAATAATATTTCCCCATCTTTCTAATTTTTCTCCATCACCAGTTAAAATACATTCATAATCTTTCCATTTATCACTAATATTAATCATCGTTTCACCTCTAGATGTAATTATAACATTTATAATTAAAGAAGTAAAATTTTATTGAATATAATTTTATATCAAATTATAACATTTATAATTAAAGAAGTAAAATTTTATTGAATATAATTTTATATCAATACATCACTGTAATAAAAAATAATTTACAGATAGTTTTAAATAATATATAATACTTTTTAAGGAGGAACCTATGAAAGAAAAAGAAAGATTAGAAGTTGTTAAAAGAGTAAAACATTCTATGGAAGAATTTAATGAAATAGAAAAATGTAAAATAGAATTAAATGCTCTTATGCAAGATGAAAAAGTTAAAAGATACATAACATTAAAAGAAAAAATATTAGCCTATACACGTAATGAAAATTTATTTAAAGGAAAGTTAGAAAACATGATACATTATAATTTTACTTGGGGATTAAGATCAATAATTCGTGATCAATCATTTGGACCATGCAGTCATGATATATGGATTTGTACTGGTTCTCATGCTGTGGAAGATGATCCGAGGGCAGAACATGATTTTAAATGGATATGTGAAGATGAAGAAGATGTACATTTTTCTTATAATGAATATGAATGTCTAGAGTGTGGAGAAAAAATAGAGTCAAGAAAATGGAAAGAATTTGAAAATAAACATTTTGTATTAAAAGATAGAAATCAACGTAATGTGGAATATTATAGAAATTTATATTATCAGCTATTATATACTAATCCAGCAGATATATCACAACAAATGATAATAGATGAATTTAATAAAACTAAAGTTAAATATAAGCATTCGAGAAAAAAAACAAAGTAGTAAAAAATTGCTTTGTTTTTTTATTTATAAGGAAAGTTCGACTTTTGTATTATTTGTTTACCAAAGTCATTGACAAACGAATGTTTATGTTTTATAATGCAATTACAGGTGGTGATTGGTAACATGAAAATATATAAGTCTTATAAATTTAGAATGTATCCAAA
>CALVPR010000021.1 GCA_944351765.1 uncultured Bacilli bacterium
ACTTCTATGATTAAAAGCACATATAACATATTTAAAATTTATACTTATTTATTTAAGAGGAGTCAAAGGTATTAGTTATCTAGTATTTTTGACCCCTCTTTTTTGATAGAAAGTGAGGTTGATAAAAGTATGAATGAAGAAAAGAAAATTGCAGGTATTTATAAAAGAGTTTCTACACTCGACCAAAAAAGAGAAGGATTTAGTTTACCTGAACAAGAAGAAAAATTAAGAGAGTTTTGTAAATTTAAAGGTTATGAAATTTATAAAGTATATGAAGATGCAGGTATAAGTGCTAAAAATGATAAAAGACCAGCATATCAAGAAATG
Organism: uncultured Bacilli bacterium; assembly: GCA_944351765.1. GTDB lineage: Bacteria > Bacillota_I > Bacilli_A > RF39 > UBA660 > CALVVX01. Next base: position 328 of record CALVPR010000021.1, read on the forward strand.
ATGCAAGATGTTAAAGATAAAAAGATTAATGTTATAGTTGCTTTTAAATTAGATAGATTAACTCGTTCAGTTTATGATATTGAAAAACTTATGAAGTTTGTTAATGATTATGAGTGTGATATTGACTGTATGGCTGATGAATCAAACACTACTACTTCAAATGGTAGAATGGTTATGAGAATAATGACTAGTGTTTCTCAAAATGAAATTGAAAAATGTAGCGAAAGAACTAAATTTGGTATGGTAGGCGCTATTAAGTCAGGACATATTCCAAATCGTGCTCCATTAGGTTTTACAAGAGATAATAAAAAATTAGTACCAGACCCACTTACAAAAGATGTTATTATTAGAGTATTTGATTTATATTTAGAGGGTAAATCTCATCAAACTATTGCTAATATATTCAACAAAGAAAAAGTATTAGGTAAAACAAATTGGTATGACTCTACCATTCAAAAAATATTATCAAATGAACTTTATAAAGGCGATTTTGTAAATGGTAAAAGAACAAAACACCCTACATATTATGAAAATGTTGTTGAGCCAATAGTATCAAAAGAAAAATGGAATAATTGCCAAAGTCAAAAATTAAAAACTGCTAAACCAACCATAAGTGGAAAAGAAGTTAAAATTGATAAAGATACCTACGATACACTAAATAACTTTATGCATACTTCAAAAAGAGTTATTAAAGATATGCCTAGAAATCAAGCATTATTTAAAGAACTAACTGATTATACAAAATCATATAAAGATTTAGAACAAGAAAGAGATAATATAAAAGTTGAAGTCAAATTATTAGAAAATAAAAATAAAGAATTACAACGAGATTATGATAACTTGTTTGATTTACTCAAAACTATACTACAAGCACTGAAAAAATTCTTTAAACGATTATTAAAAATAGGAACTGAAAACGACAAAGATAATGTTGTTGATGAAATAAAAGAATATCACAAAAACAATCTTTACGATAATGAAGATTTACACGATATAGCAGATAACACCACAAGAGAAGAAGAAATAAATGATTACTTATACACAAAAAATTATGACTATGATGACCGAGATTTTGAAATTTAAAAAAACGAGCTACAGCTCGTCGTAAAAGACCATTTTGTCGAAATGGTAAACACACTACGCTATTGGCAGAGCCAATAACGGTATGCAAAGGGAAATTCCCTTTTGAAACCCTATATAACATAATTTTAGCAAGACATAAAGTTAAGTATATTATGTTATTTTTCTCTTCTTAATCTTTTTGATAAAATATTATCCAACGGATTAACGGCATTATCAATTTCTATTGCTTCTTGATTATACTGTTTTTGATGTGCATTTCTCATTATTTCACTTTCATAATCAGTATATTTACTTAAAAAATATACCATTTCATCAAAATAAGAGATTCTTTTTTTTATTAATTCTGACATTGGAATATTTTCAAAAATAAATATTGAAGCATCTTGTTCAGGGGAGATAGTATATAAAATTTTTCCCCATTTCAATTTGGCAATAGCTTCATCTAATTCTTCTGAATAAGAAAAAATACCATTGCTTTTTAATCGAATACCATTTAATAATTTAGTGAATTTATTGCTTTCTTTACACAATTTAATAAAATTAATTAAATTATCTCTATTAAATGAGTAATTTTTTTGAAAAGCATTAAATGCACAAAACAAACTCATAAAATCATACGAAGAAAATTCAGGTTCTTTAAATTCCTCGATGTATAATTGTCCCTCATCACTTGAAGATTCAATAGTATGAGAATAAATTAATTTATGTTTTTTTATAGTATAATCACACAATCCTTTCAATGCAACAATAGTTCCTTTTTTTGTTGTTTTCATTCTACATATTTCCAATAAGTCTTCACTAATATTAGTAAATCCATTTAATTCAAAATAAGCTTTAAATTCATCATAATTATCAAATAAATACACAATATTTTTTTCGCATTCTCCAGTAGAATACTTTTTATTTTTTTCTTCTTTTAAACGCAATAAAGCTATAAACAATTTTGCTTCTATATCTATTTTCTTTTTATCTTCTTTTTTATTCATAATAAAAAACCTCCTGTTGCTACTATCTATTTTATCATAAAAATAATTCTTTTTGTCATTTTTTGACACATTTTATCAAAAATATAGTATAATTTAAATAGTTAGTAGTTATTACTACCTATAAATTTACGCCTAATGGTTGTTATACTTCCACCAAAAGGGCACCATAGAAAAATCAGTCAAATGAATGACTTCTATATATAAAAGATTAATTTCGGTTAATCTTTTTTTATTTGCTTGAAAAGGGACCAATAGTTATGTAAATAATTATAAATGTTAAAAAAATAATATAAAAACGGCTTTATAGCCGATAATTATACATATTGGTTGCCCCAGTTAGATTCGAACTAACGAAATGTCGGAGTCAGAGTCCGATGCCTTACCGCTTGGCTATGGAGCAATAAAAAATTACATACTTCATTATGTATGCAACTAAACTTCAAAATGAAGTAATATCAATATGGTAGCGCCGGGGGGATTTGAACCCTCGACCCTTCGGGTATGAACCGAATGCTCTAGCCAACTGAGCTACAGCGCCATTAACAAGTGCATATTTAATATAACATATTTAAAGGATTTTGACAATATAATTTTTTATATTTTTCTATTTTTTTTAAATTTTTTATATCTATTATATCCCTTTTTGCATAAATTATATTGGAAAGGAATGATATAATGAGAGACGATTATCAAAAAGCCTTAGATAAAATTAAAAATGATAGAAAATTTTTAAAGTTTGCGGGTTGTTGTGATAACAGAAACGTCACTGGATCTATTGGGCCGACTGGGCCAACGGGACCTACCGGACCTACGGGTCCTACTGGGCCAACGGGACCTACTGGACCTGCAGGACCTACCGGACCAAGTATAGTAAATGTTGGAACCACAAGAACTGGTGCTCCTGGTACTAATGCAACAGTAACAAATAGTGGTACCGATACTAACGCTGTATTTGATTTCGTTATTCCTGCGGGAGCTACTGGGCCAACGGGACCTACTGGGTCTACCGGACCTATCGGACCGACTGGACCTACTGGCGCTACGGGAGCTTCTGGAACTACCGGACCAGTAGGACCAACTGGGGCTACTGGGCCGACTGGCGCTACTCCTAATTTAAGTATAGGAACTGTCACTACTGGTGCTCCTGGATCTAGTGCATCAGCATCTATTACTGGTACTTCACCTAACTTTATATTAAATTTAACAATACCTGCTGGTGTAACTGGGCCGACTGGACCTCAAGGAACTAGCGTTACCGGACCTACGGGAGCTTCTGGTGCTACCGGTCCGACTGGACCTACCGGGCCAACGGGACCTCAAGGAACTAGCGTTACTGGTCCGACTGGAGCTTCTGGTGCTACTGGTCCGACTGGACCAACAGGTCCGACTGGGCCTCAAGGAACTAGTATTACTGGACCTACCGGACCTGAAGGAGCTACTGGACCTACCGGACCTGAAGGAGCCACTGGACCTACCGGACCTGAAGGAGCCACTGGACCTACCGGACCTGAAGGAGCCACTGGACCTACCGGACCTGAAGGAGCCACTGGTCCGACTGGACCTGAAGGGGCTACTGGGCCTACCGGACCTGAAGGACCGACTGGACCTGCTGGTGCTCAAGGTACTGAAGGTGCTACTGGACCGACTGGACCTACTGGACCAACTGGACCTACTGGACCTACTGGGCCATAATATAACAGGAGACGTTTATGAACAAATACAAAATATGCGTTTATGCAATTGCTAAAAACGAAGAACAATTTGTAGATAGATGGTATGAATCAGTAAAAGATGCCGATAAAATATATGTGTTAGATACTGGATCTACTGACAATACCGCCCAAAAATTAAAATCACATGGAGTTATAGTAAAAACTTTAGAAATTAAACCTTGGAGATTTGACACAGCTAGAAACAAAGCTCTAGAAATGGTTGATGAAGATACTGATATATGTATTTCAATTGATATAGATGAAGTTCTTCTGCCTGGATGGAGACAAGAACTAGAAAATAACTGGGAGAAAAATACAACTAGAATATATTACAACTATAATTGGCGACTTGATGAAAACAACAAACCAATTGTAAACTTCTATATTGAAAAAATTCACGCAAGGCATGGTTATATTTGGACTCATCCAGTTCATGAAATACTTACATATCTAAATGGTCAAGAAAATAAAAAAACAGTACCTTCTATTACTGTCAACCATTATCCTGATAACACTAAAAGTAGAGGAAGTTATCTTCCCCTACTTGAGTTATCAGTAAAAGAATGTCCAGAAGATGATCGTAATATGCATTATCTTGGAAGAGAATATATGTATTATGGAATGTATGATAAATGCATTGATACATTAATTCAACATTTAAATCTTAAAACCGCTACATGGAAAGATGAAAGATGTGCATCTATGCGATTTATTGGAAGAAGTTACAAAGCGCTTAAAAACTATGAAGAATCTTCTAAATGGTATGAAAGAGCTATTAATGAAGCATCATATTTAAGAGACCCATATGTTGAAATGGCACTTCTTCAATATGAATTAAAAGATTGGAATAAAGTAATTTTCTACTGTGATGAAGCATTAAAAATTACTGACAAATATAAAAGTTATATTAATGAAACTTTTAGTTGGGATAATACCATATATGATTTAAAATCTATTGCTTACTATAATCTAAACAACAAAGAAAAAGCACTAGAAAATATTAATATTGCTCTTTCTTATGCTAAAAATGACGAAAGACTTAAAAATAATAAAATTATTATAGAAAATATGAAAGGATAGACTTAACAAATCTATCCTTTTTTATATTCTATTATTTCATAATTATTTTCCTCTAGAGTTAAATAACAAATATTTATTAAATCATTATTAAAATATCCAATAAAAATATTTTCTCCATCTAAATAAATATTTAATTTATCTAAATTATCATTAATTCTACTAATATATTCATCTCTATTATCTATTATATTTTGAATAGTTATCTCACTATTACTTATAGAATCTATTACTTTATCTTCTTTATTTTTATCTTTTAAAATAATATTATCAAATAAATATTCTGACAATTCTATAGGATCATATCCTAATTTAATTAATAAATCACTATTAGATAATACTTTCTTATTTTCAATATCATAATTAAAATATAATGGTTTTATTATTGAATCTAAATCAAAGTCCAACTTAATTTTTAATATATATTTAACAGATAAAATATTATTGACAATTTTATAATCCATATCAATATTTATTGTACTAGTAGGATTATATTCACTTTCTTCTATTTTACTTTCTAATGTTTTACTACTATTTACTATTTCTAATAATATATCTGTTTCATTATTTTCAAATTCGTTAATTATATTTTCATCTATATTTTTAAGCGTTATTTTAGGTATTTCTAAATTACCTGTAAATAAATTATTATATTTACTATAATTTACTTTTTCAACATAAATAAAATCAGTAACATTATATTTATTTTCTGGTATATTTAACATACTTTCTTTTTCTTTTGTATATAAAACGAATAATATTATAAATACTACTAATAGAATTAATATAGTTAATATCACACTTCCTACTATAAACTCTTTTTTATCCTTGTCCATTATATCCTCCATTATTTATAAATTCTTTATACTTTAAATAGTATTCTTGTTTTAAACTTTCTTTTTTATTATTACTAATAAAAGCAGCATTAATAGCATTAATATTCATTACTTTTAAATCTTCTAAGCTAAATTTAAAAGTATTTATTAACTTATTATATTCTTCTGTTAAAGTAATATTAGATACAGTTCTATTATCTGTATTAATAGTAATATTTAATTTATTATCATACATTTTTTTAATAGCATGTTCTCTATATTCTTTATATATTTTAGTATCTATGTTACTAGTAGGACATACTTCAAAAGTTATATTATTATCTTTAGCATATTGTATCATAGAATTATCTTCCATAATTCTTACTCCATGTCCTATTCTTTTTGTTCCAAATTCTATTGCACTTTTTATACTATTAATTCCATCTGCCTCACCTGCATGAATAGTAAAGGGAACATCATATTTACTTATATATTTAAATAATTCTTTAAAGTTAGAAGTTTTATATATTGCTTCTGCACCTGCTAAATCAAAACCTACTACTCTATTATTTATATATTTAAGTCCTGCTTCAATTACTTTATAATTATCATTATCGCTTACATTTCTCATAAGACATATTATTAAATTTATTTTTACATTTACTTTAGAAATGCCTTCTATTACAGCTTCAATTACTTCTTCACAAGTTAATCCTTCCCTTGTATGAAGAATTGGAGCAAATCTTAATTCAGCATATATTACTCCATCTTTTTTTAAGTCAATCGCTAATTCTTCTGATACTCTAATTAAATTTTCTTTAGTTTGTAATATTTTTAATGGTAAATCAAATTTAGTTAAATATTCATTTAAATCTTTACAAGAAATATCTACTAACATATTTTTTTCAACTTCTTTTTTATTCAAATTTAAAATGTCACTCACAGTACTAGGTCTAACTGATCCATCTAAATGTAAATGAAGTTCTATTTTAGGAAAATTTAATAAATTCATAAAATTACCTTCTTTCTATTATTAAATTAATTATATCATACTTTTTTTAATATTATAAGATAACCGTACATTCTATTTGTAATAGTTTGAATATTATATAATGTAATATATATTATTACTGGAGAGAAATACAAATATCTATTAGTTAAATTATTTATATAGTAATATCTCTCTTACTAATTTAATTAATAGAAAGAAGGATGAATATGGAAGAAAAGAACATATTAGAAATAGATACTAATAATTGTGATAATACTGATAATTCTTGTTTATGCCAAGTTATACAATGCTTAACAAATAATTGTAAGCAAGGTCCAACAGGACCGACTGGTCCGACTGGACCTCAAGGTCCTTGTGGAGATTGTGGTTCAACTGGACCGACTGGTCCACAAGGTAGAACTGGAGACCCTGGTGCCACTGGTGCTGATGGAATACCAGGTCCTACTGGAGCTACTGGACCTACCGGACCTACTGGGGCTACCGGACCTACTGGGGCTACTGGACCGACTGGAGCTACTGGACCGACTGGAGCTACTGGACCGACTGGACCTAAAGGAGACAATGGACCTTCATTTAATAGCTACGCAATGGTTCACGATGAAAGTAATGCTGTAGTGCCAAAAAATTTCCCAGTTACTTTTGATACAACAAATTTATCAAATAATATTACATATAATTCTGGTACAGGAGATTTCTTTATACCAGATGAAGGAATTTATATAATTCATTGGTGGATTAATGTTAAAAACCATAATAAAGATGTTAATGCTTGTGAAGATAAAGCATTATCTATTGAATTACACAGATATTGGCCAAGTGATGAGTTAATTGCTCATTCATCTACTCATAATAAAGTAAATTGTTGTGATTCTGGAACAATCAATGGAAACGCAATATTCTCTGCTTTAGCAGGAACAAGTTATAGGTTTATCAATTCTTCTGAAGTTGATTTACAATTAATACCTAATGATTTATATTCAGCATGTGTATCTATTACTAGAATAAACTAAAAAAGGCTTATTTAAAGCCTTTTTTAATATTCAAAAAATAATCCTTCATCTTTTAACTTACTAACCGTACTTAAGTGTTCATCGTATGTTTTAGTAAAATAAGTCTTTTTATTTTTATCCGCTACAAAATAATAGTAGTCATGATTAGTAGGTTCTAACACAGCTTCAATTGATTCAATAGATGCTATACATATTGGACTAACAGGAAGTCCTGTAAATGTTGAACATCTAGTATTATAATTATTACAATCATTTAATTCCGCCTTGGTTAAATCACGATCACTCATATTAATTTTTAAGCCATAATAAGTAGTTACATCACTACCTAATGTCATACCTGAATTAAGACGATTGTAGAACACTCCTGCTACGCCATTTCTATCTGATGAACTTGCCCCCTCTAACTCAACAATAGAAGCTAAAGTTAATATTTCATGAATAGAATATTTACTATTATTTATTTCTTCTTTATATCCATTTAATTTACTGTTCATTTCTTCTAACATTTTACTAAATATTTCCTTAACACTTACATCTTTATTAGTATATATATATGTATTTGGATATAAATAACCTTCTAGCGAATAATAAATTCTATTATCTTTAACATCATCAGTAATAAACCAATAAGTATTTATTAGTTCATCTAAATATTCTTTATCAGAAAGCAATTCATATACATCTTCTTCACTATTATTAGTATTTTCAGTAATTAAACGAGCTATTTCTCTTATATTAATTCCTTCTTTAAAAGTAATTTTAACTTCATTAGGATTATAACTATTACCATTTTCTAATATTTCTACTATTTTTTTTACTCCCATGTTTTCACTTAATTCATAAGTTGATGCTTTTAAATTAGATTTTCCAGTTAATTTTATATATACTTTAAACATAGTTACATCTTTAATTAGATTATTTTCTTTTAATGTATTAGCAATATCATTAATACTACCTTTATCTATAACTACTGTTTTTAACGTATCATTATTAGATACTGGCGCTATTTGATAATTAAAATAACTACAAGCAAATATAATTATTGCTGTTGATAGTATCAACACCGCAAGAGCAACATTCCTAAATATTCTCATACTACCTCCAAAAGAAAAAGACTAATTGTCTGTATTCTCATCTTTCTTTTTATTTTCTTCTTGAATAGATTCAAGTATTGTCTCTATTATTTTCCATTCTCTTTCTGTCTCTATTGGCATAAGTTCTGTTGTATCTTTACTTGGATCAAATATTGAAGCATATACTTTAATATTACCGGATTCATCTAAAGAATTATCTGTATACACTATATAATTTTTCTTTGTTTCATCACTTTCAAAAGTAAATAATACTTCACAAGTTATCTCTTTTCCTTCATTATCACGTACTGTAAAAGTATTTTCTTTATTCATTAATCTCATTCCTCTTTCTATCTATATAACTTTGCAATATCAATAAAGCAGCCATTCCGTCAACCTTTTTCTTTCTTTTTTTTCTACTAACATTTGCGCTTATTAACACATCATTAGATATAACAGAAGTAAGTCTTTCATCTATAAGTTCAACTTTAACATCAATATTATTCTCTAGTTTTTTCTTAAACTCTAAAGTAATTTCTGCTCTAGATCCAATAGTATTATTCATATTTTTAGGTAATCCCAACACTATAACTGTAATATTTTCATTTTTTACTATGTTATTAAGTTCTGGAATTAAACTATCATATTCATTTTCTTTAAAAAATATTGTTTTATATATACTAGCAATTGTATTAGTTCTATCACTAATAGATATACCTAAAGATTTGCTACCTAAATCAAGCCCTAAATATCTCATTTTATATATTCCTTAAACATTATTTCTACTATTTTATTTCTATCTAATTTACTGATTTTACTTCGTGATTTCTTATAACTAGATATATACCCTAAATCACCACTTATTAAATACCCTACAATTTGCTTAGTAGGATTATAACCTCTTTCTTCTAAATTAATATATATTTCTTTTAACACTTCATATATATTATCTTCATCCATCAGACCACCTCATCAATTATAGTATAATTTTATCATAAATTTATATGGTTATCAATACTTCTAATACAAATAATTTTATCTATTGAAACTTATAACACAAAAGATGAACTATTCTTGTCCATCTTCTATGTTTTCAAAATATTTTTCATTTAATTTAATTGTAATAACATCATCAGGATTTAGTACAGTTCCTTCAGAAACGCTTTGTTCATATACATATCCATTACCTTCAATAGTATAATTAATATCCATATAATCTAAAATAATTTTTACTTCTTTAAATGATAATCCAATTAAATTTAACATTTTTTTATCATAATTATTTGTAAGTAAAATTAAGTTATCACCTTTTGTTAAATCAGTATTACTATTTGGATATTGACTTACTATTTTATTACCATCCCCAATTACTATTAAATTAATTCCTGTATCTTTAAGATTATCCATAACACTAGTAGTGTCTTTATTAATATAAGATTCTATTTTATAAGAAGTATTTATTACTTTATCTTCTTTTATATTTAAATAATTACTTATATTTTGTATTACTTCTTTAACAGCAGGAGCAATGTAATTATTACTGTCTTTAGGTTTTTTTATAGCTGTATAAATAATTATTTCAGGATCATCTCCAGGATATAATCCGGAAAAAGAATATATATAATCAGATTCACCTTTTAAATATTCACCTTTTTCATAATCAAATATTTGAGCTGTCCCAGTTTTTCCTATTATATTATAGTCTTCCATATAATAAGCATATCCTGTTGAAGTTTCCAAATTCGGAGTTACAACACTAGCCATTAATTCCTTTATTTTATTAATAGTTTCTTCACTTGCTATTTGTTTTATTTCCGTTCTTTTACCTTCAAAGTTTATATCTCCAGTATTACTATCAACTATTTTTGATACTATATAAGGTTTTAACATAACACCGTTATTGGCAATTGCAGTAAGCGCCTGTATATGTTGGATTGGAGTCGTTGTTATTCCTTGACCATATCCTGCCGTTGCTACTTCTATTTGGTAATTAAAATCAATACTACCTTTAGATTCTCTTTTTAAAGTAAAGCCTGTAGTTTTACCAAAGCCATAGTTACTATAACAAGCACTAAGTTCTGATTTACCAATAGCAGTTTCTACTAAATTAGCAACAGCAATATTAGATGATAAAGCAAAGCCTTGATCATAGGTAATTTCTCCCCATCCTTCTTTTTTCCAATCGTTAATAGTAACTTTTTCACCAGTAATTTCTGATTCGTATGTTTTGCTACCTGACATATATTTATCATCACCTTTATAGTTGCCACTTTCAATGGCACACATATAACTAAATATTTTCATAGTACTACCAGGCTCATAAGCATTACCAACGATTGGGTCAATATATGAAGTCATATTTCTTATATTTGGATCAAATGATGGAGTTGAAGAATACCCTAATATAGCCCCTGTTTTAGCATCTGCTACTACCATAAGAGTCCATTCTGCTTCTGAATCTGTGCTCATTTTTTTAACAGCATTTTCAATAAATAATTCTATATTATTATCTACTGTAAGATATATATCATCACCATCATCTGCAGGTTCTATATATTCACGACCATTTGCTATTTTATAACCGTATCTATCTTTTTCATAAGTAATAAATCCCGTACTACCTGTTAAAGTTTCATTATAGTATTCTTCTATTCCAAGTTCTCCAACAATAGTACTAACACCATCTTCTTCTTTGGTTTTAGTATACCCTAACATGTATGATGCAAAATCTCCATTGGGATAATATCTTTTTGTATCACTAATAAAGTCTATCCCTGGTAAATTTAATTCTTTTATTTTTTCCATTTGAATTTGGCTCAAATTTCTACCACCAGGGCCTAATTCCACTTGATAAGCATCTTTTTCTAATAATTTCATAATATCTTCTACACTCATATTAATAAGAGGTGATAAAGCTTCAGCAGTTGCTTTTTTATCTACTACGTGTAATGGATCTTCAGATCCTTCACTTCTAGTTTCTGATAAATAGGCAATTACTGTATAGCTAGATACTGATTGGGCTAATACATTCCCGTTTTTATCTAATATATCTCCTCTAGTTGGATATATTACTTCTTCAATAGTATTTCTATTATTTATAAAAGATGTAATTGTACTGTCCCCTACTTTATAATCAACTAAACATAAATATGATAAGCGAAAAGCAAATATAACAAAAAAAAGAAAAATTAAAACATATAACCATTTATAAATTATTATATTACTTTTAATTTTTTCTTTTTTCATATTATCACTCTATTCTGTTATATTTTTAATATTTTCATTATTATATGCTAGCCCCATTGATGTAGAAACAGCATTAACATTATCAAGTGATGCCATTTCATTTATTTTCATAACTAATCCTTGATTAACATTTTCTTGTTCTTCTAACTTGATTTTTAATTTTTCAACTTCTAAATTTATTTCTGATAAACTTACTTGACTAACAACCGTTCCAATAACTAAACATATTGATAAAAAAGTAAATGTTTTATATAAAAATCTTTCTACTTTGGATACCTTCTTTTTATTCTTTCTATTTTTCATTATATCACCCTTTTATTTTTTCAGCAACTCTTAATCTGGAACTTCTAGAACGATTATTTTCTTCTAACTCTTTTTGACTTGGTGTTATTCCTTTTTCAATTATTTTTAATATTGGTTTATATTCTTCAGGAATAAAGGGAAGTCCTTTTATTTTTTCATCTATTTCACTATATTTTTTAAATGTTTTCTTTACTTGTTTATCTTCTAATGAATGGAATGTTATAACACTTATACGACCACCAATATTAAGAAGTTTTATGGCATCTTCTAAGGCTGTTTGTAACACTCCTAACTCATTATTTACTTCAATTCTAATTGCTTGAAATACACGTCTAGCAGGATGGCTTTCTCTCATTGCTTTCATAGGCATTCCACTTTTAATTATATCTACTAATTCTAATGTTGTCTCTATAGGTTTATTTTCACGATATTTAACAATTTTATTAGCAATACTAGTAGAATACTTCTCTTCTCCATATTCTCTAAATATTCTAACTAAATCATTATATGAATATTCATTAACAACATTATAAGCACTAAAACTCTTACTTGTATCCATTCGCATATCAAGCTTAGCATCTTTATGAAAACTAAATCCACGTTCATCTTGATCTAATTGTACTGAAGATACTCCTAGATCAAATAATATGCCATCAACTTTAGTAATTTCCATTTTGTTTAATTCTTCTAACATATTAGAGAAATTACTTTTAATTATTTCTATATTACCGTTATCTTTAAATTTATCTTTGCAATAATTGATGGCATATTCATCTTGATCAAAAGCGAATAGTTTACCCTTTTTTAATCTTTTTAATATTTCACCACTGTGTCCCCCATAACCCAAGGTAGCATCAACATAAACTCCATCTTCTTTAATATTTAAACTATTAATTGACTCTTCTAGTAAAACACTCTTATGCATTAAAATCACCTTCAAATAAGTTTTCCGCTATAGTAGAGAAATTAAGCTCGTTTTCTTCCATAATAGAATCTAATTTCTCACTAGCCCAAATTTCTAAGCGATCGTTTACCCCAATTATTGTACATTCTTTTTGAATACCCGCATATAAAATTAACGAGTTTGTTAAGTTGATTCTTCCTTGTTTATCAAATTCACATACAGTAGCACCAGATAAAAAGAATCTCATAAAAGTTCTAGCATCTTTTTTAGTGAAAGGTAGTGTTTGAAGTTTAGATACAATTTTATTCCAATTATCCATTGAATAGACAAATAGGCATCCATCAAGTCCTCTAGTTACAACAAATTTCATACCTATTTCTTCACGAAACTTTGATGGAATAATAATTCTACCCTTATCATCAATATTATGACGATATTCTCCAATCAACATACAAATCCCCACTTTCTTCCACTTCGCACCACTCTACAATAATATTCTATATTATCTATATTGGTTTGTAAATATCAAAATCATAATTTGACAAAAAAAGTGTCAAAAACAACAAAAAAGAGAATTATTTTTCTCTTTCTAATTTAAAGCATACTTTATATTCATTTATATCTACTTCATTATCTTTTACAACATTATCTTTTACCAAATTAATACATAATGTTTCATCTTTTATAAATGATATAAATTCTTCTATTCTATTTGTATATTCATCACTAGAACTATAATAAATATTAATTCTATCTGCTATATCAAATCCACTATTCTTTCTTAATTGTTGAACTTTAGATATAGTCTCACGTGCAAGTCCTTCATTTAATAATTCACTAGTTAAATTAGTATTTAATATAACAAATTTATTATTATCTGTAGCAACATCATATCCTTCTTTTGAAGATATTCTAATTTCTACCATATCTTTATTTATATCATAGTTAGTACCATTTAATTCTATAGTTAAATTATTGCTATTTAATTTATCTCGATCTTCACTACTTATATTAGATAGGTAACTCGCAAAATCTTTCATATTAGGTCCAAATATTTTACCTACTAACTTATAATTAGGTTTATATTCAATATTCATATATTTATCTAATTCATCTTCATAAGTAACTTCTTTTACATTAAGTTCTTCCTTAATTAAGTCTTCCAAGTTTCCAATAATATTTTTATAATTTTTATCTAATATTATTTCACTAATTGGTTGTCTTACTTTTATCTTAACTTCTTCACGAGCATTTCTACCAATACTAATTAAGTCTCTTACTAAATCCATCTTTTCTTCTAATTTTTCATCTATTAAATTTTCATCATATTTAGGAAAACTACTTAAATGTACTGATTCTTCTCCTGTTAAGTTCTGATATATTTCTTCACTTATATATGGAGTAAGGGGTGCAATTATTTGTGATAATCCTACTAAAACATTATATGTTGTTTGATATACGCTCTTTTTAGAATTATCAAGACTACTTCCCCAGAATCTATCTCTATTTCTTCTAATATACCAATTAGATAAATCTTCACTTACAAAGTTAGCTAAAGTTCTTGCTACTTTGTTTAAATCATATTCTTCATAATAAGTAGTTACTTCTTTTAATAATTTATTATATTTAGAAATTAACCATTTATCTATTTCTTCTAAATTATCATAAGATACATCAAACATATCTGTATCAATATTATCAATATTTGCATATGTCACAAAGAATGAATATGTATTTTTTAATGGATTAAAGAATTTAGAATATACTTCTTTAAGTCCTCCAATATCAAATTTAAGTGGTGTCCATACTGGAGATACATAAGGTAAGTAAAATCTTACTGTATCTGCTCCATATTCTTTCATTGTAGTAAACGGTTCTACTATATTACCTCTTGATTTACTCATTTTCTTACCTTCAGCATCAAGTAATAAATCATTTACTAATACATTCTTATATGGTGCACATCCTTTTACAAAAGTAGATATTACTAGAAGTGTATAGAACCATCCTCTAGTTTGATCTATTCCTTCGCAAATAAAGTCTGCCGGGAATTGTGTTTCCCATAATTCTTTGTTTTCGAATGGATAATGATATTGAGCAAATGGCATACTTCCTGAATCAAACCAACAATCAAGTACATCAGGAATCCTTGTCATATCTTTACCACATTTAGGACATTTAATATGAATATTATCAATATAAGGTTTATGTAAATCTAAATCTTCTTTAATCTTAATAGTTGCTTTTTCTTTTAATTCTTCTATCGATCCAATCATTTCTGAATGTCCACATTCACATTTAAAATATGGTATTGGTGCTCCCCAATATCTTGTTCTAGAAATTGCCCAATCTTTTGCATTCATAAGCCAATTATTAAATCTTTTAGTTCCTACATATTCTGGATACCAATTAACTTTACTATTAGCCTCTACTAATTTATCTCTAAATTTTGATACAGCAATATAATAACTAGGCATTGTATAATAGATAAGCGGGCTATCACATCTCCAACAATGTGGGTAATCATGAGTTATCTTTTGCTTTTTAAATAATTTATCATTTTCTTTTAAATATTTAATAACATCTAAATCAGCATCAAATACAAGTTTTCCTTTCCATGGACCTTCTTTATATGTCCCATCAAGTCCAACAGGATTTACATATGCAAGTTCATAGTCTTTACCAACACGAGAATCATCTTCTCCAAACGCTGGAGCAATATGAACAATTCCTGTTCCATCTTCCATCGTAACATAATCATCACATGTAACAATAAATGCTTTACCCTCTACCTTAACAAATGGTAAAAGTTGTTCATACTCTATATTCTCTAACTCTTTACCTTTAAATGTTTCTATTACTTCTGCTTCTGCTCCTACTACTTTATCTTTAAGAGATGCAGCTAATATAAATGTATATCCTTGTGAAGAAACTTTAACATAGTCTTCATTAGGATTTACACATAAAGCAACATTTGCAAGAAGTGTCCAAGGAGTTGTTGTCCATACTAAAAAATATTCATCTTTATTTTTTACTTTGAAAGGAACTATTACCGTATTTACATCAACACTTTTATATCCTTGTGCTACTTCATGAGAAGCAAGTCCGGTTCCACATCTAGGACAATATGGAGTTACTTTAGTTCCTTCATAAAATAGTCCTTCATCAAAAAATTTCTTAAGTATCCACCATTCTGTTTCAATATATTCATTCTTATATGTTAAATATGGATTTTCTGTATCAATAAATTGTCCCATCTTATGAGTTAAGTCTGTAAATGCCGCTTCGTTTTCTCTTACACTTTTACGGCATTCTTTATTAAAGTTTTCTATACCAAATGCTTCAATATCTTTTTTAGTCTTAAATCCCATCTTCTTCTCAACATGATTTTCAATTGGAAGACCATGAGTATCCCAACCAATTTTTCTAATAACTTTATATCCTTGCATTGTCTTATACTTACATACTATATCTTTTAAATTTTTAGCAACCATGTGATGAAGTCCCGGAAAACCATTAGCAAATGCTGGTCCATCATAGAATACCCAATATTTATCTCCTTTATCTATTGATTTATTAAGAATACTTATTTCATTCCAAAAATCAATATACTTTTTCTCATTTTCAATAAAACTATCTTTACTTAATTCTTTAAATTTTTTCATACTATTCCTCCTTATAAATTAAAAAAACATGTATACAATATAAGGACGAGAATACCCGCGGTACCACCTTATTTCATATACATGCACTCAAATAATATAACGGTATCCCCGTCTTCTCCTACATATCAGAAAAGATCATCAAGAGTGATACATATAATATAATTTAATTAGTTTCCACCAACCACTAACTCTCTATATAAATCTATATTATAACGTCTCTTTCATTTGATTTAAAAAACTAAACATATTATATTAAATAATATGTTTTTAGTCAATACTATAATTCTATTTTATCTAATTCTTCGGCAATTTCTAGTTGTGATTTTAATATATTTTTAACTCTATTCTTATAGACAGTAATATTTTTCTTTAAAAGTGATGCTTCATTTTCTGTTTTAGCAGCTTCTACTAATGCTTCATGAATGATAGAATTAGCATTTCGTTTAGCATCTTCAATTAATAACCTTGATTCTTCTTTAGCTACATTACGCATCCTTTCCGATGCCTCTTGAGCTGCTAATAATGCCCTACTAATATTTTCTTCATTATTAGTAGTTTTCGTTTCATTTAGCTTTTGTTTTAATACTTCGATTTGTGCTAAACTATTTTTATTCTCTTCATCTAACTTTTCTAGTCTTCTAATTACAATATCAATAAATCTATTTACTTCATCTATATCATAACCGTTTTGCACAATGCTAAATCTTTTCATAGCATCAACCTTCCTTTAAAATATTACCATTCTAAATCTATATCTTTTTGTTTTTTACCTTTATCATCATCATCAGATATTTGACCTTCAACATTTACATTTTTAGGAGTACATAAGAAAATACCTCCCCCTATTTTTTGAAGATCTCCCCCTAATGCATAAACAGTTCCACTTAAAAAATCAACAATTCTTTTAGCTTGATCAGGAGTAACTCTTTTCATATTTACTACAACTGTATTCTTCTTTTTTAAATGGTCAGCAATTTGTTGGCTTTCTGAATATGCACGAGGCTCTAGTAATATCATTTTTCCTCCATTACTCTGTAAAGTTACATCAGCATTTATTGTTTCATCGTTATCATCAACTTCATCCGTTAACATTTTTTTAATTTTGTTAAGTGCCATATTATCTCTCCTTATTCTTATATCATAATAATTTTATCATAGATTATTTTAAATTACAATTATTTTTTATAAGTTTACACATTATTCATAATTATATTCGTAATTAAAACTTTTATTAGAACAATTATAAGTAATATTTACTACATTAGACAAAGAAATTTCACTTTTATCTCGAGGATCTACTACCGGTTCTGTTAAGTCTCCAGAATCAACTATATCTTTTAATGTAATAGTAAATGTAGGTCTTTCACTTGTATTATTACAAGTAATGCCTAAATCATATCGATTATCGGATACATACATTTTAGCAGCCGATATTATACTTTTTTTTAAATTCTCATATTGATCATTTTTGTTTTTATTTAAAATACTTGATACGCTCGGCACTACAATTAACGTAATAACTCCTAATATTGCCACCACTAATATGATTTCTAGTAAAGTAAAACCTTTATTATTCATACCATCACCTATTATAAGTATATTATATTTAGTTAAATTAATCAAGAATATAGACATTAAAAAAATTAGCTTTCACTAATTTTTTATTTTACTTTATGTAAAGAATTCTATATTCACAAGAATCTTATTGAAATAATCTAAATATATCATTACATGTTACATATAATATAAGAAGTACTAATAAGTAAAAACCTATTTGATGAATTGTATTTTCTACTTTTGGTGACCCAAGTTTGACAGTTAGTAATTAAAAAGGTTGTCTAGATATTGAAAAATCTAGTTTTTTTGTATTTTTATACTTG
>CALVPR010000022.1 GCA_944351765.1 uncultured Bacilli bacterium
ATAGGAATATTACTTTTTATATCAATATTTTTAATAGGTACAATAATAAAGATGGATTTTATGCCTCTTAAGTATTTAAGTATAGTAATATTAATATTAGGAATTATAGATTTTGTATTTATATGGTGTATAAAAAAGGGTAAAAAAATAGTTAGAATTATAACTATGATAATAAGTTTGATTATATCTATGGTTTTATCATTTATATCATTTAATATACTTAAAACAAATAGTGTTTTAGGAAATATGAATCTTAATTATAAGACACATAATTATTCAGTATTAGTATTAAAAGATAGTGGATATTCAGATATTAGTGAGTTGGATGGAGAAAAACTGGGGTACTATGATAATAAATTAGATGAACCTAAAGAAATTCTTTCTAAAATAGAAGAAAAAATAAGTATAGATTCAGTATTATATAATGACTTGGATGAAACAGTAGATGCCTTAATGAATAAAAAAGTTAAAATGATTGTTTTAGAAGAATCTTATATAAAAATGTTAGATGAAGAAAGTAATTTTTCTTCAATGGTAAAATCAATATATGAATTTAAAATTAAGGTAGAAGTTAAAGATGTAAGTAAAGATACTGATGTTACGACAGAACCGTTTAATATTTATTTAAGTGGTATTGATACTTTTGGGGAAGTTTCTTCTGTATCTAGAAGTGATGTTAATATTGTTGTAACAATCAATCCCAAAACACATCAAATATTGTTAACATCAATTCCAAGAGATACATATGTACAATTGTCTGGAACAACTGGATATAAAGATAAACTTACACATGCTGGAATATATGGAGTAGAAAAGTCAATATCAACGATAGAAGAACTATTGGATATTGAAATAAATTATTATTTTAAAGTTAACTTTACAAGTGTTATTGATATAGTAAATACACTTGGAGGAGTTAATGTATATTCAGAATATAGTTTTACTTCAATGGATGGATATAACTATAAAAAAGGTTATAATTATGTAAATGGAGAACAAGCTTTGTCTTTTGTTAGAGAAAGAAAAACTTTTGCTCTTGGTGATATTCAAAGAGGTAAGAATCAACAAGCAATGATTGAAGCATTAATCAGAAAATGTATTAGTCCGGATATTATAAGTAAATATAGTAGTTTGTTAGATTCAGTCAATGGTAAATTTGCTACAAATATGCCTGTTTCAAGACTTATGAATTTAGTAAAAATGCAACTTGAAGGAAATTATAAATGGACAGTAACATCTAATTACATAAGTGGTACTGATGGATCTGAATATACATATAGTTATCCTACTCAAAAATTATATGTTATGATACCAAATGATGATAGTATATTAAATGCTAAAGAATTAATAGATAAAGTTGAAGCAGGTAAAATATTGGATAGCTCTTATGGTGAGGAACAAAGTGGCAGTTATGTTACAAAAAGTCCTGTTACTAATAACGATAGCAATAATGATAGCAGTAATGATAATAAAGTAGAAGAAGAACCACAAGAAGAAAATAATAAGGATGAAGAGATAAAAGATGATCCACTTGAAGATTTACTTCCAAGTGAAGATGATAAAGTACCAGATGATGGAAATGAAAATCCAGAAGAAAATCCCGGAGGAAATAATACTGATACAGAAGACAAGCCAACAGATGGAGAAAAACCAGTAGACGAAAATAATCAGAATAAAGATAAAGAAGAAAATAATGTTAAAGAATAGAGTTATAAACATATATAACTTTATTTTTTTATATACTTTATTAGGTGATATTTATATGTCTAATATAGTACTTATAATAAAAGGATTAATAATAGGGTTGGCTAAAGTAATGCCAGGAGTTTCTGGGGCAATACTTGCTATAAGTATGGGAGTTTATGATAAAGGAATAAATGCAATTACAAGATTTTTTGATAATATAAAAGAAAATATTAAGTTTTTATTTTTTATAGGAATAGGAATAATTATAGCAATAATACTAGGAAGTAATATAGTATATTTTTTACTTAATAATTATTATGTAATTACAATGCTATTTTTTATGGGATTAATATTTGGAAGTACTCCTAAAATTATTAGTAAAGTAGATAAAAGTATAAAAGGAATTATGATTTCTTTTATAACATTTATAATTATAACTTTATTAACGAATCTGAATATAAATAATAATAGTGTAAGTAATTCTATAATTATATATTTAATTTCTGGTTTAATAGATGCTTTTGGAATGGTAGTTCCTGGAATTAGCTCAACTGCGCTTCTTATGGTAATAGGGACTTATAATAATATAATTTATTCTTTATCTAGTATAGAAAATATAATAATTAATTTAAATATATTAATACCTTATGGAATAGGAATTTTTATAGGGATAATTGTAACTAGTATTGTTATAAATTATTTATTTAAAAAATATAATAAATTAACTTTTTCATTTATATTAGGAGTTATTTTATCAACTTTATTAACTTTATTATTAAAAATATTTTCTTATCATATAAATATAAAAGACTTAGTAATAGGATTATTATTACTAAGTCTCGGAATAATTATTTCGTGTTTTTTTGATGATTAATAAAATTAAATTTAGGGAAAGCTTTTAATAATCTGCTTTGTAGTAATTTATTTTTTAACTTTTCTTTAACTTTTTTATTTATTTCTTCAGTATAATCTTTAGACACATTTTGAGCAGTAAGTTTAATTTTATTAATAATATTAAAGGAAATTATAATATCTGATAAAAATATAATAATTAAAATAATACTTATTATAGTTATGTATATATCTGGTATCATATTAATTAAGGAATTTACAAAAGGATTTACAAAGCAAATAAGAATTACTCCAAGTATTCCAAATAAGCAAGAAAAAGGTAAACATATTCTACCATTTATATTAAATTTTATATATGAATAATCCCACCATCTTGCATTAAAAAGTTTTTCCATTATGTAACTAGTGAAATATTCTAGGATAGAACATATAACAGCTCCTAAAACAAAAACAGTAATTGGATCACTTTTGTATTTTGTTAAAAATAAAATCATAAAAATAGCACCAAAACCATATATTGGACAAACTGGTCCAATTAAGAATCCTCTATTAATAAGTCTTTTTTCCATTATAAGACCATATAAAACTTCACAACACCATCCAAAAAATGAATATATAATAAGTATTAAAAAATAAACTAAAAAATCATTCATAACTTCACCTACTTGTAAAGTATATCATAATGAATTTGAATTAACAATTGTTTTTTGTAAAAATAATGTCAAAATAATTGAATTAATTTATTAAACAAGGTATACTAGAAATTAAGGATATGGAGGTAAATAATGATAATTAATGGACAAGAGTATAGAATAAATAGGGAAAATAGTGTGGTAAGACAGTGGGATAGAGTATATTGCCAACTTTTAAAAAAGATCCTTAAAGAAGGAGAACTTTTTGAAAATAGAACAGGTATTGACACGTTAAGTATTGAGGGAGTTTCTTTTAAACTTAATGCTGGTGAAGAGTTCCCAATACTAGAATCTAAAAAAGTAGCAATTCATAATGCTTTATCAGAGATGTTATGGATATATCAAGCGCAATCTAATAAAGTAAGTTGGTTACATGAACGTGGAAATAAAATATGGGATGAATGGAGAATAGATGAGGATGGTATTTATAGAACGTATGAACCAAAAGGAGAATATATTCCTGAAAAGGAAGTAGAAGTATTAGATTTAGATGGTAAGCCAACAGGAATGTTTGCTAAATCAGTAATAGAAGGAAAAACAATAAAAAGTGCTAAATTTTTTGGTAAAGAATGGGCTGATACAATAGGTACTGCTTATGGATGGATTAACGATAAGTTTAAAAGACCACAATATGTACTTCATCAATTAAAAACTAATCCCCATGATAGAAGAATGATTATTAGTTTGTGGCAAGATGAATATTTAAGAACGGCTGTTTTACCATCTTGTGTATGGAGTAGTGAATGGAAAGTAGCAAATGGTAAATTACATGCATTTGTTCATCAAAGAAGTGCTGATACCCCATTAGGATTACCTTTTAATGTAAGTCAATATGCTATACTTCATGCAATGTTTGCTAAAGTATCAGGGCTAGAAGTAGGAAATCTTAATTGGAGTATTATGGATGCTCATATTTATGTAAATCAAATAGAAGGTATCAAATTAGAATTAGAAAGATACAAAAAGATGTTGAAATGGGAGAAGTTTATAAAAAATAATAGTGATGAAGAAATTGAAAAAATGTATAATGAGCTTAAAGATAGAGAAAATAATTTAAAAAATTCAACTTCATCTAAATTACAAAAAGTTTTAAAAGAAGTACAAGAAAATATTATGATTTTAGAACTTATGATAACAAAAGAAAAACCAATATTAGAACTTGCTGATAAAGATGATTTCTTTGCTTTTGATAATACATTTAATACTAGTAGGGAATATTTAAAAGAAAATATAACTGGTAATAAGGATATAAAAGTATTAAGATATAAATCTGCACCATTTATTAAAATGCCAATAGCACAATAGGAGGTAATTATGATAGCATTAATCGCAGCAATTGGAAAAAATAATGAACTTGGGAAAAATAATGATTTAATATGGCATCTACCAAATGATTTAAAATTTTTTAAAAAAGTAACAATGGGAAAAAATGTAGTAATGGGTTTTAATACTTATAAGTCACTTCCTAGGAAATTAGTAGGAAGAATAATGATTGTGTTAACTAGTAGAAATATTAATGATAAAGAAATTATTGTATATAATGATTTAAAGAAATTATTAAAAGATTATAAAAATGAAGATATATATATAATAGGAGGAGCTTCTTTATATAAGTTATTTATTGATAAAGTAGATACAATGTATTTAACAGAAATAGATGCTAGTGATGATAAAGCAGATGTATATTTTCCAAATTTTAATAAATTAGATTGGAATAGAGAAGTATTAAAAGAAAATAGTGATAATGATATAAAATATAAGCATGTAAGATATAGAAGGAAGTAAGGTTATGGAAGGAAAAATAATTGTAATAGAAGGAACAGATTGTTCAGGAAAAGAAACGCAAACAAGACTTTTAGTAGATAAATTAACTATGGAAGGGTTAAAAGTAATAAGATTATCTTTTCCAATGTATGATACTCCAACAGGAAAAATAATTGGTGCATGCCTTTTAGGTAAACCAAGTATGTGTGAAGAACTACTTAAAGAAAGTCATAGTTTCTTTCCGGAGGGTGGAGGAAATATAGATGTTCTTGCGGCATGTGATTTATATGCTGCCGATAGAAGATATAATTTGCCTAAAATATTAAAATATTTAGATGATGGGTATATAGTAATAATTGATAGATATGTTACATCTAATATGGCTCATCGTGGGGGACTTATTACTAATAAAGAAGAGAGAATAAAAATATATGAAAAGATAGACTTAAAAGAATATGTAATTAATGAATTGCCTAGGCCTGATAAAACAATATTATTATATTTACCTTATGAATATGCTTGTGAACTTAAGAAAAAAAGAGAAGAACTACTAGATGAAGCAGAAAGTAATGTTGAATATTTAAAAAATTCTGAAAAAGCATATTTAGAACTTGCAGAATTATATAATTACGATATAATTAATTGTGTAAGTAATAATCAAATTAGAACTATTGATGATATTAATAATGAAGTATATAGTAATGTAAAAAAATTAATAAGAAAATAATATGTAAATAAGTATTATAAATAAATATAGTGTAATTGAATTTTATGTTTATTTATGATATTATTTATAGTATAGGGGTAGTTAGTAGTACTAGGAGGTATTTATGGAAGAAATAGATTTAACGGAGCTATTATCTTATTTTAAAAGTAAATTATGGTTAGTAATAGGAATTGTTTTTTTGATATTATTATTAGGTAATTTATATTCAGTTTTTCTAAAAACTCCGATATATAAATCATTTTCAACAATAGTTATTGCATCTAATAATAGTTCTAATAATATACAAACAGATATAACGGTTAATCAAAAATTAGTAGGTACTTATAAAGAAATAGTTAAAAGTAGGAGTGTAGTAGAAGAAGTTATTAAAGAATTAGATTTAGACTATAGTTATGGAGAATTATACAATAATATATATGTAGAATCAGTAACAGACACAGAAATTTTAAAAATATCAGTTACTAATAAAGATCCTGAAATGGCTAAAAAAATAACAGATTCATTAGCAAATGCTTTTAAAGAACAAGTAATATATATTTATAATTTGGAAAATGTTAAAATATTAGATGATGCATCAATGTCAAATAAAGCAGATAATGTAAATTTTTATAAAGAAGAAGTAATATATTTTTGTGCAGGACTTTTTGTTTCATGTTTTATAGTATTAATGTTATTCTATTTTGATAAGAATATAAGAAGTGTAGAAAAAGTAGAAGCAAAATTAGGTCTTCCTATTTTAGGAACTATACCTATTTGTGGAGGTAAAAAATGAGAAGTGAATTAATTGTTAATACTAGACCTAAATCTAATATAAGTGAAAATATAAGAACTGTAAGAACTAATTTAGAGTTTGCTTCAGCTTCAAAAAAATTAAAGACAATTCTTATATCAAGTTCTATTTCTGGTGAAGGGAAAAGTTTTATTAGTTCTAATTTAGCAGTAGCATTTGCTCAAAATGATAAAAAAGTATTGTTAATTGATGCTGATTTAAGAAGAGGAAGAATGCATGATATATTTAATGTGAAGATTCCTAAAGGACTATCTAATTTATTATTAGAAGATGATATGGAGGAAATAAAACATTATATTGCTAAAAGTGATATAAATAATCTGTATGTTTTATTTAGAGGAACAATTCCTCCAAATCCATCTGAATTATTAAATTCTGATAAGATGCATGATATATTTGAAATAGCAGAAGAAATATTTGACTATATCATTATTGATGGAGTGCCTGCAATTGGACTTCCTGATGCTTTAATATTATCTAAATATGCTGATGCAATAATGTTAGTATGTGCAATAAAATATACTCCAATGAATGCATTAGTGGAAGCTAAACAAGCATTCGAAAAAATTGGTGTTCCTGTTACAGGTGTTGTTGTTAATAAAGTTCCTAATATAAAGAGTAATTATTATACAAGTTATTATGAATAAATATATAGATGTACATAATCATTTATTATATGGTATAGATGATGGAAGTCAAAGTGAAAATGAGAGTTTAGAAATATTAAAAAAATTAAAAGAGTTAGGATTCACCCAAATTATTGCAACACCACATTATATTGAAGGTACTTCATATAATGCTGATAATTATAAAAAAACAGAAATTATTAAAACATTACTTGATAAAAATATATTAAATATATATTTAGGTAATGAAGTATATATTTTAAATGATTTAATAGAAAATATAGAAAATAATAAAATTTATTCTCTTAATGGTTCAAAATATGTATTAATAGAATTTTCTTTTACTAGTAAACCATTAGATTTAGAAAAATATATATTTAATTTAATAAATAAAAATATAATTCCTATAATTGCTCATCCAGAAAGATATGTGTATGTGCAAGATAATTATGAAATAGTTAAAGAGTGGATAAAATATGGAGCACTACTTCAAGGAAATTATGAAAGTATAAATGGAAAATATGGTAAAAGTGCCAAGAATACTTTTAAAAAAATATTGGGAAGTGGATATTATCATTTTTTAGGAACTGATGTTCATAAAGAAAATAGTTCTTTATTTAATAATTTTCCTGGTATTGTTAAAGACATAAAAAAAGAAATAACAGAAGAATATTTTGAAACTATTACTTATAGTAATCCTAAAAAAGTAATTAATAATGAAGATATAGATGAAGTAAATACAGACTTTAAAACAAATAAAAGAATATGGTTTTTTAAATAATATAAAAGTTGGTGGTAAATTATGAAAAAAAAGTTATTATTTTTAATTGTTAGTTTTTTACTAATACCAAATATAATATCTGCAGATATGATAACTTTTGATAAAGAAAAAGTAGAACTTTTAGAAAATGATACTCAAAGTATAAAAATAATATATGATGGTGAGGAAGAAATAAGTAAAGGTAGTTTCACTATCTATTCTTTGTCAGATAATATATCTATTAGTTCGATCAAAGGTGATAAAGGAGTAACATTAACAATTAATAATAGTAATGTATCTTTTGAAGCCACTAACCCATTAAAAAAAGGAGATACTATTTCAACTATTTCATTAACAAGTAAGAATCTAAAAGAAAGTTCTAAAGTTACTATTAGTAAAATTAAATTGGATAATGAAGAAGAAGATAATAAGATTATTCCATGTAATTTAATAAATGAAAAAAAAGAAGTATTATTAAGCTCTATAACTTCTGATATATTAAATATAGAATTTGATAGTAATAAGTACGAGTATAATTTTACAGTAGAAAATGATATAGAAGTATTGGATTTAAAAGCTACTAGTGATAACTCAAATGATAAAATAACTATTAGTGATCAA
Organism: uncultured Bacilli bacterium; assembly: GCA_944351765.1. GTDB lineage: Bacteria > Bacillota_I > Bacilli_A > RF39 > UBA660 > CALVVX01. The sequence continues at coordinate 8,519 of CALVPR010000022.1, forward strand.
AATTTAAAAGTAGGTACTAATAATATTATAATAAAAGTAGAAGATACTAGTGGTAATAGTAAAGAGTATAAAATTAATGTATTTAGAGAAAAAGAAAAAGTAAATACAAATACAGATAAAGTTGAAATAAATGAAAATAAAACTAATTATTATGTAATAATAGTGGTATCAATATTATTTATAGTTGGAGATCTAATATATTTAAAAATAAGAAAAAATAAATAGTAAAGTCGTAGGTATTAATATGGATGAAGTAATGGTAAGAAATGAAGTAATTGTGTATGAAAAGAATAAGATTTATAGTGTTATTAAAAGAATATTAGATATATTATTAGCACTTATTTTATGCCCAATTGTAATATTTATATATATAATAGTAAAAGTTTCTTATGTCTTTAGTGGCGATTTTCATCCGGTTATATTTAAACAAAAAAGAACAGGTAAAAATGGTAAAGTATTTACTTTATATAAATTTAGAACTATGGTATATGGCAATGATGTATATGATTTAACTAAAAAAGATAAATTTACAAAGGTAGGTTATTTACTTAGGAAGACTAGTTTAGATGAACTAGGCCAAATAATAAATGTTTTAAAAGGAGAAATGTCATTTATTGGTCCTAGACCATGGATAGTAGAATATTATGAAAATATGAATGATAATCAAAGACATAGATGTGATGTTCTTCCGGGAATTACTGGACTTGCCCAAGTTAAAGGTAGAAATAATATTAATATTTTTGATAAAATAAAGTATGATTTAGAATATGTTAGTAATATGTCTTTCAAACAAGATATAAAAATAGTTATATTAACTATAAAAACAGTAATATCTAAAAGTGGTGCTTATGCTGGTAAAAGTAGTATTCAAAATGAAATAGAGTGTTTAAAAGAACAAAATAAGAAGGCTATTAACTAGTGTTAATAGTCTTTATTATTATATTAATAAATGATATAATAGATGTAGAAGTAGGTGGGGAATATAATGAAAAAAGTTTTATTTACAGCAACTGTTGATTCACATATTTTAGCTTTTCATATTCCATATTTAAAATATTTTAAAGAAAAAGGATATGAAGTCCATGTTGCAACAAACGGAAATGCTAATATTCCTTATTGTGATAAAAAAATAATTATTCCATTTGAACGTTCTCCTTTTAAAACTAAAAATATAAAAGCATATAAAAGCTTAAAAAAAATTATAAAATCAGAAAATTATGATATAATTCATACACATACACCGGTAGCTTCTGTTATAACTAGATTAGCATCTAAAAAAGAGAGAAAAAAAGGAACTAGAATTATATATACTGCACATGGATTTCATTTTTATAAAGGAGCATCAATTAGAAATTGGTTATTATTTTATCCTGTCGAAAAATATTTATCTAAATATATAGATACATTAATAACAATAAATGAAGAAGATTATAATTTTGTTAAAAGAAAGTTTAAAAAATGTAATGATATTAAGTATGTACCAGGAGTAGGAGTAGATGAACAAAAATTTAATTTTATAATTAATAATAAAGAAAAAATAAAGTTAAGAAAAGATTTAGGATTAAATGAAAATGATTTTGTAATGATATTTCCTGCTGAATTAAATCAAAATAAAAATCAAATTTTTATAATAAATGTAATGGAAAAATTAATAAAGAAATATGAAAACATACATCTACTATTACCTGGTAAAGATTCTTATGGAGGACATTATCAAAAAATAGTTAAAGAAAAAAATCTTCAAAAAAATATTCATTTTCTTGGATATAGGGAAGATATTCCTAAACTGTTAAAAATATCTGATTTATCAATAGCAACATCTAAAAGAGAAGGATTACCTGTTAATATAATTGAGGCAATGTGTGTTAAATTGCCTATTGTAGCAACTAATTGTAGAGGACATAGAGAATTAATAAAAGATGGTATAAATGGATTTTTAGTAGATATAAATGATGAAAAAGAATTAGAAAATAAAATTGTATACTTATATGAAAATAGTGATGTTAGAAAAAAAATGGGTGAAAATGGGGCTTCGGAATTTAAAAAATACAGTTTATTAAAAATATATGATGAAATGTGTAGTATATATAACCCAAAGAAGAATATAGCTTTTTTAAGATGTACACCTATTTATAATGATTCTAGAGCACTAAAAGAAGTACAAACATATAGTAGATTAAATAATAATGTATTGGTTTGGGGATGGAATAGAAATTGTGAAAACATAGATATTAATAAATTATCATTACCTAATAATTGTAAAATAAGTTTTTATAATAAAAAAGCTTTATATGGAAGTGGATATAAAAATATAATAAATATTTTAAAATTTAATATATGGATATATAAAAAATTAAAAGAGAATAAAACAAAAATAGATTATATTCATGCTTGTGATTTTGATACAGCATATATTGCTACTAAGTTTGCTAAAAAATATAATAAAAAAGTAATCTATGATATATATGATTATTACGTAGATAGTCATAATTTAGGGCCTTTAAAAAATATAGTTGAACGATTAGATATAAAAACGATAAATAAATCTGATTTTACTATTATTTGTACTGAACAAAGAAAAAAACAAATAAATAAATCAAATCCTAAAAATATTGTTGTTATTCATAATTCTCCTAATTATCAAAAAGATTATGAAATAACTAATCAAAAGAAAAATAAAGGAAAAATTAGAATAGGGTATTTTGGTATATTACAAGATGATAGACTTTTAATAGAAATAACTGAGTTAATTAAAAATAATAATAAATATGAATTATATGTTGGAGGATTTGGTAAGTATCAAGAGTATTTTGAACTAATGTCAAAAAAATATAGTAATATTACTTTTTTTGGATCATTACCATATAAAAGTGTAATTGAAAAAGAAAAAGAATGTGATGTATTATTTGCTACTTATAATCCTAAAATAACTAATCATATGTTTTCAGCACCAAATAAAGTATATGAATCAATGGCTTTAGGAAAACCAATTATAGTATGTGAAAATACGGGAATAGATGAATTAGTAAATAAAGAAAAATTAGGTTATGTTATAAAATATGATGCTAAAGAATTTATTAATAAACTAGATAAATTAGATAATATAGATATAAATAGAATTCAACAGATATTTAAAAAAAATTATAGTTGGGATGTAATGGAAAATAAATTTAAAGATATGTTAATTAGATTAGGAGATAGAAAATGAAAAAAAAAATATTGTTTGTTTCGGATTCTTTAAGAACTGGAGGAATTCAAAAATCATTAATTGATTTATTAAACAAATTTAATTATGAAAAATATGATGTATTTTTATTTCTATTTAATGATAATAATATAGATTTAGTTAATAAAAATGTTAAGATAATTAAATCAAATACTATTTTTAGAATTATTGGAATGACTTCTAAAGAAGCAAGAACAAAGGGAATTTTTATATATTTTATAAGATTAGTCTTGTCTATATTGTGTAAAATATTTTCATCTCAGGTTATATATAACATATTATATCTTTTTATTAATTTTGAAGATAAATATGATTTAGTCATATCATATTCAAATAATGTAAATAATCGTTCCTTATATTATGGTTATAATAAGTTAGTTTTAGATAAAATTAAAGCAAATAGTAAAATAAGTTGGGTTCATATAGATTATATAAATAAACAAGAAAAAAAATGGGAACTTAAAGAATTTAATAAGTTTAATAAAATCGTTTTAGTTAGTAATAATTGCAAAATAAATTTTGATAAAGTATATCCTAGTTTAAAAGATAAAACAGTAGTAGTTTATAATTATTTAGATAAAAATAGTATTTTAAAAAAAAGTACAGAATTTATTCCTAATATAGATAAAGAAAATAGTATATTATCTATTGGAAGATTAGAAAAAAATAAAAATTTTGAAATGCAACTTAGAATTGCTAAAAAATTAACTCAATCTAACTTAAATTTTAAATGGTATATAATAGGGGAAGGTAATAATAAAGATAAATTATTAGAACTTTCTAAATTATATGGAATAGAAGATAATATTAAATTTTTAGGAGCCAAAAATAATGTTTATCCTTATATAAAAAATTCAAAAATATTAATTTCAACTTCTTTAAGTGAAAGTTTTGGATTAACCATTGCTGAAGCGCAAATATTAAATACACCAGTAATAGCATTAAATTATCCATCATTAAATGAAATCATTGATGATAATGGTATAATCTGTAATTCAGAATTAGAAATGTATAATAATATATTGAATTTATTTAATAATGAAAAAGAGTATTCGTTATTAAAAGAAAAAACTGTATATAAAATAAAAGATGACATAATTGATAAGCAATTAGAATCTATATTGAAAGGAATTTGATATAATGAAAAAGATATCTTTAAATAAAATATTTTTAATATTATATATTATTATTTATTTATTGCATATGAAGATATATTATGCTAATTATATTTTGTTAATTACATTTGCATTATATTTACTCTTTTCATTAAAAAAGATAATTATTAAGCCTAAATATTTTATAATTATAGGTATATTTAGTTTTGCTTATCTACTTCCATCATTATTAAGTGGAAATTTATATATAGGATTAAAGAATATATTAAATATTATTTTATATTTATCACCACTTATAATTTATATTATAGAATCGAAAAGTATTGGTAAAGATAATTTTTATACAAAAGTTATTCCTAAAATAATATCTTTAGTTTTAATATATATTTTTATTGTAAGTTATATATTTTTAAGTAAAGATCCATATTTTGCTAGAATAATGGCGAATTATAATTATAATATTCCTGGAATTGATGGTATTGGCTTAATAACTGGAGGAGGTTATTTTATAATTTATGGTTTAATATTTTTATCAATATTATTTTTAAGTCGTATAAGAAATAATACTAACTCTTCCCAAAAATTAAAAAATATTATTTTATATATTTTAACAGGATTATTAATATTTAAGGCAAACTTTGCAACAGCGTTTATTCTATTTATGTTAGCAACTGTTATATATATTTTCATAAATAGTTATAAAAAATTTAAGTTCTTTAATATATTATTAAGTATTATTGCAATAGTTTTAGCCGTTAATTATCAATATGTTTTTTCTGTTATAACTGAATTTATACCTGAAGATTCAATAATTTATATTAGACTTAATGATGCTGTTAATGATACTGAAAATTCTACTTTTTCTGAAAGATTTATGCTCATGAAGAGATCTATTGCAACTATAAAAGATAATTTCTTTTTTGGTATTTCTCATAAATATAAATATAATTATGATTTGATGAAAAGCGAAGCAGGATTACATACAGAATGGATAGATGTATTAGCCAAATATGGTATTATTGTATTTTTATTATATGCTTATATTATTTATAAAGTATTAAAAAATATTATTCTCAAATATAAAAATACTCAATATTATCATGTTTTCTTAACGACAGCTATTATGTTAGTGATATTAGGATTTTTAAATCCAATTAGTAATACTGGTTGTTTAGGAATTATTTTTGTTGTTATGCCTTTACTAATGGGGGAAATAAAAAATGAAAAAGAAGTTTTATAAAATAATGTATATTTTGTTTGGAAAATATTGGTTTAATTCTAATTTCCCAGTTTTTGGTGCAATATCAAAAAAAGTCCGTAGTTATTGGTTTAAGAAAATTAATAAAGTAAACGGAAAAGTTAATATAGAAAGAAAAGCTAGTTTTGGTACTAACATAGTAATGGGAAATAATTCAGGAATTGGGATAAATTCTTATGTACAAGATGATGTTACAATTGGGAGCAATGTCATGATTGGACCTGATGTATTAATCTATACAATTAATCATAATTATGAAAAAGAAAATGTTTTAATAATAAAACAAGGAGTTAATAAGAAAAAAGTAAAAATTGGTGATAATGTTTGGATAGGAACTAGGGTTATTATATTACCAGGAGTAACTATAGGTAATAATGTAGTAATTGGGGCAGGTAGTGTAGTAACCAAAGATATACCCGATAATGTACTGGCAGTAGGGAATCCTTGCGTAGTTAAGAAAAAAATAGGAAGTGATATAAATGAAATTACTAATTGTGACAATTGATGATTTTCCTCATCAAGGTGGAAAGTCTTCACATATATCAAGTTTAATTTCAGGATTTAAAAAAATGAATGTAGAATATGATGTTTTTTCTGGTAATTATATAAATGTAAATGAATTTAAAATGTTAAAATTATTGGTGTATCCAATTAAATTTTTTTCTTTTAAAAAATATCTATATTTAAGAAAAAAAATTCAATTATATTTATTTAGAAAAGAATTAAAAAAATATATTAAAAATAAAGAGTATGATACAATTAGTTTTCAAGATGCAATAACTTGTGGATATTGTGGTGATCTTTTTGATAAAAGTTTTCTTACTATGCACACTTACTTTGGTATTGAATATACCCTAGATAATAGTGGTTTTACATTAAATGATAAATTATATAATAAATTACTTAATCAAGAATTAAAAAGTTTATTATATGCAAAAAGTATTATATGTGTTGATGATAGAATAAAAAAACATGTTGAAGAAATAGTTAAAAAAGAAAATAAAAAAATAAAAGTATTTGAAATTAGTAATTTTACGGATACGGAAATATTTAAACCTAGTTTGAAACAAAATGAATTTTATAATATAGGGTGTATTAGAAGATTAGTTGAAAAAAATGGAGTTATATATGCCGTTAAAGCTATGAAATATTTAAAAAATTGTAATTGTATATTAAATATATATGGTGAAGGCCCTTGTATGGAAGAAATAAATGCTTATATTGAAAAGAATAAATTAAATGATATAGTAAAATTACATGGTGGTGTAGATAATTCTAAAATATCAGAAATATATAAAGAATGTGATGTTGTATTAGTTCCTTCAATTACTGTTAATGGATTACAAGAGGCAACATCTATATCAGCAATAGAATCAATGGCATGTGGAATTCCTACTATTGCAAGTAATATAGGTGGATTAAAAATGCTTATAAAAGATGGAATAACTGGATTTTTAGTAGATGAAAAAGAACCAGAACAAATATCAGAAAAGATTAAATTATTGATGAAAAATAACAATACATATAAAAAAATTTCTGAAAATTGTAGAAACTTTATTGTAGAAAACCATTCGCATCTTTCAGCTGCCAAGGACTATTATAATATATTTAAAGGTGATATAAATGAAAAAAGTAGCAATAATGACTTATCATGATATGGTTAATTATGGTAGTTTGTTTCAAATGTATTGTTTACAACAAATAGTAAAAGATTTAGGATTTAAAGTTGATATTATTAATTATAGAAAAGATATTAACTATTTAAAAAAAATTGTAAATAATAATAAGTTTTTAAAAAACATTTGGTTACACATAAACAATGATGAGTTATGGTTAAAGTTTAATAAATTTTATAAAAACAATATAAATAAAACTAAGATTGTATCATCTAATGATGATTTAAAAAAACTAAATAAAAAATATGATTATTTTATTGCGGGAAGTGATCAAATATGGTCTCCTAATCACTTTGATATTCATTATTTTTTAGACTTTGTAGAAGACCAAAATAAATTAATATCATATGCTCCTAGTGTTGTTATAGATGACTTTAACTATAATCAAATTAAAGAAGTAAAGGAAATACTTTCTAACTATAAAGCTATTTCTGTAAGAGAAAAAACAGGACAAAATATTTTAAAAAAGAATTTTAATGTAGATTCATTAGTAGTACTTGATCCAACATTATTAGTAGATATTAACTATTTAAAAAATATTTCTAAAAATGTTAGAAATAACAAAAAAAATAATATAATATGTTATTTTTTAGGTAATAACAATTATGAAGAAAAGATAAATAAAATTTTTGATAAAGAAGAAATTATTAATATCTCATTAAATAAAAAGCAAGATTTTGAAACTATTGAAAATATAAATAATGCAGGACCTGAAGAATTTATTAATTATTTAAGTAATTGTAAATTTATCTGTACTGATTCTTATCATGGTGTTGCATTAGCAATAAAATTACATAAACAGTTTATATTATTTGATCGCTTTGATTTAACAGATCCAATTTGTCAAAATGCAAGAATTTATGATTTGTTAGATTTATTAAAAATAGATAGTGTTAATTATAGTAATTATATATCACATAGTTATAAAGAAATTAATTATGATTTAGTTCAAAAAGAATTAAATAAATTAATTTTAAACTCTAAAGAATTTTTAATAAATGCTTTGGAGGTAGAATGTAATGAATAGAAATGAATTAAAATATGGAACAATGTTATCGTATATATATATAGTTATTTATATGTTATCACAATTAATTTATACACCAATCTTATTAAATAGTTTAGGTAAAGACTTATATGGTGTTTATTCTTTATGTATTTCTATTGCAAGCTATTTTACCATTTTAGATTTTGGTTTAGGAAATGCTGTTGTTAGATATGCAAGTATTTATAAAGACAAAAATGATAGTGAAAAAAATAATATAAATGGATTATTTTTTGTTATTTATTTGATTTTAGGTTTAATTGCGTTAATTATTGGCTTAATCGTAGCATTTAACATTGATAAGTTTTTCTCTGCAAATTTTACAAATAGTGATGTAAAAATTGCTCAAATAATTATTTTAATTTTAACTATTAATGTAAGTATTTCTTTACCATTAAGTGTGTTTTCATCAATAGTAACTGCTTATCAAAAATTTATATTTTTAAAATTACTTAATATCTTTAAAACTTTTGCTTCTACAATAATAATGATATTATTTTTAATTTTAGGATATAAAGCAATTACAATTTCATTAATAACTTTAATAACTAATTTAATTTATTTAATAATTATAACTATATATGCAGTAAAGAAATTGAATGTTAGATTAAACTTTAAAATAAAAAATAGGAAAGTTATTAAAGAAATATTTTCATTTTCCTTTTTCGTATTTATTTTGTTAATAATAGATAAAGTTAATTTAAATGTCGATATGATTATTTTAGGAAAAATATCTAATCCAAGTGAATTAACAATTTATTCAATTGCATCTAAAATATTTCAAATTTATATAACTTTATGTGGTGTTATAAGTAGTATGCTTTTACCGAGATATATGGCATTAGTTAAAGAGAAAAAAACAAAAGAACTTAATAATGATTTTATTGAAAAAAGTAAGTGGCAATTAATTATATCAGTATTTATTTGTACATCATTTTTATTAATTGGTAATGAATTTATTAATATATGGCTAGGAGGAACTCATTTTGAAAGTTATATAATAACATGTATACTTATGATTTGTACTGTAATTCCGCTTTCATTAAATGTTGCGAATGTTATATTGCAAGCTAAAAATGAACAAAAATTTAGAACAATAGTATTATCAATTATTTTAATATTAAATATATTAGTAAGTATTCCTTTTTGTAATAAATATGGGGCAATAGGGTGTACTATTGGTACTGCTATAACATATATATTAGGTCACGTTATAATTATGGGAATATACTTTAAAAAAGTCCAAAAATTGGATATGCATACTTATTTAAAAAATATTATTAATATATTTTTCGTTCATATTCCTTTTGTAATTATTATTTTAATAATGAAAAGTGTATTAAAAACAAGTTTAATAACAAATATTGTTTTACTAATATTATATTTGATTATTACTTGTATATTAGAGTATAAATTTATTTTAAATGTTAAAGAAAGAAAAATGATTGTTAGTATGATAAAAAGAATAAAAGGAGGTACTGCTTATGTGTAATTTACCAGAAGATAAATGTACAGGTTGTGGAACGTGTGTTGCTTCATGTCCTTTTAAAGCAATAAGTATGAAAGAAGATAATGAAGGTTTTTTATATCCATACATTGATACTTCTAAATGTAAAAAATGTGGATTATGTGAAAAAAGATGTCCTGTATTAAAGGTAAAGAAATATAGAAAAAATGATTTTTCTATTTATGCTGCATATACAAAAAATAAAAGTATACTACTTAATAGTAGTTCCGGTGGAATTTTTTATGAATTAGCAAGTAATGTTATTTCTTTAGGAGGAATAGTTTATGGTGTAACATACGATAAGATAAAAGGTGCCTATCATATTCCCGTTGATAAAATAGAAAATTTAAAAAATATTATGGGATCTAAATATTTACAAGCAAATGCATCATTAGTATTTCCAAAAATAAAAGAAGAATTAACTCAAGGGAAAACAATTTTATTTTCTGGTAGTCCTTGTCAAGTTGCAGGTTTAAAAGAGTATTTAGTTAATGTACATTTGTAAATGATGTGATACAAAAATTTTTATAAAATGACTCAATTAATATTGAGTTGTTTTTTTCTTTG
>CALVPR010000023.1 GCA_944351765.1 uncultured Bacilli bacterium
GGGATATTATGTATTTTATGGCTGTTGATTGTGAACCATTAATGCCTATAATTAGATTAGTAAGAGATGGAGTTATTCCTTTAATTCAAATTGGTATTCCTATTTTATTAATAGTATTAGGTACTATAGATTTAGGTAAAGCAGTAATTGCTAGTAAAGAAGATGAAATAAAAAATGCACAAAAAATGTTAGTAAAAAGAGCTATTTATGCAGTTGCAGTTTTCTTTGTAGTAACAATTGTAACTTTAGTATTTAGTTTATTTGCTTCAACAGGTGATGAAGATTTAGAAAATGTATCTAATAGTTGGACAAAATGTTGGAATGAAAAGTAATTTGTATAAATTTTTAAATTAGAAAATACTATTTGTAGTATTTTTTTTATTTATTTTATGCTATAATATTGATATAATGTTAATTGTTAATGAGGTGTTTTATGCGCAAAAAAATAAATTACATAATTTTAATTTTGTTTACATGGTTTATAAATTTTAATTTTATTTTAGCAGCAGAAACTGGTAAAGAAGCTGTTGGCTGTGAAGATCTTATAAGCGACGATGTGCAAAAAATTATTAATGAATATATGGGGTGGATTAGAGTTTTGGTGCCTATTGCAATAGTTGTATTGGGGACTATTGATTTTGTAAAAGCGGTTTTTGCAAGTAAGGAAGACGAAATGAAAAAAGCACAATCCACTTTTATGAAAAGATTAATAATAGGGATTATTATTTTCTTTATTCCTACTGTTGTAAATGTAGTTATTTATTTAGCTAATGAATATTTAGGTAATGGAATATTTGGTAATGCTGATTGTGGTATTAAATAATTTGAGGTGATTTCATATGTATTTTGGAATTTGGTTCATTGATGAAATAGGTGAAGCAATATATGAAGGATTAAGAGCATTGTTGATGTCTTTATGTGAAGCAATTTATAGTTTAATAATGCTTGCTTTTAAACTGTTTATGGTTATTGGTGAGGCTAATATTTTAGATAATGATATTGTTGTGGGAATTTATCAAAGAGTTGGTCTAATTTTAGGAATTTTTATGTTATTTAAGTTAACTTTTTCATTTATACAAATGTTAGTTAGTCCTGATCAGCTAACTGATAAAGAAAAAGGCGCAGGAAAAATTATAATGAAAGTAGTAGTTGTAATAGTTTTATTGGCAATGACTCCAAGTTTATTCAACGAGGCATATAAGTTACAACATGCTGTTGTTAAACAACAAGTAATAGGTAGAGTTATTCTTGGAAATACTGAACTTGATATGAATAATTTTTCATCTCTTTTTAGTTATTATGTATTTAGTAATTTTTATAAATATAGCGGTACGCCTGATGATGATGGTAATTGTACAGAAGATTTCTATGATAAAGAATTTAAAAATTCAATATTGGATGATGGCAGTTTTGCATTGGCAGGTAAATGCTTAAATGTCAAAACTGGTGATGATAATGGATATGTAACTATATTTGATGGATGGACTGCAATAGCGGTAGGTATATTTGTTTTATATGTTATAGTTGTATATGTAGTTACTTTGGGAATGAGAGTAGCCAAACTTGCTTTTTTACAATTAATTGCACCTATTCCCATTCTTTCCTATATTTCGCCACAAAAGGAAACAGCATTTAATAAATGGGTAAAGCAATGTATAAGTACTTTTTTAGATTTGTTTATTAGAATGGCTATTATATATTTTGCTATGCTTATGCTAAATCTTTTAATTGATTCCGATGTTAATGGTGCGTTAATTAGTAGCACTGGGTTAAGCCAAACTGATCCATTACTTGGATGGGTAAAATTAATAATAGTATTAGGTGTGTTATTATTTGCTAAAAAAGCTCCTGAATTAATTAGTGATATGTTTCCAGGATTTGGAGGAAAAGGTGGTCTTGACTTTGGTCTTGGACTTAAGAGTAGAACTGATATTGCAGGTAAGGGGTTAATAAAAAGAGCTGCTAGTGTTGCCGCTACTGCTCCTGTTATGGCAGGGCAAAGAGCAATTCAAAATTTTAATAGAAAAAAATATAATTCTGAAACCGGTGAATTAGAAAATAGAACTTTTGGTAAAAGGTTGGGGAGCGCGTTTTTGGGAGTCGTTTCTGGTGCTGCTAGGGGTGTGTACTATGGTGCAAAAGATGAAAAAGTTATAGGTGGAATTAAAGAAGGAGTATCTTCACAAAATAAATCAAGCACTAAATTGAATGAATGGATTGCATCAGGTGGTACATCAACAGCTGAAAGAATCACAACAGGAATAGCAAGTAAACTAGGTATGACAACTAAACATGATAAAAATCAGGCAACTATTGGTCACTACGAAGAAGAACAAAAAAGGCATAAAGGTGTTGCTGATGTAACTAATAAAGTGAGAACAGATTCAGATTCAGTAATGGATAGAGCAAAAAGTAAGATTAACGTTAATGAAAATTTATTGGGTTCAGATGGATTAAATATTATGGTTAAAGCTACTGGAATGACTCAAGCAGAATTATCTAAAATTGGAATTACGTCAAATACTAGTATTGGTGATGCAAGTTCATTATCTAAACTAGCTTCAGATAGGTTGAAGGAGCAATTAAAAGTATTAGATGATACAGAAATTAATAAAGCTGCTTTTACTAAAGTAAGTAGTATTAAAGATGAAAAAGGTAACAATATAGAATATTTTGATCAAGCCGGTTATGATGCAGAAGTTAAGAAATTAGAAAATGAAAAACAATCTTTATTAGCAGCTATTAGTAAATTGGATAAACAAGATAAAATTACTAAGAGTTTAAGTGAATTTGCTGTTAGTGAAAATATATTAGGCAATGGTAAAGCAGATCCAGTAATTCAGTCAAACATTGATAATGTATTGAATAGTGCTCGAATTTCTATTAATAACTTGAAATCAAACAATAGAGAAAAAGAAGCTGATACTGTTGAAGTTTTATTAAACGCTTTAGAAGAAGCACGTTCTACAGGAGTTGTTCCTAGTATAATAAATCCAACAGATGGAAAAACTATTGATACTGCATTTGGTATATTAGATGCTATCTCTACATATTGTGGAAATATTTCTACTGAAGAAAATAGAATAATTGCTAGCATTGAGGAAGATAAACGTGCATTTCAATCACAAGAAAAAGTTGTTGCTGATAAAGCCAATTATGATGCTTCTAAAAAATAAGGTGATATATAATGTTTGAAGGATTAAAACTATTGTTAAGTAAAAAATTAGGAGTTTATAGTGAATATGACATTATAAATCATAATATTAAAAATTATAAAGTAAGAAATGATGATTTAAAACATTTTATTGATGTTTGTAATATGGTATTAAATAATCTTAATAGTATTTGTGAATTTTTAGAAGAAAAAATTGAAAATAGAGAGATAGATAATGATGATTTGTTTATTTTAAAATATGAGATTGAAAGACGTAAAAGTTCTGTAAATAGTGATATTAATGAAATAGTATTATTGGAAAATAAATTAAGGATTTTGTTACAAAAAACTGTCTCTCTATATTTTACTAAATTAAAAACTGGTGAATACAACGATAATAAATTAAAAAATATGTATTTTGATTTTGTAAATTCTACTAATACATTATTATATAATATTGTTTTTAAAAAAGAATTTAATAATGAAGCTTTCTTTACAGAAATGTTAAAAAAATTAATAGATAAAGATGTTAGTTGTACGATGGATGATATTGATTTTGTATTAGAAAAAATAAATTATTTTAAAAATATAATTTATAGACAGCTTTCATTAAATGTTTCAAATATTTCTCAATTGGAAATGTCTGAAAAAAAACAAAAATATGATGCATTAGATAAAATGTATTTCAATAAAAGAAGATAAAGGAGTGTGATACAGTGGATAATAATAGTTATTTAGTTCCAGCAAATGCAAAAAAGGGTACTTTGATTTTAAATATTTTTAGACCATTTGATGCTATATTGTTTGGATCTGGATTGTTGATAAGCTTAATTTTATTAGCAATTGTTCCTTCGACAAACACGTTAATTGTGATAGTGTGTTGCTTACCTGTGGCTATTACTGGATTTTTAGTATTGCCAATACCCCATTATCATAATGTTTTAACAGCAATACAGAGTGTAATAGCATTTTATTCCAATAGAAGGATGTATGTATGGAAAGGTTGGTGTTTTTATGAAAGGTTCATCAATGAGCAATCAAAGTCAAAGTAGTAGTTCTAAATATACAGAAAATTGGATACCAGTAAGGGATATTTCCAATGGTATGATTATATTAGATAACAAGTTAATGGTAACTGGTGTTAAAATAAAGCCTAGAAACATCTTTATTTTAGATCAGTCAATGCAAGATGGTGTTATTTTGGGATTAAAAAATTTTTATAATACTATTGATTTTGAATTTTGGTTAATATCTACTGATAGACCGGTTGATATATCTGGTTATATTGCTAAATTACAGGTTTTATATAATCAAACTTCAAGTCCTGTAATGAGAAAATTAATTAATCAAGATATTCAAAAAGCAAATAGTTTTATTGAAAATAATGTTACAGATACAGAATACTATATATTATTTAAAGATGGTAATAATGACATTATAAATAAAAGAATCAGAACATTAATAACTGGTCTAGCTAATTGTGGATTAGAAGCAACACAAACGTCTAATCAGGATTTAAGAATAATATTAGATAGTTTTTTAAACGGGGGAATGAATACTAATTTTGGAACGGTGGTGTCAATGCAATGAGTTTTAAATCACAAATAGCTCCTAAAGGCTTACAATTTAATCCTTCTGATTTTGTTATTAGTGATAAATATGCAACTATTCTTACTGTTATTTCTTATCCTCGTTTTATTGGCCCTGGTTATTTATCAAATTTAACAAATATGTCTGGAATAAAAATGGTAATTAAGCATATTCCATTACCATTTTCAGTTCTTGCTAAAATGTTAAATAAGGAAATAGCAGATTTAAAGAAAAGATATCAAGAAGAAAGAGATAGAACAATTCAAGAAAGAATTAGGCAAGATATTGATTCTTTAGAATATTTTATTCAACAATTTACAGCATCTCAATCAAAAACTTTTGATTTTCAAATGCATATTATGATAACTGCTGATACTAGGGAAGAATTGGAAAACAAAAAATTAAGTCTAAAAAATTATTTAGATGCTTTACAAATGTCAGCAATTCCTCTTAGATTTGAACAAGAAAGTGTATTAAAATCTATATTACCTATTTTTAATAAGCAACCAGTAGAAATGCGTATTGGTACTCCTATGCCATCTCCAACTATGGCAGCTATGTATCCATTTATTTTTGATAGCATAAAAGATGATGGATTAGCCACTTTATTAGGAACTGATTTTTCTGGTGGAGTAATTTTATTTAATCAATTTTTATATCAAATAAAAAAGGAAAACAATAGAAATAATGCAAATATGATTATTTTAGGTACTTCTGGTTCTGGTAAGTCTACAGCAGCTAAATTAATTCTTAGAAGTCATATAAGAAATGGTTATCAAATTGTAGCAGTTGATCCAGAAGGTGAAATTACCGAAATGACAAAGATGTATGGAGGACAGGTTATTGATTTGGGAAAAGGTGGAGAATTTGGAATGGTAAATCCACTTGAAGTTATTATGGATGCAGATGAAGAAGAAATAAGATCTGGATTGGGATATACTGTATTAACAAAAACTTTGCAATCATTAAAGGCATTTATGAAATATTATAGTCCAGATATTGAAGAAGATGTACTATCTTTGTTTAGTGAATTGGTACAAGAAACATATGCTAGATTTGGAATTACTTTTAATAGTGATTTTTCTAAATTTAGTTCAGAAAATTTTCCAACTTTTTCAGATGTTTATACTACAGTGACTGCAAAACTGACATCAATGACTGAAAAAACGCATGAAAGAGATGTTATGGAAAGATTAGAATTAAAATTAAGACCTTTAGTAGGGGAATTGCGTTATTTCTTTAATGGTCATACTTCTATACCAACAAATACTGATTTTATAGTATTTAATATTAAAGAATTAATGAATTCAGATGTAAACGTTAGAAATGCATTATTATTTAATGTTTTAAAATTTGCTTGGAGTTTGTGTTTAAATCCACAAGTTAATACAGTGTTATCAGTTGATGAAGCGCATGTTCTTTTAGGCGAAAAAAATATTTTGGGTGCTGAATTTTTAGCCCAAGTACAAAGAAGAGCAAGAAAATATAATACAGGTACAATTATCATAACACAACAACCATCAGATTTTGTTGGACCAGAAATTTTTATGCATGGTAAGGCAATTTTTGACAATGCTTCATATTATTTAGCTATGGGGCTTAAAAAGCAAGCTGTCGAAGATTTAGCACAATTAATAGATTTAAACGATAATGAAAAAGAAAGCATTAAACGTTATAGTCAAGGAGAAGCATTATTCGTTTGTGGTAATAGAAGAATGCAAATAAATGTAGAGGTTAGTGATGATGAATTAGATTCGTTTGGTTCTGGCGGTGGTTTGTAGTTTGGTGGTGATTATTCATGGAAGATAATTATAACGAAGAAAATAATTATAATGAAAATGAATATAATGAAGAAAACAATTATGATAATCAAAAAAAAGGTTTTTGGGGAGAAAAAATTGATCAGAAAAAAGAAGAATTAAAAAGAAAAGCTGTTATAAAAGTTTTAACAATTTTGGGACCTATAGGTATTTTAATTGTCTTAATTCTTTTACCTATACTTTTTGTTGCAGCACTATTAGGTGCTGGTGATATGGCTCAAGATATTTTAGGATATAATGGATCTTATAATGGAGTTTCTAGTGATAGTTATTGGTGGCCAATTGGTAGCAATGAAACAGAAACAGCTGGTGGGAAACTATTTGCTAGTGGCGATCCAGCGTTAAAAATAGAAAATATTAGTTCACCATTTTCTGCAAGTAGAACATTAGGAGGGGTGACAAAGCCTCACTATGGTATTGATATTGCAGGATTAGGACAAGTTGGGGTTTTTAATGTTATTGCATCTAAAGATGGTGTAGTTTATGCTGTTAATAAAAGCTGCTCTGATCAAGGTGGTTTGTCAAATAATTGTGGAGGACAATTAGGAAATTATGTAATTATTAAACACAGTGATGGTTCATATACAAAATATGGTCACATGGCTTCTGGAAGTGTAACAGTTTCACAAAACGAAACTGTAAAACAAGGTCAAGTAATTGGTAAGGTTGGTAATAGTGGAAGATCAACTGGAGCACATTTACATTTCCAATTAGAGATAGGTGGATTAGGAAGCAGTTATGCAGTTGATCCAATGACTTATTTTGAAAATGGTAATTATAGACCAATAGGTGGTGCTTCTTCTTCAATTATTGAAATGTTACATAGTTGGGAAGGCAGTGGGCCACAAGATGATAATTATTATTATGTATATGATGATGGATATGGAACATTAACTGTTGGTTACGGAGTGACTTTAAAGAATCATGCTAGCAGATTTGAAACAAGGGGTGTTGATGTTAGTAGGTTATCTGATGGTAGTCCTGTTTCTAAAGCAATAGTAGATGACATAGAAGCAGAAATATTAACAGAAATGCGGAACGGAATAGTACAGATGTTGGATAATAATGACATAGACTTATTAGATTATCAAATAGATGCTTTACTTATGAGAAGATATAATGTTGGTAATGTTAATAGTTTTCCTCAAAATTACAAATTATATGGTGATACTCAAGAATTGTATGATAATTACATGAAGAATCCTGTTAAAAGTAATGGTAAATATTCTACCGGTTTAGTAAGAAGAAGAGAAGCAGAATGGAATTTATTTCATAATGGAATTTATCAATTAAATTAAAAAGTGAGGTAAATTATGAAAAAAATTAATTTTATAACAATATTAATTTTGTTGATATTACTTGGTATAATTGCAATTGTGTTATTTTTTCTAGTTAAAAACAATCCGAATGTAGAAAATAATTCAGAATATGGAGAAATTGCTTTGTTAGATGATTCATCATTATTTTTTACTGTTAGTTTAAATATAAATAAAATTTGTGATTATGTTAACAATGATCAATCAGAAGAATTATATAGTATTTTGGATGAAAATTATTTGAAAAATAATTCTTTGACAACAAGTAATGTGATAGAAAAGTTTTATGAAAAATATAATGGCACTTCTTTTTCTGCTACTGAAATTTATGTTGTTAGTAATGATAAAAATTATAAATTTTTTGTAAAAGGTAATTTAAAAGTAGAAATTATGGATGAGCCTGCTGACATAATAGCAGAAGATTATTTTATATTAAATTATGATATTGAGGAGTCTATATTTTCCATTAGTCCAATTACTAAAGATTTATATTTGAATTATATTAAATCAAAAGATTTTGAATTTAATAATTTAACAAAAAATGAATATAATAAAGTTGATTATGTAAATATTACAGATGAAAATTTGGCAGCTATGTATTTTAATGATTTTATTTCAATATTATTTAATGATACTGAAAGTGCATATAAAAAACTTTCTGATTCAACTAAAGAAATGTATTTTAATACTTATGAGGATTTTTTAAAATATCTTGAAGATAATTTAGAATATTTAGAAAATTTAAAATATGTAAAATACAGTGTAAAAAATAGTATAATACATTATATAGACAATTATGACAATAAATATTCATTTATTATAAATAAAATAATGGATTATCAAGTAGTATTTTATAAGTCAGAAGATGTGAAAGATAATCAAGAAGAATAGAAAGGGGAATATTATGGATACTATAACTATTACTTTTGAAGATGGAAAAAAAAGAGAATACATAAAAGGTGTTAAATTTATTGATATAATTAAAGATGTTAAAAATTTATATAAATATGATATCATTTGTGGTAAATTTAGAAATCAAATTGTTAATTATGATGATAGTATTGTAAAAAGTGGGAAATTATATTTATATGATATAAATACTAAAGAAGGTAATAAAATATATGAAAGAGGATTAACTGTTTTATTTGAATCATGTGTTAGAGATTTATTTGGTAAACAAACTTTTATAAAAATTAGTTATTCTATTGATAAGGGAGTCTTTTGTAATATTGATAAAAAAATGACTGAAGAAGATGTTGATAAAATAAAAAAACTTATGAAAGAAAAGGTGTCAAAATCAATACCATTTGTAAAAATAGAAACATCTAGAACAGAAGCAATAGAATATTTTAAAAGTTTAAAAAGATATGATAAAGTTAAAAGCCTATTTTATGATACCTCTAATTTTATTTCTTTATATAAATTTGATGGTACATATAATTATATTTTAGGGAATTTACCTTATGATAGTGGTATTTTAAAATTATTTGATCTTTCTTTGTTAGATGATGGAATTGTTTTAAGATTTCCTTCAATTTATGATAATGGAAGGATTGTTAAATATACGCACCATGAAAAATATTATAATTCTTTAAATGAATATTCAAGATGGGCTGATTTGCTAAATATTAGTAATATAGGTGAATTAAATGAAGCTATTATTAATAATAATGCTGGTGAAATAATTAAATTATCAGAAATGATTCAAGATTATAAACTATTAAGTATTGCAGAAAAAATAACTTTGAATAAAAATGAAATAAAAATTGTTTTAATATCTGGACCATCTTCTTCAGGTAAAACTACAACTTCAAAGAAATTAGCATTATACTTAAAAACTTTGGGTTTAAATCCTCATCAGATATCATTGGATGACTATTTTTTAAATCGAGATGATACGCCTTTAGATGAAGATGGAAAACCTGATTTTGAAAGCTTAAGAGCAATAGATGTTAAACTATTTGATAGTCAAATGGAAAAACTTTTAAAGGGTAGTAAAGTAATTACTCCAACTTATAACTTTGTAACAGGTAAGAAGATTTTTAATAAACCATTACAAATATTAGACAAAGATATTTTGATAATTGAAGGTCTTCATGCATTAAATGGAAATTTGTTAAAAAATATAAATAAAAAGAATAAATTTAAAATTTATATTAGTCCTTTAGCATTTATGGGAATTGATAATGATAATAGAATGAGTATGACTGATATAAGATTATTAAGAAGAATGGTTAGGGATAATAGAACTAGAGGTTATTCCCCTGAACATACATTATCAACATGGGAATCGGTGAGAAAAGGTGAAGAAAAATATGTATTTCCTTTTCAAGATGATGCAGATGTTATTTTTAATTCTATATTAGCGTATGAAATTGGTGTATTAAAAACTTATGTAGAACCGCTACTGTTTTCAGTTAACGAGGATAATGATGAATATATGTCTACATTAAGATTAATTGAATTATTAAAATTTGTGTTGCCAATTCCAAGTGATACAGTTCCTGATACATCAATTTTGAGAGAATTCATAGGAAATAGTTATTTTGAAAAATAAACTTTAAATAAGTAAAGTTTATTTTTTTGTAAACTAATATTTATTTTGTTGTATTAAAAAATTAAATTTGGTAAAATATATGTATAGGATGGTGACTAAAATGGCTATACGAGTAGCAATTAATGGATTTGGAAGAATTGGAAGATTGATTTATAGAATAATGGAGCAAGATAATAATTTTGACATTATTGCAATAAATGATTTAACTGATTCTGAACAATTAGCGTATTTATTAAAGTATGATTCTAATCATCGCATGTATAATAAGAAAGTCGAATTTGATGAAGAAGGTATCGTTGTTGAAAATCATAAAATAAAAGTATTTTCAGAAACTGATCCTAATAATTTACCTTGGGATAAATTAGATATTAATATTGTCTTTGAATGTACTGGGAAGTTTACTAGTAAAGAAAAAGCAATGGCACATATTAATGCAGGAGCTAAAAAGGTTATTATTTCTGCGCCTGCAAAAGGTGATATAAAAACAATTGTTTATAATGTAAATGATGATATATTAGATGGTAGTGAGCAAATAATTTCTGCAGCATCATGTACTACAAATTGTCTTGCTCCGGTTTTAAAAGTATTAGATGATAATTTTGGAATAGAAAAAGGATTTATGACTACCATACATGCATATACTAATGATCAAGTTACTTTGGATGTTGCCCATAAAAAAGGGATTAGTTCAAGAAGAGGAAGAGGATGTGCATTAAACATCGTACCTACTTCTACTGGAGCCGCTACTGCTATTGGAAAAGTTTTACCTAATTTAGATGGGAAATTAAATGGAAATGCTATGCGTGTCCCTGTATCTGATGGATCTTTAATTGATTTAGTTTTGGAATTGAAAACTAATGTTACAATAAATGAAGTTAATAATATCTTCAAAAAGAATCAAAATGAAACTCTTGGTTATACAGAGGATCCGATTGTATCTTCTGATGTTATATCAACTAGTTATGGAGCTTTAGTGGATGGATTACTAACAAATATTATAGAAGTGAATAATAAACAACTTTTAAAAGTTGTTGCGTGGTATGATAACGAAATGGGATATTCACATCAAATGGTTAGAACAGCAACAAAATTATTTAAAATATAAGATAATGAAAAAATATTATCTTTTTTTATGAAAAAATTGCTATTATTATTAAAATGTGGTATGCTAATTATAGTGTAAGCATAGGAGATGGTAAAGTGGAATTTAAGAAAATAATGTTAATTTTAACAATTACTGTTTCTATATTAATTATTAGTTTAATGGGAGTTTCTTATGCATGGTATAGTTTATCTAATAGTTTTACTTCTTTTAACACAACTACTGGTGATGCTGATTTAAGCATTGTGTATGCACAAAGTGAATATGTTAATATGACAACAGGAGTTCCTATTAGTGAAAGTGATGTTCCTACCAAAGCTGGTATTAGTAGATTTACTGTTACACCAGGGAATAATTTAAGTGGCTATTCTGTTTTCATGTCTATTGAATTATCTCAAATATCAATTGCTCAAGAATTGAAAACTTCAGATTTTAAAATTCAATTATTAGAAAATGGAAGCTCTATATTTAATTGTACTGGTACAGATATAAATGGTAATTCTTTAGTGATGAAACAATTGTCTAATATAACAGTTGGTACTACTTATACATATGAGCTTCGAATATGGATCAATGATACTGGTGTTTCACAAAATGAACTTATGGGTAAGACTTTTTCTGGAAAAATAAAAATTTCAAGTTCTATAAAAAAATAATTTAAAGGTGATGTTATGAAAAGAACAATAAATAGTTTAATAATAATTTTAATAGTTATAACACTTATTTTAGTAACTTTTAGTATTACCTATGCATGGTTTATGACATCACAAATTAGTGGTAATAACAGTTCTACTTCATCTGGGAAGTTAGAAATAATATATGATAAGGGACAAGATGTAAATGGTACTTTAGCCCCTTCTACATCTAAAGATAAAGGATTAACTACTTCTGTAAAAATAAGACAAAGTTCTAGTAGTGTAAATGGTCTTGCAACAGTTACTTTGAATGTATCTACTATAGATACAGAATTAGCTGTTACTGGTCTTAAGTGGGAATTATATAAAGATTCTGAAAGTTCTCCTATTTCATCTGGAAATTTTATGGGAGTATCTTCCAATTCTAAAATAAATTTAATTGAAGATTATAGTTTGACAACTAATGATACAACTTTTACATTATATATTTGGTTAAATGGAGATGAAGTTGACAATTCTGTCATGGATAAATCGTTTAGTGCATATATAAATGCTTCGGCAAGAAGCAAGTCTGCTAACATAGGTTAAAAAGTAAACAAAGTGTAAATAGGTTTACTTTTTCTTTTTTTTTATTGTATAATTATTATGGTGAAAATATGAAAGAGAGTAGTACATTAATATGTAATATAAGTGATAGTAAGGATTTAAAAAAGATAACCAGGAAAACTAAATACATTAATTTATTTTTAGACAAAATATCTAATGATGTTTTTTCTTATTTTATTGAAAATGGTAGTTCTCTTTCATATGCAGAATCTTTTACTAATATTTCGGGATATATTTATGTTGATTATGATACTTTTATAAAGGGAGAAACTAAAATAAAAGAAATAATTGAATCTATGCCTAAAGGACTTACAGATTTAGAAAAAATTAGATATATATATATATGTTTAGGTAATATATTAAGTTATGATATAAATACAATTTTAGAAAAAAACGATAATTTTATGTTTGAAAATTATAGTATTATAAATAATTTATGGGGATCATTATCTACTGGTAAAGTTACCAATTTATCAGTTGTAAAAATTTTTAAGTATATTTGTAACCTATTAAAAATTGAATGTGAAATAATAATTACGAATGATTATGGTTATTTATGTAATAAGGTAATAATTAATGGTCAAACAATAATTGTAGATTTAATGAAAGATATTCCATATATTCAAGCAAAATTTTCTACCAAATATTTTTCTGCTTATAATTCAGATGTTAATTTGGATAAAAATATAGGATATATTAAAGAAAATTATAATGATTCAAATTTAGATGAAAGAATAAAAACTCTGTTGCATAATGAAAAATTTAATATATATAGTTTATTAATGATTATTCAGCAAAGTATTGATGTTGAAAAGATAAAACCGATTGAATTGGGAATAATATTGGAAGATATTTTTCAAAAATACTATCCAATTCAGAAAGTTGTTATAAACAATTTGTATATAAATGATATTTATGGAAATAAAGAACATTTTATTCTTATAAGTTGTAATGAAAAACACTATAGTTATAACTTTAGAAAAAAGAGTTTTGTTGAAGTTTCTAAAGATGAGCTTATAAATAATTTAGAAAGTAAAAAAATAGGAGTGTATTTAGATGAAGAAATTCCTGATTTAGAGATATATAATACAAAGAGTATGATTTAATATTGTTAATAATTAGTTATTATGCTAAAATACTACACTAAGAAGGTGAAATATGACTAATATGTTAGAAATAAAAGATTTGTCTTTTAAATATGATATAAATTATGTTTTTTATAATATGAATTTAAACATAAAAAAAAATGAATTTGTTTATTTGATTGGAACAAATAATTCTGGTAAAACTACTTTAATTAATATTTTAAAAAATTATCCATATGATGGTCAAATATATATAAATGGTTTAGAAATGTGTAATAAAAATTCAGAAAAGATAAATAAAACTATGAATATAATAGACATAGATTATGTAAAAAAATGTAAATTAACAAACATGGAAGAGGAAATTACGTGTGAAAAAAGTAGTGATGTTTTAAAGGATTATGAATTATTGCAAATAAAAAATAATTTTTTTAATAAATTATCTTTTTTAGATAAAATTAAAGTCATAATATTTTTAAATTTAATAAATGATTTTCAATTTTTAATAATTGATGAAATAATTGATTTATTAGAATATAAAGACAAAATATATATATATAAATTGATAAAAAAGTATCAAAAAAAATTTAAAAAGTCAATATTAGTTATTAGTAATAATTCTGATGGTATTATTTATGCTAAAAGAATTATGATATTAAATAAAGGTAAAATTATTTTTAATGACATACTTAATAATATAGAAAAAAATGATAACATATTTAATGACTTATCTATAAAATTGCCATTTATAGTGGATTTATCAATAAAGTTAAAATTGTATAATTTAATTGACAAAATTTATGTTGATGAGAAAAGGATGATAAAAGATATATGGAGAAAATAATATTAAATGGTATTTTAGTAGATAGTCAAACCAATTTTCGAAAAGTTATTTTAGATATTAATAAAAATAATTTAGATATAATAAAATTTAATAATGATAAATTTTTGGTTCCTTCTTTGGAGTTGTATTTTAACTTAAATTGTGTAAAAAAAGTGAATTTTAAAAAAATTAGTCAAGTTTTATTGATGTTAGGTTTAAAGGGGAAAAAATTATCTGATTTTCCTTTATCATATAGCAATAGTGATAAGTATAAATTATTACTTGCTACAGCACTAATTAATAATTCAAGTTGTCTATTATTAGTTTTTCCTAATTTATATTTAGATGACTGTAATATGAATTTGATATTAAATGTATTAAAGAAATTATCAAAAGAATATAATAAAAATATTTATATTGTATCAAACCAAATAGATTTTTTGTATAGAGAATGTGATAATTTAATTATATATAAAAAAAACAATATTTTATTTAATAGCAATAGAAATAACTTATATGAAAAAAAAGATTTATTATTAAGTAATGGATATTGTTTACCACCAATATTAAATTTTATTTTTGAAACTGAAACTATGAAAAAAGTAAAATTATCTCCTACTTTTGATATTAAAGAATTAATGAAAGATATATATAGAAATGTATAATTTTGGAAATATATTTATAAGTGTTGATAAATAACTTTAAAATTGATAAAATAAAAATGTATTTAATGCAGGAAAGAGGTAGTAAAATGCGTTATTTAATAACTTTTTCATATGATGGTAGTTCGTTCTCAGGATATCAAAAGCAACCTAAAATGAGGACTATTCAAGGAGAATTAGAAAGGGTATTAAAAGAAATAAATGCTAATAAAAAAGTTGAAGTTCATTCTTCAGGCAGGACTGATGCGGGAGTGCATGCTTTAAATCAAAGAGCTCATTTTGATTTAGATATAGAAATAGGTTTAGATAATTTATTGAGAGCAATGAACTCTTTATTACCAGAAGATATTCATATAAAAAAGATTGATCGTGTAAATGATGATTTTCATGCAAGGTTTAATGCTATTGGTAAAGAATATGTTTATTTAATTAATATGGGTGAATATGATCCGATTGAAAGAAAATATGTTTATCAATATAATAAAAAATTAGATGTAGTGGAAATGGAAAGAGCAATGAAATATTTAGAAGGAACACATAATTTTAAATCATTTACTAAAACAGATGAAGAAAAAGATGATTATGTAAGAACTTTATCTCAAACTAATTTAATTAGAGACACCAAAGATGTTAATAAAATTTCTTTAGTTTTTGTTGGAACTGGATTTCTTAGGTATATGGTAAGA
This sequence comes from uncultured Bacilli bacterium, assembly GCA_944351765.1. Lineage (GTDB taxonomy): Bacteria > Bacillota_I > Bacilli_A > RF39 > UBA660 > CALVVX01. The sequence continues at coordinate 16,037 of CALVPR010000023.1, forward strand.
AATATGGTAGGAACTCTTATAGAAGTAGGAGAAGGTAAGAGAAAGAGCGAAGAAATTATAACAATATTAAAAAATCAAGATAGAGCAAGTGCAGGAAAAACTGCTAATCCAGAAGGTTTATATTTAAAAAATGTATTTTATTAGAATACATTTTTTTAATGAAGTTCTTTACAGATTCCAGGGTCTGGCTTATAAAAACAATGATTTTTGTATTTGCCTGCAAAATCTTGATCCCACCAAGTGTTAGTGCATGAAGTTCCTTTTGCTGGTGCATAAAACCATAATGCATTAGTAGCTGGATGATAATATTCTCCTCTTAAAACTCTTTCTGCCAATTCTAATTCTTTACTAGTAGGATTACCATAAAATAATGAACTGGAAGTTCCAGAAAAACCACCAGGTGATTGATATATCATTTGGCTTACTGTAGTTATATCTTTAAAAGTTAGACAATCTGCTAATACTCTATTTACACCAACGTTTCCAACCATTAACATTCCCAAATCACCCTCACCAACCGCTTCTGCTCGCATAAGTCTTGCTAATAATTCTTTTTCTTTTTGTGTATATTTAACTATCATACATTTATCACCACTATATTATATGAAAAAAACAAAAAAGTAGTTGAAAAAACAAAAAAAATATGATACATTATATATGTCCTTATTATTAGGGGTGTGGTGTAATGGTAACATTCGGGTCTCCAAAACCTTTGTTGTTTGATGCTTAATGCCATTTAACCCTTGAATTTATTAGCATTTGTTAAAATTATAGTTATTATTGTTGGCACCGTAGGTGGCAAAATGTTAAATTTATAACAAATCAAAACAATACAAAACGATATGAAACTTGATAAAAAGATGAGTTTTATGATATAATTATTTTGCTCTTAAAGAGCACCTATAGGGGTGTAATTTAGTGGTAAAATTTTGGTCTCCAAAACCAACTTCGGGAGTTCGACTCTCTCCACCCCTGCCAATGAATTATTCAATTTTTTCTTTAATTTATAAAGAAAATTTTTTATATTATTAAAAAATTTTAAAAAATATTTATTTAGTAATTTTTCTAAAAAATTACTACTTTTTACTTTGTAATATTTTTTCAAATTTTAGGATAAATACTGATTTTTCGTTAAAAAAGTATTATAATTAAACTATGAAAGGAGGAAATGCGATGAATGATGATTACTTAACACAATTAAATGCATTAGTTGGAAGAGCGCAAAAAACATTTTTTGAGTTTCAAGAAATTTTTTATTCATTTTTAGAGCTCGATTTAGAAAATGTTGATATTGTAAATAAAGAACATTTAGCTGCAGTAAGTGAATTAGCAAATGCATATTCACAGTTTAGTTTAGACAAAAACTTAGATCAATTAATTAATTTTTTAACAATCTCAGATTTGCTAAGAAGTATGATTGAGGGGTATTATACTGGATATATAGCATTATCTAATTATACCTCAAAACTAGAAAAGATTAATGAACAATTAAAAAAAATTACCATAGATTCAGAAATGGGTATTGTCGATGAGAAAAGAAAAGCAGATATTCTTTCGGATGAAACTTTATTTGAACATGAATATAGAAAAAGGCGTAATATAGCCCAAGGAATGATGCATCCAGTTCAATTATTGCAAAAAAAAGTTTGTTATCCATATATTGATAAAGAAGGAAATCATTATTCTTCAATAAATGAATTTATTGAACATTATAAAATTTATCATAAAAAAAAATAATGTTTGTTGAAATGAATAATTTTTAATATTTTTATACTTTATAATTATGAAAGTGCATAATAATAAATATTTATAAAGATTTTAAGAAGGCAAAATAATATAAAAATTGGTATAAAATGATAGACAAGTGTAAAAAAACTCTTCTTTAAAAAATTTTTTACTAGGCTTTTATTAAGTCACATTATCAAGTTAAATATTTGGCATTAAAGTTGCTTATTATAGCATTACAGTCTAAAAGACCATTGTTGTTTGTTTGATTATGGTATGGTGACATTTTTGGTGGCAAACAAATTTAGTAAGTCCAAGTAAAATGATTTATTTATGTATTTGATATAAGTTGTTTTACTTGGATTTATGGGGTTTTAGGGTGTTTGGATGTGATTTAATAATTTCTCCAAAACCCTAGCTGGGAGTTCGATTCTCTCCACCCCTGCCATTTGGTCTAAAAACGAACTTTTACTACTTTGTAGGTGGGTTCGCTATTAATATAAAGCTTGATAATTCAAGTAAAAACGACTAGCTGAAATTTGTTAGTCGTTTTATTTTGTCTTGTATTTTTAACATCTATTAAGCCATATTTTAGTACTTATGGTATATGTTGTTTGTAAAGTGTACTAATAGATGGCATGGTGGCATAGCAAAATTCCAATATAATTAAGTTATACTATTATTTATAAGTTATTATATTAGATTAATAGAATAATTATATACTTCGTATATAATTATAATTAAGAAGAAGCAAATTAGATTTGTTCAACACACTATTGTTAATAATTAGTATATTTTGTTAATAAATGAAAGGTGTTGAAATTAAAATATGACAATAGAAGCAAAAAAAGAAATATTTATAAATGTTAAAATAGAAACTGATAAAAATGTTAAAGTTAAAATCTGATAAAATTTATCAGATTTTTTGAATGGT
>CALVPR010000024.1 GCA_944351765.1 uncultured Bacilli bacterium
AATGACTTTTAGTCGATATGTACCTGCTTTTAGCAGTGAAAACAAGCCCTACACTTTCAGTGTAGGGTGGTTGACAATATCTTTTTTACTTTGTTTTTCCATAAGTTCAAGATTAATTTGTAATTTAGCATTGTTGGAAATGTTTTTGTTTTTGCTTATAATTTTTATCTTTTATAATCTTAGTTTCTAGATTGTTTGATAATATATAAATATTATTATCTTTGATATTTAATAAATTTAGTATATAATTATTTATAGACATAAGTTTAATCTTTCCAATGTTTTATTTTTATTGTCAATTACATTGTATTTAATTTTTATCTTTTATTAAATAAAAACAGTGTAGTGAATTTTCTTTACCAACACTATTTGTTACGCAGCACATTTAATGATGAAGTGTTCTTTATTTTGGATTGGAGGTACTTTTATGAATTCAGAAAATCTAAAAAATATAATATATGAATATTTAAAAAATACTAAAATAAATTATGCAATAATGATTAATGGTGAATGGGGATCTGGTAAAACTTTTTTTGTTAAGAAAAATATTATAAAAAGATACAGTAATTCATTATATATTTCATTGTATGGAGTTTCTTCTATAGATAAGTTGAGTGAAAAGATATATTTAGAAATAATAAAATCTAAAGCTTTAACAAATAAATTTAGTATTTTTTTGAAGAAAATATATGACAAATATTTATTTTTTAAAATTGTTTTCTTTCCATTTTTACTAATATGGAGAATTTTAAAATTTATATATAATTCATTTTTTAAATTAATATGGCTAATTACTTACAACATTATTAATTTGAAGTTTAATATCAATTTATCTTCAATCGAAAAGAAAGACTTTTATGGAATATTAAAGTTGTTTAAAAATATTAATAAATATATTTTTGTAATTGATGATTTAGAAAGATGCTCAATTCCTATAGAAGAAGTTATGGGCTATCTAAATGACTTTGTAGAACATAAAAATGTTAAATGTATTATTGTTGCAAATGAAGAAGAAATTATCAAGACTAATAATAATAACTATGAATTAAAAATTTTAACTGCATTAAATGAAAAAATAGATTATTATGATTTAGACAGGCAATCAGATAAAAATAGTAAAAAGAAAAAAGAAAAAGTTGACTTAGTAGATTTAAAAAATAGAATAGATTATTTATATAATAATATAAATAAATATAAAATCATGAAAGAAAAGTTAATTTGGAAAGAATACTTGTTTATTCCAAATATAGATGATATTTATGATAATTTGGCTTTTAAATATAAAGATAGTGAACAATTTTTTGAAAAGACATTAAATACAAAACACATTGTTATCAATTCTATGAAACAATATAATTTTTATAACATAAGAACATTAGAATATTATTTTGATATTTTTTATCATATTTATTTACTAACTGATAAATATATAAATGAATGTAAAATAGATAATAAATATGTATACGAATCAATTTCAAAAAGCGTTATGATGTCTTGTATTGGTTTGAAAAAGGGGTATAACTTAAATGGTTTATTAAGTTCATCTAAATTTGATATGATTTCATTTGAGCCTAATAAAAACGATTTATTTCAAAAAAATTTATATTTATCGTTTGATTTTGTAAATGAATATTTAATAAATAACTCTATAGTTAAATCAAATATAGATGAAACATTAAAAAATTTTGCTGAATCAAATTATGATAAGATAGATGATAATGATCCATTTAATTTATTAAATGAATATTGGTATTGTAACTCTGATGAGTTAACTAAAATATTAAATGAAATATTTAAAAATATTGAAGCCAATAAATATAATTATAAGTTATATTCTTTAATTATTAAAAAAATTGCTTATATTGAAAATATGGGGTATAAAAACAAGATTATTGATGACATAATAAATAAAATAGAAGAAAAAGTAAATATGGTGGATAATGTAAGTTTTAATGAGCATAATTTCTTTGAAGAAGGAAATGTTGCTAAAATTTATAATCAATATATGGAGAAATTAAAAGAAAAAGTGAAAGTAAAAAATGATTATAAGAAAAGTAATGAATTAGAAAAAATTCTTGATTCAAATGATTGGGGAGTAAAATTATATAATTATGTAAATGAACAATATGATAATTATTTAAGTCAGCATAAATTTTTTTCAACATTAAATATTGATAAAATCATACAAAATGTTAAAAAGTTTGAAATTAAAAATATATATTATTTAAAATATACACTGGATTCCATTTATAATTTTAGCAATATAAATGAATACTATAAGGGTGATATAGATCCCTTAAAATATTTTATGGAAAAATTAATGGGCATTGATTTAACAAAAATTGATGATCCAATGTTAAAATATCCAATTAATTTATTAATAAAAACAACAAAAAGTCTAATTGAAAGATTGGAAAAATAATTATCTATAATTTAATAAATGTTGTTTTGAAAAAAGATACTCAGAATAATCTGGGCTTTTATTTGGCTAATTTATAGAAAAATTTATAAATGAATATCTATATTGTTAGATAAATATTTTTATGATAAAATAAAGTTATAGAAGTAATATTTTTTAAATTATGTAAGTAAAAAAATACAAATTTATTTAATATAAAACGAGGTAAAAAAAATGAAAATAATTAGTATAGGTGATTTAGTTACAGATTTTTATTATAAAAATGGGAAATTAGTTGGAGTTAATGGTGGAATGACATCTCATAATATAATTGCTAATATAGCTAAAATTGGGGCGGAGACAGCTGTTTATGGAGCATGTGGACAAGATGTTACAGGTAATGTTGCATTAAAAAGTTTAAAAGATATTGGTGTAAACATTGATAATGTAGAAATTATGGAAAATATAAAAACACGTTGTTTTCATGTATCCTATATTGAAGAAAATGGGAAATTAGAGTTTAAATCAAAAAAGAGATGTCCAATATGTAATCAAAAACATTGGTATGAAGAAAGTAATATAAATACTGATAATATATTAAAAAAAATTAAAATAGAAGATGTTTTAGTATTTGATAATTTAAATATTAAAAACCAAATTATTATTGATAATTGTAAAAATAAAAAAATGTTGGATTTGGGACAATATTTTGAACTAGATAATTATAGTGATGAAGAAGTGATAAATAAAATAGAAAATAAATTTGATATTATAAACTTAAATGAACGTGTTGAAAAATATTTAATAAATAGGTTTTCTTTAAACTCACTCGAAGATATATATAATATTTTAAAGTCTAAAATGATAATCGTTACAAGGGGTAAAAAAGGAGCAGATTTTGTAATAAATAATAAAAAAATAACTAAAGAATTGTCTAATCCTGAAGTGGAAGTTGATCCAACAGGAGCAGGAGATGCCTTCTTTTCTGTATTTATTAGTTCATATGTAAAAAATAATTATGTAATTGATGAAAAATTTATTGATACAACTTTTTTAAAAGCTACAAATCTTACAAAAAAAGTAGTAAAAAAATTTGGTGCTAGAGGTCATATCCAATCCTTATATAAAATAAAAAAAGTAATAGATACTTGCACTTGTAATAATTTTGAAATATCAACAAGAAAGCAAATTAAAAGATGTAATATTAACATAAATAATTTAGAAGCAAGAGTAATTAATGCTGTTAATAGTAATGCATATGAAAAATTAATAAAAATAAACTTTAAAGATTTAGATAATAGTATTTTTTTAGGAACTGGTGGTTCTTTTGCAGCTGCAAAATTTTCTTCAAAGGTCATTAATTACTTATATGGAACAAATACATTTGCATTATATCCTAGAGATGTATATTATAGAAATAATGAAAAAATAGACTCAGTATTTTTGTTTACTTATTCAGGAACCACTAATGATTTATTAGTAGCAACAAGTTCAATTGATAATAAAAATAAATATATTATAACAAAAGGAGAACTTCAAAAAATAGTAACAAAAACAGGAATATCAAAAAATAATATTATTTCATATAGAACAGGAACAAATAAGGGAAAAGAAAGAGGTTTCCTATCTTTTGAAGGAGCATTAGCGCCATCAAGTTTATTTTTAAAACTATATTTTGAAAATCAATTAAGTGGTAATATTAATGATTTTATTAAAAATAGTATAAAGTATTGGAAAGAATATTTTGATATATATTTTAAAGAAAATAAACAAATGTTAAAGGAATTTTTAAGTAAAGGGGGACAAATAAATATTTTTACAGGAGATTTTACAGAATCTGCAGGTAATGATTTAGAAAGTAAAATAGTAGAATCAGGTATTTATAATTGTTTAGTTCATGAAAAGAAAAATTTTTCTCATGGAAGATTTATTAATTATGAACATTTAAGTCAAAATAAAAATATATATTTAAAACAAAAAAGTACAAGTCCATATGAAAATAAATTATTAGATTATTTATCAAAAGATAAAAATTTAATAATTGAAAGTAGATATGATGGGATTTTATGTGAATATGATTTATTAGTTGCTTCTCAATTTCTAATATATTATATATCAAATTTTTTGAATATAGATATATCAAAACCTACATATAGTGAAGATGCTATGAAAATATATTTTTATAAAGGAGAATTATAAAAATATAATATAAGTTAATTTAAATGATTTATTTTTACAAATTTGATACAATGGTAATAGGTATCTAGGAGGGTATGCTGTATGAATAGTAATATAATAAAATTAAAAGAGATAATAGAAAATTCTAATAATATAGTATTCTTTGGAGGCGCAGGTGTATCCACTGAAAGTGGCTTAAGAGATTTTAAAGGTGATAATGGCTTATATAAACAAAAATATGATAAACCTGCTGAATATTATTTAAGTACAAAATGCTTTTATAGTGATCCTAAGATGTTTTACGATTTTTATAAAACTAATATGAATACATTAAACGTTAAACCTAATATAACACATTATTATTTGACTGAATTAGAAAAACAAGGCAAATTAAAGGCAATAATAACTCAAAATATTGATGGATTACATCAAAAAGCAGGAAGTAAAAATGTATTAGAAGTTCATGGTACTACTTATAAGAATTATTGTATTAAATGTGGTAAAGAGTATAGCGCAGAATTTGTATTTAATAGTAAAGGTATTCCTATGTGTGAATGTGGTGGAATCATTAGACCTAATGTAGTTTTATATGGTGAAATGATGCCAGAAGAATACTCTTTAGCAGTTTCATATATTTATAAAGCTGAAACATTAATTGTCGCAGGTACATCACTTACTGTTGAACCAGCTTGTAGTTTAGTAAAATTATTTAATGGTAAGAATTTAATTATTATTAATAAAGATTCAACTCAATATGATAATTTAGCTACACTAGTTATTCATGATAGTCTAAAAAATGTAATAGGTAAATTATTTAAGAAAAATGATAACTAAATGTATTAAAAAATAAAAAAGAAGAGTTATATATGTTTGTGTTTATATAAAAATAATGAAGGGAGAAAAAAATGAATAAGACAAATGCTAAAGATTATTTAGGAAAAGAAGTATATGTTAAAATAGATAGACAGCTTGGATCTAAACATCCTAAACACGGGTTTATGTATATGTTAAACTATGGTTTTATTCCAAATACTGTGAGTGGTGATGGAGAAGAATTAGATGCATATTTAGTTGGAGAATTTGAGCCGATTCCTTTTAGTAAAGGAAAAGTTATTGCAATAATTCATAGAACCAACGATGATGATGATAAATTGATTGTTTCAAAAGATGGGAAAAATTATTCAGATGATGCAATTAGGGCATTGACGGAATTTCAAGAAAGATTTTTTAAATCAATAATTATTAGATAAGGTTGATAAAATTACTAAACAAATAATAATTTAGATATAATTTGGAAATATATATTAATTTAAAGTTATATAAGGGAGTTAATTAATGTGTTAGATAAAGTTTTAGAAACATGCAAGTTTGTAGTAGATAATGCTAAACATGTAAATATTAATTATGATAAAGTAAATGAATTAATAGATGAATTATTAAAATTTAATAATGTTCACTATTTAACTAAAGTATCTTATCCTATATATGATATGGATACTAGAGATATAGTTAATTTTTTACTTATTTATGATTCAATAGATTTTTCTTTTTGGGGAGCCCCTAAATGGACAATTAATGCAAATGGACAACTTTTAGATGGTGGTATTGCACTACTTCACTGTATTTTTAATTTATTTAATAATCGTGATAGCAGGTTAGTATATAAAGAAATAGAAAATATGTCATTAGATCAATTTAAAGAAATTTTAAAAGGAAATGTAGATATTCCTCTATTAGAAGAAAGATATAGAATTATTACAGGAATAGCAAAAATAGTAAATAAAAAAATGAATGGTAGTTTTTATGATTATATAAAAGCAATGAATACTGATAAAGAAATATTCAAAACTATTCTTAATTATTTTAGTAGTTTTGAAGATACTAGAACATATCAAGATAGAACAATATATTTTTATAAATTAGTTCAATTATTGACTTCAGATATATTACATGTAATTAAAAATAAGGAACATATAGAAGTTGATTATTCTAATTTATTAGGATGCGCAGACTATAAAATACCACAAGCAATGCAAGAATTTGGTATTTTGGAGTATGATGATGAACTATCTTTATTATTAGATTCTAAAACGGAAATAAAAGAGAATAGTGAATATGAAGTTGAAATTAGAGCTAGTATGATTGTAGTTATAAATTATATATGGGAGCAAATTGGTAAGAGTATTGATAGAATTGATATAAATGATTTTATATGGAGTAAAGGGCAAGATAAAACAAAAAAATATAAGCCTTACCATTTAACCAGAACAATATCTTATTAATAAATATTTTTATAACAAATTTGGTAAATATAAAAAAATGGTAATATAAAAAATTTTATAGATAATTTTAATGAGGGAGTGATAAAAGTTATGCCAGCATTTCTTTTAAGTTGTTTAGGAGTATATGGATTTTATACAAATAATTATCCATTATTATATATAGGAACTATTGGAACATTAATTTTTTCTTTGTATAATATTAAGTTTGGTGGTCAAAATTCGTTGATAAGCGAATTATTAGCAGCATTTATAGGTTGGATCGTTGTTGAAGACTTTATCATAGGAATATGTATTGGATTATGTTATGAAAGTTTAATATTGAACGGAATTGGAATATTAGTAACAATTTTTTGTGTAGTAAGTAACGGTGGAAAAATTATTATAGACAATGGAAACAATAACGAAAAAGCAGATAAGTTAGAGGACGAATTCAAAGTAATTACTGAAAATATCCCTAAAGTTAATTATAAAGAAGATTTAGAAAAAGTTATAAGACAATCTATTAATGGAAAACCACTAGAAAATTTTAAAAATATTTATGTAAATCAAAATGGAAATGTGTTTTTTGATGATTATTTTAATTTGGAAAAAGAATATTGTTATGATATTATTAACGAAGTATTAGTTTATTTAAAGAATATTTCTAATGAGTTGTACATTGACGCAAAAAATGTTTTTAAAAGTGATAGAAATGTATGTATATATTTAAATAATCTGTTTGGGGAAGAAAGATTTAACATAGATAATGAACAAGAATTTAAGTATGGTATTACTTGCGAATATATTTATATAATTTGTTATACTTTAATTAATAAATATATAGGAAACCAGGTTAATTATAAATGTATAGATAGTGTTATATATTCTTTAAAAGAAAAAATAGATTCTCTGGAAAAAGAAAGGTCAACAGTTATAAAAAAATTTATAAAAGAGTATAGAGAGTCAAAAAATATTTTGAAAAATACAACCGAAGAAACTGATAATAAAAGAATAGAAGAAAAAAGTATTGAGAATAAAGAAGATAATTTAACAGATGATATAAAACTAATAATAAAAAATAATAGAAAGGAATTAAATATATTGGCAAAAAAGTACGCTAGATTACTAATGAAGGTTGATCAGTATGACGATGTTGAATTATCTAAATTAAGACGTAACATTATTATGGATATTGGAGATATATTATTACAATATGATTTTGGAAAATATAATGTTGTTGATTACCAAAATGGATATGCCATATCTAAAAAAATATTTTCTAAATATGTTTTTGTTAAAGCAAAAAAATATATATCTCTATTAAAAACAAAAGATAATAAAGATATTAATTGTATTGAAGAAAAGTAAAATTTTGATAGTATATTAAATTTGATTATATATTTTACAATTATAATGTAAAAAAATTATGGAGGATATATGTATAATAATTATTATAAAGCTTATGAAGAAAGATACAAACAAGTACATAAAGCAAATATGCTTTGGGCGTCTATTTTAAATACACCAGATATAATTAAATTTATAGGGGATTATAAAATAACCAAAGAAGATAGAATACTTGATTTAGGATGTGGTGAAGGTAGAGATGCTATTTATTTGTTAGATAAAGGATATAATGTTTTAGCAATTGATTATTCAATAAGTGCTATTAATATGTGTAATAAATTATCAAATAACAAATATATAAAATCTTTTAGAAGTTTAGATATAATGGAAGATACTTTAGATGAAAAATTTAAATATATTTATTCAATTGCAGTACTTCACATGTTTGTATTAAGTGAACATAGAAATAAATATTTTTCCTTTATTCGTAATCATTTAGAAGATAATGGTAGATGTTTATTATGTGTTATTGGTAATGGTAAACAAAATTATCAATCGGATATAAAAGAAGCATTTAAAAATACAGAACGTACTATTATGAATAATAATACAAAAATAAATGTGGCTACAACGTCTTGTAAAATAGTAGATTGGAAGACTTTGGAACAAGAGATATTAGATAATGGTTTAATTATTGAAAAGAAATGGATATCTAAATATGTTCCAGAATTTAATGAATCAATGTGTGTAGTAGTAAAAAAGAATGTATAATGATAAAGTAAAATTACATTCTTTTTTTATTGTATATTAAATATATTTTTTTAGTTATGTTTTTTAATAATAATATATCTTATTATTTTGTACATCTTCATAGTTTAAATTAAAAAAATAAAACTCATTAATTTGTGTGAGTTTCTTCATATAATTTTCTAATATCATCAGGATAATCATCTATATTCATATCTTTTACATTCTTTTCAGTGCCATCTCTTTTAGCAGTTTCATAATACCACTGTTTAAATTTAATTAATTTTAGTGATTTATTAAGAATATCAATTTGTTCATTGATATTTTTTTCTTGCTGATAGAACATATTTAATCTTTTATCAATAGTGGTATCTCCTTTACTACACCAATCCATAAATTGTTTAATTTCAGAAATCTTCATTCCTGATGTTTTTAAACATAAGATTATTCTTAACGCTTCTAAATCTTTATCATCAAATTTTCTTATACCACCATTTGATCTATCTATATTTTGTAATAATCCATGTTTATCATAATATCTTAATGTTGATATTGATAATCCAGTTTTCTTTGATATTTCTCCAATTTGCATATTTACCTCCAAATTTTATTTGAATGCTTGACCTAAACCAAAGTTTAGATTGTATAATTATTATAGAGCTAATAGTTATGTTAGTCAATAATGGAGGATAATGATGAAAGAAGAATTAAATTTAGTAAGGATCTGGGATAAAACATTTATTAAAAGTGATAAAGTATCACTGTGTATGACTCTTTTAGGTCATAAAAGAACAATATTTTGTGATATATGATCAAATATTGGAATCTATTTAAGGAGAATTAAAAATAATATGAAAAAAATTATAAGTATTTTAATAATTGGAATAATAATTATTATATTAATAATATGTCTTTTTAAAAAGGAGAAAACTGATATGAATATTGAAAATACAAATATAAATAATAAATCTTTAGTTTTATATTTTTCTGCTACAAACAATACAGAACAAATAGCTAAATATATAAGTGAAATTACTTCATCTGATATTTTAGAAATAATACCAAAAGATGTATATACAAATGAAGACTTAGATTATAATAACAATAATTCTAGAGCAAATAGAGAACAAAATGATGAAAAAGCTAGACCAGAAATATCAAATAAATTAGATTTAGAAAATTATGATATTATTTATCTTGGATATCCTATTTGGTGGGAAGAAGAACCTAGAATTATTTTAACTTTATTAGATAATTATAATTTAAAAAATAAAACAATTATTCCGTTTTGTACATCAGGTGGATCTGGAATAGAATTAAGTGTTAATAATATTAGAAATTATAATAATAAATTAAATGTATTAGATGGAAAGAGATTTAGTTCTAATTCATCAAAAGAAGAAGTAATTACTTGGATAAATTCATTAAATATAAATAATAATTCAAATAGTAAAAGTGCTAAATTATTAATAGATAATACAGAATATATTATTACTTTAGAAGATAATGAAACAGTAGATGCTTTAGTAAATAATATGCCATTAGATTTATCGATGAGTAATTTAAATGGTAATGAATTTTATTCATATTTAGACTTTACTTTACCAACTAATTCTTATGATCCAGGTAAAATAAATAAAGGAGATATTTACTTATATGGTAATAATTGTTTAGTTATCTTTTATGAATCATTTAATACATCATATAGTTATACAAAGATTGGTAAATTAGATAATATAGAAGTATTAGATAACATAAAAGATAAAAATAATATTATAGTAAGTTTAGAAATTAATTAATAAAAATAATATATAAAAGGAGATGTTAAATATGATTAAGCAAACAGCAGGTAGAGATTCATTAGGAGCTTTTGCCCCTAAATTTGCAGAATTAAATGATGATGTTTTATTTGGGGAAGTTTGGTCAAGAGAAAAAGAATTAGATTTAAAAACTAGATCAATTATTACTGTAGTAGCTCTTATGAGCAAAGGTATTTTAGATAGTAGTTTAAAGTATCATATAATAAATGCTAAGAAAAATGGTGTAACTAAAGAAGAATTTGCAGAAATTATTACGCATGTTGCATTTTATGCTGGATGGCCTAATGCTTGGGCAGTATTTAATATGGCAAAGGAGGTATACGATAATGAATAGAGAAGAGTTTGATAAAACAAATGTATTTTGTAAAGGGATGCCTAACGATAAGTATGCTAAATATTTTGTTGGTAACTCTTATTTAAATCCATTAGTAGATCCTAATGACAGTCCATTATTTTTAGCAAACGTAACATTTGAACCATCATGTCGTAATAATTGGCATATTCATCATGCAACAAGTGGTGGAGGACAAATATTAATATGTACAGCTGGTTATGGTTGGTATCAATAAGAAGGAAAAGAAGCAATATCATTGGAACCTGGCAAAGTTATTGTTATAAAACCTAATATTAAACATTGGCATGGTGCAAAAAAAGATTCTTGGTTTAGTCATATATCCATAGAAGTTCCAGGTTCTAATACAGAAAATGAATGGTTACAGCCAGTTAGTGATAGCGAATATAACAAATTATAATAAATGTTAAATGAATCTTCCATTTTATATAAAAATACTATATAATATAATTAAGTAATATTTATCTAAATTATTACTATAACTAATAGGAGATGGAGTGTTATGAAAAAGAAAATTTTAATTGGAGTAGGTGTATTATTAGTACTAATAATTGGGGTTATTGGTTATTTTGTAGTAAGTGACTTGAAACAAGAAGAAAAATTAAAAAATGAATTAGATGAACTTAATTTACTTGTAAATGAAGAAAATATTGATGTTGATAAAGTAAAAGAAATGTTAAATCGAACAGTAACTACTGGAGATTATAAAGTAGTAGAAACATCGTTTAAAGAATATTTATCTGATGCTTTTGACAGTGTCTTTCAAATTGTTGATATATTAAATGATGATAAATTAGTTTCTATATTAACGGTAGAAAATTATCAAAGTGACGGACCTGATTTTATTGAAACCAAAGCATATATTTCTGAAACAAAGACTAAATTAGAAGAATTAAAAAATAGTTATTATAGTTTTCTTACTGAAGAAAAAGCAATGTCTTATATAGAAAACAAAGGATTAGATAGTTATTATACTGATTTATATAGAGATGAATATGTGGGAGATATGGATGCAGCGAGTGAAGATCGAACTGTCGAAGAGTCTATTAATCAAATAATTGAACTTTTAGATACTTCAGAAGAAATTATTAATTTTTTAAGTACTAATAGTAACTCATGGCAAATAGAGGATGGATTAATAATATTTGATACAGAACAATTATCCAATCAATATTTAGATTTAATAAATAAAATACAATAGTAATAAAAATCTGTTATAACAGTTTTTTTTATCCAAAATAGTTTTAATATTTATAAATTTTTGATAAAAGTTGACAAAAATAAAAAAAAACTGTATAATTATAACAGTGGTGAGGAGATATAAGCATTATTGTGAGCTATCTCGGGTTTTTAAACCTACACGGGCATTTGCACGGAGTCGCTGTTTAGTTGGTTCTGTGATTTTTTTTGCTTTAAAAGAATAGAATTAACTGTACGAAAGAAAGGTGAATACAAAATGGAAAAGCAATTAAGGCATTTTAATGAAGAAGAAAGAAGATCAATGTTAAGTTATAGTAGCTTGTATGCCAATAGAGAGGCTAATATTTCAAAAAAACAATATGAAAAACAAATAGAAAATTGTAGTATGTCTCAAGATATTGACACTGTGATAATTCAATGTTTAGAAAAATTAGGATTCCCTTTAGATGAAATGGGAACATACCTTTATAAAGATGTTATTTCTAATGTTATTGATTCTTTGATTAAAAGTGATGATGAAACTCAAAAACAACAATTAACAGAACAATTAAATCATACATATTCACAGTTTTACTTTGATGTTGCTAAAAATGACAATGATATGGGAGTAAATACTTTTCATGCTTATATTCAAAAAGCATTAGCTAAAATTAATCCTGAAAAGAAAGATCTTGAGCTAGTGAATCAGTTGTTTGCTTCTTCTGAAAAGACATTAGGATATGGTGAAGAAGCCTTTGTAATTGGTAATTTTATAAGAAATATATTTATTCCAAAAAATGATAACTATGCAGTAAAAAAATGTAAAGCAAAATAAATTGCTAAAAATAATCTCGATTGAGATTATTTTTTTGGTATACATACAAGGACAATTTCGGTTGGAAATACATTGCTTCCATGGCTATTTAAGTAAAAATTATAATTAGTGTTTATATTATAAATCATTTTAGGTAATTTCCATAAATCTTCATTGTTATGGTAGACAGATATCAATAATATAGGATTATCATTTTTTATGTGATTTATACACCCATTTATAGCTTTTTCTTCGTATCCTTCAATATCCATTTTTATAATATCTATTTTTTCTTTTATATCATTATCTAGTGTTGTTGCTTTTATTTCGATATTTCCATTACTATCTATTATATTAGCAGAAGGATCTACATTACTTTCTTTCATATAAAGTATTTCATCTTTATCAGATATAGCCATATTTTTATATATTATATTATTGTATTGTGATAAATTATTTTTCATTTTGGCAATACTTTTTTTAGTTATGTCATAAGCATATATTTTGTTGTAAGCTTTTTCTCCATATATATTAATATAGTCAGATATAGTGTCACCTGTAAATGCACCTAAATCAACAAAATTTAAGTTATTGCACGTTGGTATTAAGTTTAAATCAAAATAATGTTTAAACGTATTATCATAACATTCTTTTAAAGTTGTAAAGTCATAATTGTACCAGTTATTTAAAATCCCGTATAATAGTTTTTTTGAACGGTAGTCATTTAAATTTTGATATAGCCAAATATAATCTTCTAAATGATCATGTAATGAAATTGCTTTTTCATATATTAAATTATAATCATTATTATTAGAATCTAATGTATTCCAATAATTAAAACTATTAACAAATTTTTCGATAGAAGCTCTAGTATCAGGATGAACTTTCATATAATTTGATTTAATATTTTCAAAAATTTCTTCTGAATTCATTTGTTTTAACATGTTTACTAAGGCATAAAAATTTTTATCTATAATATTCATATTTCACCATCCAATATAAATCTATTAAAAGAAACCTTGTAATATTCTAAAATGTTTGATATAATTATATAGTCTTTATACTTTATTAAGGAAAGGAGAAAAATGAGTAAAATTAAAATATTTGGTTTAGGCGGACTTAATGAAAACGGTAAAAATATGTATGTAGTAGAAATTGATAAAAATATTTTTGTAATAGAAGCCGGACTAAAATATGCAGATGAAAATACATTAGGAATAGATTACATGATTCCTAATATTGAATATTTAGTAGCAAATAAAGAAAGAATAAAAGGTATATTTTTAACACATGGACATGATGAAAATATTGGAGCACTTACTGATATTATGGGAGACTTGAATGGAATAAATATATATGGTGCTAAATTTACTATTGATATAGTAAAAAGAGAATTTGAAACTTATAAATTAAATACAAATAATTTAATTGAGATAAAACCTTATAAAAGTTTAGTTTTTGATGATATAAAGGTATTTCCTGTAAGTTTGTCACATTCTATTCCAGATAATTTAGGATATGCAATATATACAAATGATGGTGTTATTTTTTATGCATCAGACTTTGTCTTTGATTCTCTTATGCGTGGAAATTATGAAACAGATATGGGAAAACTTGCATATATAGGAAAGCAAGGTGTATTATGTCTACTTGCAGAGTCCATGTATGCTGATAATGGGGGACACACTGCTCCTAATCATCGTATTAGTCCTTTAATAAAAGAAACTTTAAATAAAGCAGATGGAAGAATTATATTTAATGTATTAAGTTCTCATTTATATAGAATACAAGAGTTATTTAATGAAGTATCAAAGACAAATAGAAAAGTAGTAATAATGGGAAAAAGATTACAAAATATAATAAATAATGCAATATTAAATGGATATTTGGATGTGGATAAAAATACAATTGGGGATTTATCTAATATTAATGATAATAATACTATTGTTCTTACTTCTGATGAAAGAGAAAAACCATATTCTAATATTTTAAAAATAGTAAATGGATATGATAAATTTGTAAAAATAAAACCAACAGACACTATATTTATTGCTGTTCCTTTATATGAGGGAAGAGAAAAGACTTTTTATCATATATTAGATGAAATAGCTAAACTTGATGCAACCGTTGTTCCTTTAACTGATGGAAAATATTTATCACATCATGCTTCGCAAGAAGATTTAATGATGATGATTGATCTTATGAAACCTAAATATTATTTCCCTATAAAAGGAGAATATTATACGCAAGTTGCTAATGCAGATTTGGCTGTTAAAGTAGGAATACCAGAAGAAAATATAATTTTAAAACAAAATGGAGATGTTGCTACGTTTATAAATGGTAAATTAATAGAAGACTATTCTAAAGTGCCAAATGGAAGTGTTTTAATTGATGGTAATTCTTCAGATGATATTGGAGAACTTGTTTTAAAAGACAGGGAAATGTTATCAGATAATGGTATTATGATAGTATCTACAACGTTAAACAAAAAAACAAAAGAAATATTATGTGGCCCTGAAATATTAACAAGAGGATTTATATATGTAAAAGATAGTACAGAACTTTTAAATACTTTAAAAGAAATGTGTAGTAAAATTATTAAGGATAATACTAATAATAATTATGTTGAGTATACTAAAATAAAAACAACTATTAGAGATGAAATAGGAAAATATTTAAGTATACAAACAGGAAATAAACCAATGATAATAACAGTAATTACAGAAGTATAAGAGGGTAACCTCTTTTTCTTGGTAATTAATTATATAATGGAGGATGTAACGAATATGCACTTTATACTTATACAGATATTAGGAATAATAGCATGGGTATTTCTAATTCTTAGTTATCATCGAAAGAATACTAATAAAATAATTATATTTCAAATAATAGGTAATATTTTATACTGCATTCATTATCTTTTATTAGGAGCTTATGGAGGCTTATTTATATGTTTCTTTGAAATAATATTTGATTATGGATATTACAAAACAACTAAAGATAATCTTATTTATTTAATAAGCATACCTGTTAGAATATTAGGAGGTCTTATATCATTAATAAGCTTAATAGATATATTACCAATAATTGCTAGTTTAATAGATGGATATTCTTTAACAAAGAAAAAAAGATTTGTGGTAATTGGGGCGATTATTTCTTATAGCATTTGGTTCATATATGATTTTAGTGTATTATCATATTCAGGTGCATTAGCAGACCTAGTAATTATTATTTCTAATTTAAGTATCTTATTATTTAATTTTAATATCTTTAAATTCTTATATTATGAAAAGCAAAAAGTTAAGAAAAAATCTTGCTAACTATTACAAATTGTGATATATTAATAATGTAAACAGTAGAGTAAATAACTCACTAATTTACGAATGAGAGAAATTTAATAACTGAATATATATATATTCAGTCAAATCAACCACTTGTAAGTTTGATGATAATTTTACTTATTTGTTAATAAAAATACTGAAAATTATAAAACTATAGTAAAGTTTTAGAAAACTAGAATTGTTTGCTATAGTTTTTTGTCTAATAAGAGTGGGTAAAAAGGTTACATGTTTTAATAACTAATTTAGGAAAAGGCATAAATGAAAAAGAATTATTTACTAGGTATAATAGTGATGGGATTAATAATATTATCCTTATATTCAACGTATGCAATGTTTACTTCAAGTGTAGAGATGAATAATGTTATAGATATGAATACGATTATGAATTATACATTTAAAATAAATGGGACACAAGAATTAACAGTAAGTTCTAAAACAGAGTTAAGATTTAATGCAATAGTAGAAAATGATATGTATGGAAGTATAACTTATGGTTTATATTATAAGATGATAAATCCTAATACATTACCAGAAGGAATAGTAATAGCAGAAATAACAGATACAACCGGAATATCTCAAGGGCAATTAAATGAAAATAGCAAAGTAACTATACCTATATCAATAAAAAATAATAGTGATATTGAAGTAACAATGGAAATAGGTGTAGTAACAGGATATGCAACTGAAAGTCAAGGAATTGAGCAGTTAATATATGAAGAAGGGCAACAACCGATATTAGATATAGTAAGTCCCAGTGAAGTAGGGGAAAGTGGTTGTAATTCAACAATAGAGTGTACTAGTAAATGTAATTATAAAAATATCGATGGTGAATGGTTAGAATACTGTGAATGTACTACTGGGAAAGCTGCAGAAAATATGGGATATTTTGCTGAATTTATCCAAAATATGTATAATTATAATATTTTATCAGCATTAAATTATAAATATAATAATGTTGAATATACAAAAATAGACGATTTGTCTTTAATGGTTGATATTGGTGGAAATATTAGGTATTATGGGGCAAATCCCAACAACTATGTATCGTTTAATAATGAATTATGGAGAATAATAGGGGTGTTTAAAGATATAGATGATGGTAACGGTAATACATCGGATAGGATAAAAATAATTAGAAATAATTCTCTTTCAAGTCGTGCATGGGATACTACAGGTAGTTTGTCATGGAATGTATCTACGTTAAATACATATTTTAACAATACCTATTTAAAAAATATAGACTCTAGTTCACAACAGTTAATTGATACAGTTGTATGGAACTTAGGAGGAACGGAAGAGTACACTCCACCTGATGAAGCTTATAAAGAAGAAAGAAGCAATGTAGTTCCTCCTGGTAATGAAGCTACATGGCTAGGTAAAATAGCACTCATGTATCCATCTGATTATTTATATTCTAGTGATTTATCAAAATGTACGAATACTAATTGGGAATATGATCAAGCAAATTGTCGTGATATGGCGTGGCTTAAAAATGTAAATGAGGATCAATGGACAATAACACCTCAAAGTTTTTATAATTCTTCAATAATAGAAATTTATTCATCAGGTAATTTAGGAGCTTCATTACCAACAAAAATAAGAGATATAAAACCAGCATTATATTTGAAACATGAAGTAAAAGTAACTGGAGGTACCGGAACATCAACAGATCCATATACTTTATCATAGATTTTGTATTATCAGAGAAAAATTAAAGAAATCCTTATACACAAAGGGTTTCTTTTTGACT
>CALVPR010000025.1 GCA_944351765.1 uncultured Bacilli bacterium
GTGGATCACACCCCAAAATTATAACAAACTATTTTATTTTCAATTTTACTATTGACTTTTAATAGTTAGTCACCTCAACAAACATATTATACCTTAAAAATAAAAAAAAGAAAAGAAAAAATAATATTACTTCTTAGAAGCAAACATTGCTGCTCCAACTAGAATCAATATTATTACAATCATTCCTATTATAATTATATTAAAATTATTGGCATCTGCTGGGTTATTCATTACCGCCCCAGACTGAATAATTGCATTAAAATTAGTTAAAGAAGATATGTTATTAGGAGTCTCATTATATGAAATAGCATTAGCACGTTGTGGTATTGCTAAAAATGCAACTAACAATATAAAATATTTAAATTTATTTCTCATATAAAACTCACCTCTTTCTTATAATAATATTAATGCAACATTTAATAACGCTCCAATACATGGAATCATATTATATATCATACGAAATGATATTGAAACAACTATATTATTAGTTTCATAATATATATAAGATAACATTCCATAAAAAACCACTAACGGTAAAGCATTTATTACTCCAATCATATCTGTACAACTGAAAACAATTTCAAAAAATCCATTCATGACAGCAGTAACTATTACAAAAATCCATTTATTATTTATAAAACCTTTAAAAGTTTTCTTAAACACCAATTCTTCTACTATTGGGAAATAGAATAAAGTGCTTATCAATAATAAAAACGGCGACTTATCATATATATATAACAAGCTATCAACGCTCTCGTTAGATCCTTCAGGGAATAATCCTACAATGACTATAGATACTATCATGTAAATAATAATACCTATAATAAAGATTTTACCTCCACTCAAAAACAATTTCTTAAAGTTTTTCTTATAATTAATAAAATCAACTTTTATTTCATTATAATATATTAAAATAATTAAGAATAGCAATAAAAAATTAGCAATCAAACTCCCATATACTATAGAATCTCCCTTAACTCCTAAAACAGCCAATATTGCATTAACAAAATATGGCCAAATAAAATATAATAGTACTACACAAATACTAATATATAATGCAGGAATACCTACTTTTTTTTCTTTTCTCATCTAAAACACCTACCTTACTACAATTGTAGCAAAAAGGTGAAAAAAAAACAATAAAATTACAATATTTTATAAATAAATTACAATATATATAGAACAAATAACAACCGCTCAACATAATTGAACGGTTGTCACTTCGTTAGTGCCATCCAAAGATTCTCCAGAACCAACTCATAACTTACCCTCCCTTCTTTTTTCTTTTATAATCTATATAGTTTATGCTACCATACATACACTACACTTAAAGTATAACACTTTTTTTACTTTTTTTCAATATATTTTTGAGAAATTATATCAGCTTCAGTTATTTTATTTATATCAGTAAATGTATACTTTATTTTACAAGAAATTATATCATCATTTTTAAGTAAATTAGAATAATCTATATTCAATTCAACACCATCAGTAATAGAATTAACTTCTATTGTTATATATTCTTTACTAACAGAATCTAAATTAATATTACTAACTTTTATTAAATAAGTATTATCATCTTTAATGCCCTTCTTTATATATTCTTTTATATTCTCAATACTTAAATAATTATAATTAATAACATCATATACTTCATCTATATTTGATAAAATATACCCTTCATCTGTATATACATAATAGTCATTATTTTCCATATAATAATTTTTTATATTATCATCAATTTTTTTACTAATTATCATCTTATCATCATATCTAATACCACCATATGTAACATTTTTATTATTATTACTAGTCATAATATCAATATTGATATTATAGTTATAATTATTATTAATCAAATCTAAATTATCATTATTATTAATTATATTCCCTATTTGATTATCATAGTCATTATTATCACTATAATTAGTAGTTAATCTTGTAAATATTACTGCAAAAACTATAAATATTAAAAATAATATTAATTGAATTTTAGCTTTTTCTTTTGGATCTCCCCATTTATCTTTTAATTCATTAAATTTCATAATAACTCCTTTTTATACAAACTTTTTATTTATATAATCTTCTTTTTTTATACCATTGATAAAATCTTTAATTTTACATCTCTTTTTACCTTCTAATTTTATATCAGTAATTCTAATAACTTTGTCTTTAGTAGCTACATATATACCATCTTTATTTATATCAATTATTTTTCCAGGATCACTTTTACTCTCTTTATCAGTAATAAAACTTTCATATATTTTTACTCTTTTATTATCTAATATAGCATAAGCACCAGGAATAGAAGATAGTCCCCTAATCCTATTATGAATATCAAAAGATGAATTATTAAAATCTATTTTTTCTTCTTCTTTTGTTATGTTCAAGCCAAAAGTAACTAAATTTTCATCTTGTTTTATTCTTGTATTAGTTTTATTAAATATGCTAGGTAGAGTATCTATAAGTAAATCTCTTCCAAGATAAGACATTTTATCATATATATAGTCTAAGTTATCATTTTCTCCAATTTCTAGACTCCTCCAGCTAATAATATCTCCGGCATCCATTTTACTAGCCATGTACATAATAGTCATACCAGTTACTTTATCACCATTTATTATGGCATGATGAATTGGTGCTCCTCCTCTTAATTTAGGAAGTAATGATCCATGAACATTAATACATCCATATTCAGGATAATCTAGTATTACATCAGGAATTATTTGCCCATAAGCGCATGTAATAATAATATCCGGTTTATAATCTAATATCGTTTGATATTCTTCTCTTATTTTTAAAGGTTGATAAACAGGTATATTATTCTTAATTGCCACTTCTTTAGTTGGAGTCACAATTATATTCCCTTTTCTATCTTTTTCCCTATCGGGTTGACTTACTACTAAAACAACATTATAGTTTTCTATTAAAGACTCTAATATAGGAACTGCAAAAGTTGGTGTTCCCATAAAAACAATTCTTTTATCTTTCATATCTTTCACCATATCCATTATATAATAAATTTTCAAAAAAATCTACATAAAAAGGACTATCTCCCACGACGTCCTTTTGTTTCTTCTACTTCTTGTTCATAATTATTAATATAATAACTAACTAATTCTTTTTGATGTGATTTATATAATCCAATTCTAAGTTCATTTATGATTAACTCTATTTTCTTTAAAGTTAAACTAGCATAAGTATTTCCTAAATATTTAATATAGTTATTAATAATCATAAGTTTTAATCTTTCAGCATCTATTAAAGTATTTCTAATAGTCCCTTCATCACTACCTCCAGATTCAGCAATTTCTTCTAAAGCCTTAAATAAATGTGCTATCTTATGTTCTATTTTTTTCTTAATAATTTTTTCACTTAACGTTGGAGATACAATTACTATTTTATTTACTTCAATAGCATCTTCTTTTTTAGTTTTTGGGGTTATATTATATCCCTTTATTTTATCATATTCAATATATACAGTTTCATTAGTTTGTTTATTTTTCTCTATATAAAAGTTTTTATTGTCCATGAATATCACTTCCTAATAAATCTTTTCTTCTTTCTTTAGTAATTCTAAGTTGTTCTTCTTTTCGATATTTTTCAATATTAGCATGATGCCCACTTAAAAGTACTTCTGGAACCTTCATTCCCCTAAAAACTTCTGGTCTTGTATATACTGGATAATCAAGTAAGTTATCGTTAAATGATTCACTATCTAATGATTCATTATTAATAACTCCTGGGATTAATCTTACAATAGTATCTGTAATTGCCATTGCAGGAATTTCCCCGCCAGTTAGTATATAGTCTCCAATAGATATCTCCATATCTACTATCGTTTTAATTCTTTCATCAAACCCTTCATAATGTCCACATAACAGTATTATATGTTCTAATTTTGATAATTTAGTAGCAACCTTTTGATTAAACACTTCTCCACTTGGTGTTAACATAATTACTTTAGTATTTTCTTTTTTTAAGTCTTCAACTCCCTTAAAGATTGGCTCACACATAAGAACCATTCCTGGTCCCCCTCCAAAAGGATAATCATCTACTTGTTTATTTTTAAATGGAGAATAATCTCTTATATTATGAATATTTATTTCTACTAAATTATTATTAATTGCTCTTTTAATTATTGACTCATTAATAAATCCTGTAAACATACTAGGAAATAGTGTTAAAATATCTATTTTCATTCTATCAATCCTTTAATATTATTAATAACCATTGTTTTTTCTTCTAAATTAATTTCTTTTATAAATTCTTCTACATAAGGAACTAAATATTTTTTATCATTATTTGTAATTACAAATATATCTTGATGCGGATATTTTTCTATTTTTTGAACTTTACCAATACATTCTCCTTCACATATTACTGATAAATTAATTAAGTCTTCATCTAAATATTCATCTTCATTCAAAGTCAAATCTTCTTTATTTATAAATACATTTAATGATTTATATTTTAAAACATCATTAATGTTATTATAACCTTTTAAAGTAATCATATCAAATTGTTTATGAGATCTATAGGTAACTATTTCTTCTTCAGTCTTTTCTTTTCCTATATATACTTTAAATCCTTTTTTAAATACTCTACTTTTATATTTAAAATTAGAAAGTATTCTAAGCTCTCCTTTTATGCCATGAGTATTAGCAATTTTACCTAAATATACATATTTCATTTATTACTAATCTCGTACATTAGAATTGAAGCTGCAACAGCAGCATTCAAGCTTTCACATTGATCATTCATTTTTATATATAAATACTCATCACATAATTCGCTTAATTCTTCACTCATTCCCTTGCCTTCATTTCCAATAATTAATGCAAAATGTGAATAAGTTTTTGAATCTCTTACATCTACTCCATTAGTTACTTTAGTTCCTACAATTTTGTATCCTTCATTTTTTAATTCATTTATAAAACTTACAGGTTCCTTAACAATAATATTAATATGAAACATCATTCCCTGGGTAGATCTAACTACTTTAGGATTATATAAATCTACTGTACCAGGACTAAGTACAATCGTATCAAAATTAAAAGCCACAGCACTTCTTATAATTGTCCCTAAATTTCCTGGATCTTGAATGTTATCTAATATTAATATTTTTTCTCCTATTGGTTTCTCATCTAGTTTTTCTACTACTGCCATAACATTTGATGGTGTAGATAAATCAGATAATCTTTTCATAACATTAGAGGACACGTATAAAGTATTTGTATCAAGAGGAAATAATTCATCTTGTTCTAAAATTAATTCTACTATTTTTTTTTCTCTATGGGCCTCTAACACCAAATGTCTTCCTTCAATTAAGAAAGTATTAGATAAATCGCGATATTTTTTTTCTTTTAATTTTATTATTTCTTTTATGTGTTCATTATTTAATGATGTAATTAACATGGTTACTCCTCCTAAAAAATATTATATAATAATACTTAAAAAAAAGAAAGTTAATTCTAACTTTTTAATATCTTTCTTACTTCTTTATAATTAGGATAATACTTACCAACTAAATTCCAAAAATCTTTACTGTGATTAGGAAATATAAAATGTGAAAGTTCATGAACAATAACATAATCTAAACACTTAATATCATATTTAAATAAATCAAGATTTAATGTTACATTCTTATTTCTTAAATTACATACTCCCCATCTACTAGTCATCTTTCTTATTTTTAGGTTAGGTATAGGTATTTTTTCCTCAAACTTATCATACCAATAATTAAGATGTTCACCATAAACATTATTTATATATTTTGTCAGATATTTATTTAGCATTTTATTGTCATAAGCACAAATAATATCATCAGATATTTCCACTTCTTTAAACGATTCACCATACACAATGGTATATCTTTTTCCAAATATTTTAAAACTATTATCTACTTTTTTATTACTTTTATCAATCATTTTAATAATAGCATCTCTATTTTCATTAATTAGTTTATAAATGCTTTTATCTGTAGAAAAATAACTAGTAGTTACATATATTTCATTATTTTTAACTCTAATATAAGTATTTTTATTATTTTTTCTAACTATATTAACATTATATAGATTATCATTATATTCAAATTTCATTTTATCTAAATATATTATATTTACTAAAACCAAACATTTTTACTACTAAATTAGAGATAAAACTTGAAGTTTTACTATTAAAAACATTAACTTCGTTATTATAAAATTCTTTACTATATTCTATTTTACTATTAATACTATCATTTTCTTCTTTTAACATATTATATTCTACATCACTATTAATTTTAGAATTAGTTTCTACTATATTATATAATCTATCAAAAGATTCTTCTAAATTACTGTATTCATTAATTTTATCGTTAATATTAGTTAATTTATTATAGTTATCTATTATAATTTTTGTATCATTGTATGTAACTTCTTCTTCTTTGATATGTTCTTTCAAAAAAGTTATTGTTTTCAATAAAACTTTTATTTTTTCATTTATTAATTTATCAACAGCATTCCATTTATTAATAATTATACTTTCGGATAATTTTAATTTATTATATTTTCCTATAATATAAAATGTAATAAAGGCTATAATCCCCATAATAACTATAATAATAATTGCTTCTATTCTCATATATTCACCTTCCATTTTCATAGATAATTTTAGCATATCAATATAAAAATATCAATAATATGTATAATTATTTTACATTTATACATATTAATAACGGTGATATTATGGATATAGATATAAGAAAATTTATTATTGGTAATTTTAAAGAAGATACTATAGAAGATATTAAAAATTCAATTGATACATCTATTTCTTCAAAAGAGGAAGATCCTTTACTTGGACTTGGAGTATTATTTGAACTTGCTTGGAATAATAGTGATGAAGAAACTAAATATACTATTTTAAATAATATAAAAAAAGGGATGACAAATTAAAAACAGATAACTAGTATCTGTTTATTTTTATATATTATTTAACTTTTCTTTGATTATTCTACTAACTTCTCCCATATCAGCTTTACCCTTAACTTTAGGAGTTACTTCTTTCATAATTAATCCCATATCTTTTTGAGAAGTTGGATTAACTTTAGCAAAAGCTTCATCAATTATCTTATTTACTTCTTCACTAGATAATTGTTCTGGCATATATTCATTTAACACTTCTACTTCTTTTTTAGTAGTATCCGCTAAATCATTACGACCAGCTTTTTCAAACTCATTAATAGAATCTTTTCTAAGTTTAATTTGTTTGGAAATAACATCTATTACTTCTTCATCATTTAAATCTCTTTTTTTATTAATTTTTTCAAGTTGAATGGCACCTTTAACCATTCTAATAACACTTAATTTAAAACTATCTTTATTTTTCATAGCTTCTTTTAAATCATTCATTATTCTATCATTTAAATTCATATTCATCCCTCTTAGTAATTTCTATTATTTCTTCTAGAATTAATTGTATTAATTTTCTTTTCTTCTTTTCTTCTAACTCCAGGTTTTTTATAACCTTCAGCTCTTTCTCTAGCTTTAGAAAGGGTTCCACTTTTAGCAACTTGTACTTTAAAGCGTTTAAGTGCTAAATCCAAATTATTATCTTTAACTTTAACTGCCATTTAAATCCCTCCCTTCTGCATTCAAATAAATTATAACATTAAATAATAATTAAAACAAGAAAAAAAGACATATTTCTATGTCCTTTTATTATTTTTTCTCTCCAAGAGGTACTTGTTGAGTTATACAGTGAATGTTTCCTCCTCCAAGTAAAATTTCTCTTGCATAAATTGGCTCAATTACTCTATCAGGATATAATTCTGTAAGTAAGTCAATTGCTTTTTGATCGTTAGGATCTCCAAATACTGGAACTGCAACAAATCCATTACCTGTATAATAGTTTACATATGAAGCTGCTAATCTATCTCCTACTTGTCTAGGAAGAGTTCCTTCAACAGCATCTACTCCTTCACTTTCTTCTTCAGAAATTAATACAGGTTTTGGTACATATAATTTATGTATTTTTAATTTTCTTCCTTTAGCATCAGTTTCACTTTCTAAATATTCAAGTGCTTTTTTACTGATTGCATATTGAGGATCAGATTCATCATCAGTCCATGCAAGTACTACTTCACCTGGTCTAACAAAGTTACAAATATTATCTATATGTCCATTTGTTTCGTCATTATAAATTCCTTCTGGAACCCATAATACTTTAGTACATCCTAAATAATCACATAAAGTTTTTTCTATTTCTTCTTTAGTCATATTAGGAACATTTCTACCTGATTCTGGTCTAAGTAATGTTTCAGCACAAGTCATTACAGTTCCTTCACCATCAACGTGAATTGATCCACCCTCTAGAATGAAATCATCTAATCTATAACTATCGCATCCTTCAAGTTCGCACATTTTTCTAGCAATAGCATCGTCTTTATCCCAAGGGAAATATAGTCCATCTACTAGTCCTCCCCAAGCATTAAAGTACCAATCTACTCCTCTTAAACCGCCTTTATCATTAACTAGGAATGTAGCTCCACAGTCTCTCATCCATGAGTCATTATTGCTCATTTCAACTACTCTTACTTTTGGATCTAACATATTTCTAGCATTTGCGTATTGTTCATTAGAAACTACCATAGTAATAGGCTCGTATTTAGCAATTGTGTTTGCTACTTCTACAAATACTTTTTGAGCAGGTTTTCCACCAAATCTCCAGTTATCTGGTCTTTCAGGCCATATCATATAAGTACCTCTATGTGGTTCAAATTCACCAGGCATTCTATAACCATCATCAATTGGTTTACTATTTAATCTTTTCAAATTATACCTCTTTTCTAGTTTATTATTTTTCTTTTACTTTTTCATTCTTTACTCTAGCAGCAAGGATTTCTTGAATAATAAGTGATACAACTACACCTAATATTAATGGAATATTTGCATCGATATATTCTTTTGTGAAATCTCCAAACAAAGTAAAGATAATACTTAATACTAATAATACAAATGGTACATAAGCCATAAGAGCAGTCATTACTGGACCTCCAGGAACTTTATATACTCTTTTTGTTTTATCAGTTTTTCTTAATTTAATAAATGCTAAGAATAATGGGATGTAACTCGTAAGTAATGTTACTAAACTAAGTGAGAAGAAAGTCCAGAATAAATTACTAGCAGTTTCTGAAACTTGTCCTAATATTAGTCCAATTACAACAATAACTGTAGCTACTACACCATTCATAATTGATGCCATATAAGGCACTCCTTGTTTGTTTGTTTTAGAAAATACTTTTGGAAGTCCTCCATCATCTGCTGAATATTTAGCAACAGAATTAACTCCAAACGACCAAGAAACAATGTTAGCAACCATTGTATAAATAAACATAAGTCCCACAGCGATTACAATAGCTCTAATCAAATCAGCATTAACTCCTAAATTAGAAAGTAAAATACTAAAACTATCAGTTATACCTGCAGCTTCTGCTTGTTCCAAGCTCATTGCTATATTTACACCTGTTGCAGGTAAAATATAGAATATTGCCATTAATAGTCCACCATATATTAATGCTTTAGGAATTTCTTTACTAGGATTTTCCATATCATCTGCAAAAGTTGCAACTACTTCAAATCCTAAGAAATTAAATATAATAACTGATAAGAAAGATAAACTTAATAAATCCATTGAAGGAAGTAAATCTATTGCGCTTTCAATAGGATTTGCACTTTCTCCAGTTTTAATAAAGCAATAAATACCTAAAAGTCCTAATGAAACCATAAATAAGATTTTAAAGAATGTTCCAATATTAACAGTCCATTTGCTTTCTCCTATTCTTTGAGTTCCAAGGAAACTAACCAACCAAGTATAGCCAAGTTGTAATATTAAAAGTACCCATATATTTAATTCTAAATTAAATATACCAGCAATTACATCAGTTACTGCTACTGCAAGTGATGCAATCCAAAGTGGGAAATTTATCCAATAATTCCAAGCAACACGTGAAGCCCATTTAGCTCCAAATGCTCTTTTTACCCAATCATACATTCCCCCTTCGCTTTGATAAGTAGTTCCTAATTCTGCTGAAATCATACCATAAGGTACACAGAAAGCAATAATAAGGAATAACCACCAAAAATATTGCGAATTACCAATTGCAGCAGTAGGTGTTACAGATTCTGCTACTAATGTAATACAAACTGTTGCAAGAATGGCATCAAATAATCTAAATTTCTTCTTTTTCATAATAAACTCCTATTATTCTCCTAAATTTTTCTTACAAATTTCTATTGTTTCATCCATCTTGTCCATAAAGTATACAAGTAATGCTCTCATAGCTGTTAATCTATTTTCTGCTTGATCAATTACTATTGAATACTCTGAATCAATAACTTCATCAGTTACTTCTTCACCTCTTTTAGCAGGTAGGCAATGCATAAATTTTACGTTAGGTGAAGCCATTTTAATCATATCCATATCCACTTGATATTTTGGATAGAATATATTCATTCTTTCTTCTTCAGAAAGTTCTGCTTCATATAATCCATACCATACATCAGTATAGATAAAATCAGCATCTTTTAGTGCTTCTTCGGCATTATCAGTAATTAACATACTTCCGCCTGATACAGCACAATTTTTTCTACCTATTTCTTGGAATTCTTCTTTTAATTGGAATCCTTTTGGTCCAAATTGAACAAAGTTACCCCCAAGTTTAGTAGTTACCATCATAAGTGAAGCACACACTTGTGTAGCATCTCCTACGAAAACAATTTTTAAATCTTCAAACTTTTTACCTTTTGGCATATGTTCAAAAATTGTTGTGATATCTCCCATCTCTTGAGTTGGATGGTTATAATCACTCATACCATTAATTACTGGTACTGAAGCATATTTTGCTAGCGCTTCAACACTAGAATGCTTGATTACACGAGCCATTAAAATATCTGTTAGTCTTGCTAAAACCATTGCAGTATCTTTTAAATTTTCGTGTGCACCAAGTTGTATTTGACCTGGGGCCAAATATTGTGCATGACCGCCTAATTGAGTCATTGCTGTTTCGAATGAAACACGAGTTCTTGTTGATGGTTGTTCAAAAATCATACCTAAAGTTTTGTGATATAAAACATTTAATGGATAACCAGCCTTGATATTCTTTTTAATAATAATACCAAGTTTAACAATGTCTAATAACTCATCTTTAGTAAAATTTTGTGAATCAACAAAATCTTTTACTCTTGCCATTTCCTATTCCTCCTATCCTATTAAATTATATCACTAAACTTTTTTTACAGTCAATAAAAAACGACACTTTTTTTACACTATGTCGTTATTTTATTTCAGCCCAAACTTTATCATATAATTCTATTTTGTCACCAATATTTTCTACAAAACTACCAGTACTAAACATCAAATCAGATATATTTGAGGCGTCATTATTTAAATATGTATCAGATAAATAATTTTGTGTTTCTAAATTAACATTCTTATATGGATAGGCTTCAATTATTTTTTGCATTACTTCTCCTTCTAAAATATAATCAATAAATAAATATGCATTATCAATATTTTTTGCACCTTTTGGAATAGCAAAATTATCTATACTAACAGAAAATCCTTCAGATGGATACACTACTTTTAAATTTTTATTTTCTTCCATTGCTAAAGCTGCTTCGGCATTCCAAATAACTCCGATGGATGTTTCTTTAGAAATCATGAATGTTTTAGGACTATCACTATCAAAAGCTTTAACATTTTCTTTTAGTTTTAATAGCCAGTCTTTAGCTTCTTCTAAATGGTCACTATCAGTATCATTCATATCATATCCTAAAGCCATAAGAGCCATACCTATAACCACTCTTTGATCATCTAATAATATGATTTCCCCTTTATATTTACTATCTAATAAATCATTATAAGATGTTATATCATCTTTGATTTTTTCACTATCATATACAAGTACTACTGATGCTGCTAAAAAAGGTAGTGAATAATCATTATAATAATCATAATTATAGCTTAAATAATTATAATTAATATTTTCTAAATTATCTAAATTACTTTTATCTATTTTTTGAATTAAATTCCTTTTAATCATAAGTTCAATCATATAATCACTAGGAAACACTAAATCATAAGTTCCTTCTTTTGCCGAACTTAATTTAGCTAAACATTCTTCATTTGAGGAATATGTACTATAATTTACTTTTATTCCATATTCTTTTTCAAAATCTCTTATTACTTCATCAGGAATATATGAAGACCAGTTTAAAATATTTACTACTTCATTATTATCTTGTGTACAGCCAGTTAATATTAATAATATAGTTATACATAATATTATCTTTTTCATCTTGCATACTCCTTTTTCATTTTTCTTACTTGAATTAATGAAGAAATAATTAATACGGTTATTATTACTAAAATCATTAAAGTAGTAAGAGCATTAACATCAGGTGTTATTCCTGTTTTTATCATTGCATATATTTGCAAAGGTAAAGTATTACTACCTGGTCCTGCAGTAAAATAACTAATAATAACATCATCAAGTGATAAAGTAAATGCTAAAGTTGCACCCGATATTATTCCTGGCATTATTTCTGGTATTATTACATTAGTAAGTGTCTTAAAGTCATTTGCTCCTAAATCATGAGCAGCTTCTTCTATTTGTAAATTCATAGAATTAAGGACAGTTCTTACACTTATAATAACAAATGGTATCGAAAAAGCTATATGAGATACTATTAATGTACCTAATCCCAAGTTTAATTTTAATAATGTATATACTGATAATAACGATATTCCAAGTACAATTTCTGGTATTACTACTGGTACATATAATAATTTATTAATGAAGTTTTTGCCAACAAAATTATATTTCTGTAATCCTATCGCTGCCAATGTTCCGATAAAAGTAGATATTCCTGTACTAACAACGCTAACTATTATAGTATTTTTTAACGCCTCTAATAAAGTTGTATTGCTAAATAGTTTGCCATACCATTCTAAAGTAAATCCTTCGAATAAAATATTTAATGGTGAAGTATTAAATGAAAATACTATTAATGTAATTATTGGAAGATATAGGAATAAAAATACTAAAAAGATAAATAAATTTTTTAAATGTCTATGTCTTTGCATTAGAATCCCCCCAAATCATCCATATTTCCACCTGATTTTTTATATAATTTAACAAGTAAAAATGTAATTACAATTAAAAATATCGATATTGCTGCTCCAAATGGCCAATTTCTAGATACTAAAAATTGATTTTTGATAAGATTTCCTACTAGCATAATTTTTCCACCGCCAAGTAAATCAGCTATGAAGAACATACCAATCGCTGGAATAAAAACCATAAGTGAACCATTAAATATTCCTGGTAAAGTTTGTGGTATTATTACTTTAGTAAATGTATGATAAGCATTTGCCCCTAAATCCTCTGAAGCTTCTAATACTTTTTTATCTATTTTGGATACAGAACTATACACTGGTAATATCATAAAAGGAAGTAAGGTATATACAAGTCCAATAAATACTCCTAAATTATTATACATAAAACTAATTGGGCCATCACAAATGTTTAAAGATTGCAATATACTATTAAATACTCCTTCTTTTCTAAGAAGAACAATCCAACCATAAGTTCTAATTAATGAATTTGTTAAAAAAGGAACCATAACTAATGTTATTAATATTTTTTGAACATTAGGTTTCTTTTCTGATATAAAAATACAAAATGGATATGAAATTAAAATACATATTACTGTTGTGATAAAAGCAATTGAAGCTGATTTAAATAATACTCTTAAATAAACAATATCAAATATTTTAATATAGTTATTTAGTGTTAAAGAATAAATTATTCCTCCGTAATTATCATTAGTTTGAAAACTTAAAAACAATATATATAGTATAGGAAAAAGAATGAGAACAATTGCATAAATAACAACTGGAGATAAATATAAGAATTTACTTTTATTCTTCATTACTTTCCTCCAATATTACTATATCATCAGAACTAAATTTTAATTTAACTTCTTCATTTTTAGTATAATCATCATCATTATAAATAATAAATTCTATTTCTTTTTTATCTACTTTTCCTAATACTTTTGTAAATGATCCACTATATATGTGTTCTTTAGTTTTTACAACAAAACAATTTGTTATATCTTTTTCTCTTGCTAGTCTAAATTGTTCAGGTCTAATTATTACAGTTAATTTTTCTCCAACATCATAATGATTATTTTTAACTTTAATTTCTAAATCTATTTCTAATTTTATTATTGCTTCATCATTTTGAGTAGAAACTACAACCGCATTAAACTGATTTGATTCTCCAATAAAGTCTGCAACAAATTTAGTTTTGGGTGCATCATAAAGTTTTCTTGGGGTATCTATTTGCTCAATTACTCCATTATTAATAATTGCCACTCTATCACTCATAGATAAAGCCTCATCTTGATCATGTGTAACATAAATAAAAGTTATACCCATTTTCTTTTGAATTCTTTTTAGTTCTACTTGCATTTGTTTTCTTAATTTCATATCTAAAGAAGACAACGGTTCATCTAAAAGCAATACTTTAGGTTTATTTACTATTCCCCTTGCAAGTGCTACTCTTTGCTGTTGACCTCCTGATAATTGAGTAGGCTTTCTATCTTCAAAACCTTCCATTTGAATTAACTCAATTACTTCTTTTACCCTACTTTTAATTTCTGATTTAGGAACTTTCTTCATTTTTAGACCAAAGCCAATATTTTTTTCGACTGTCATATGTGAAAATAGTGCAAAATTTTGAAATATAGTATTTACTTCCCTCTTACGAGGTATAACATCAGTAACATCTTCTTCATCAATATATATTTTACCTGAGCTTACTTTTTCAAGTCCTGATATCGTTCTTAAAAGAGTAGTTTTTCCACATCCGGATGGTCCTAACAAAGTCAAGAATTCTCCTTCATATATATCTAAACTAATACCTTTGATTATTTCCTTTTCATCATACTTCTTTTTCACATTATCTAATCTTACCATTACTTTTTTCATTACCTTACACCTCTATTATCGTTTTTATTATAGCATAAAATACAAAAAAAAGACATATCTATATATCTTTTTTACATGTATTTATTCATTTGTTTCATCATTTGATTAATTTGTTTTTGTGAAGGAGTTCTTCCCATTCCACTCATCATTGCTTTTATCATTTGTTCATTAATCGGCGGATTTTCTTTTAAATACTTTTTGGTAACTTTTCTAGATACAAAGAATCCTATTACTAAACCGATTATTAAACCAACAACTAAATATAATATATCTCTTAGTACAAACCATTCCATAATTATTTCCTCCTTTAATTATTTTACTAAATATTTATCAGTTTGGCAATCACTTTTAAATATTTTATCTAACCAAAAATAATCTTTATTAACGAAATCACAAACAAAAATATTATCACTATATTCATTAACAATACTAAAAAAATTACAATAAGCAACATTGGTTTTAATTTTTAAGTTAGAATTTGATATTACTAGTTTGCTACATTCAATACTAGTAGTTATCATATGCATATTACTTCTCTTATAATACGTTTTATCATTATATAATCTATTATATACGTATTCGTTTAGTGACTGTTTATCAAAAGGAATTGCTATTTGTTCATAATATTTATAAGTAAGAACCATATCATATTCTTTAATATGATACATTTCTTCTAATATTTTATATAATTTATATGGTTTGTTTCTATAAACATAAGAAAAATAATTATTAATATAAAAAACATAATATACTCTCATATAATCACCATATCAATTATATAAAATATATTATGAATTTTTTGTCGTTATATATTATTATAATAAATTTTTAATTTTTATAACTATACTTGCTATATCAAGTTCATATTCTAATGATAATTCTTCTTTATTTCCAGATCTTCCAAAATTTCTAATATTAATTAAATCAGTATCATTATTAACAAATCTATACATATTTGGATCATTAGAAAATTCTATTACTATCTTTCTATATCCTTTAGGTAATATTTGTTCTTTATATGATTCTTCTTGTTTTAAGAACAATTCTACATTAGGCATACTGACAACTCTTGCTTCAATATAATTTTTTAAAAGTTCTTCTTTTACTTTCATAGCAAGTGCTACTTCACTACCTGTGGCAATTAATATAACATCAAGAGAATTCTTTACTTCGCTTACAATATATGCTCCATTTCTTACTTCATCAGATGATGTAAATTCTAAGGCTGGTACATGATATTTAGATAATACTAAAACTGATGGTTTGCCACTTCTTAATATAAAGTTCCATGCTCCAATTAATTCTTTATGGTCAGCAGGTCTAAATACATGAAGATTAGGAATACTTCTTAATTCTCCCAGTTGTTCTATAGGTTGATGAGTTGCACCATCTTCTCCAATTAAGAATGTATCATGGGTAAATATATATGTTACCGGTAAATTCATCATAGCACTAAGTCTAATTGATGGTTTTAAATAATCACTAAATACTAAAAATGTACTAGCAAAAGGTCTTAAATTAGAAAGTGCAAGTCCATTAGAAATAGCTCCCATTGCATGCTCTCTAACTCCATAAAATATATTTTTACCACTATAATTATCACTACTAAAATCTTCTTTATTCTTTAAATATGTTTTAGTAGAATTTACTAAATCTGCACTACCTCCAATAAAATTGGGAACAAAAGCTGCTATTACATTCATAATTTGATAATTAATATCTCTTAAAGATTTATCTACAAATAATTTTGAAGTATCAATTACTTTGTCTACTTGTAATGTTATTTTTTCGTTATTAATAATTGCATTTAATTTCTCTACTTCTTCTTCGTCATTATTGTTTACAAATGTTTCGTATTCATTATACCAACTAGCGTATAGAGAAGATATCCTATTTTTAACAAGGGCTCTACACATAAACATATTATCTTTATCATACATAAAGTCTCCTTGCCATTCTAGTGTTTCACGAATG
This sequence comes from uncultured Bacilli bacterium, assembly GCA_944351765.1. Taxonomy (GTDB): domain Bacteria; phylum Bacillota_I; class Bacilli_A; order RF39; family UBA660; genus CALVVX01. Next base: position 17,017 of record CALVPR010000025.1, read on the forward strand.
CTTTCTAAATCTTCTTTTTCTAATTTACTATGTATTTTATTTGTATTTTCATATTTAGAATATTTACCAATAATAGTATTTATTATAATTAATGTAGGACCATTATTTTTTTTAGCAGTATTTATTGCTTTATCGATATCTTTTACTTTTTCTCCATCTTTTACAGATAATACATTCCATCCTTGCGATAAGAAACGCTCTCCAATGTCATCAGTAAATGTTTTAGAAATATTACCATCTAATGACACATTATTTGAATCATATAACACAATTAAATTATCAAGTTGAAGATTACCTGCAAGTGATGCTGCTTCATAGGAAATACCTTCCATCAAATCACCATCACTACATAAAGCATATACATAATTATCAAACAATGTAATATTCTTATCGTTGTAAGTAGCTCCTAAATATTTTGATGCCATTGCCATTCCTACAGCATTAGCAAATCCTTGACCTAAAGGTCCTGTAGTTGTTTCAATTCTATGATTAAGATCATATTCTGGATGTCCTGGAGTCATTGAGTCTAGTTTTCTAAAATTTTTTAAATCAACCAAATTATAATCATCCGTTAAATAAAATAATGTAGCATATAATAAAGCAGATCCATGACCTGGTGATAAGACAAAGCGATCTCTATTTATCCAATCTTTTCTTTCTAAATCAAAATTGAGATGATTTTTAAATAAAGTATATAATATAGGTGCAGCACCTAAGGCTATCCCTGGATGTCCACTTCCTGCTTCATTAATCATATCAAGAGCTAATAATCTAATATCAATAATTGCCCTTTTTTCATTGTATTTATTCATATCCTTCCCTACCTTCTATTATAATTATATCATGTCAAAAGAATTTTATAAATATTTTTTTTATTATATGTAAAGTAAAAAAAGAAGCTATCCCCCAAGTTTGACAGTTAGTAAATAAAAAAGTTGTCTAGATATTGAAAAATCTAGTTTTTTTAGCATTTTATACTTG
>CALVPR010000026.1 GCA_944351765.1 uncultured Bacilli bacterium
ACTTATCTTTCAAACAAAGGTCACCTTTGTTTGTTATCAATATTATAAATCGGTGAAATTTTAACTAATGTTTAACATTATTATAACAAAATATAATAATATTGCATATTAAAAAACTTATCTTAATTTTTTATTTATTAAATTAATAGAACGTTTTATATCCTTTAACATATTATCATAAAGTGCCGGATAATGTCTTATTTCCTGTATTAGTTCAATATCATCACTAGAAATAGAGCCAACATATTCTTTTGTATCTTCAAATACTATAGGTACTTCCCTTCCTAACAAATAGTCAGTGGTAGTACCAAAAGTATCTGCAAGCAATGCAAAAGTTTCCAAACTAGGTGTTCTAGTTCCGTTTTCATATCCACAAATTGAAACCTTTGTAACTCCTATAATGTCACCTAACTCTTGTTGAGATAATCCTTTTTCAATCCTCATATCTCTAATTCTTTTCCCAATTAACATATAAATCCCTCTTTCTTTATTACCCTAGTTATCACTCCGTTAATAACATTTTAGTATATAAAAATCACTTTTTTATTAATATTAACTAAATAGTAATGATTAGATAAGTTTTTTTGGTTTTAGTCAAGTGTTTTTGATTAAATTTTAATTTTTATTGATCAAAATTTAATCATTTATTAACGATTATTCCTTATTACTTGACGATAAGAACGTAACTCTTTCTGCCACTATTTCTGTTTTTTTCTTTTTAGTACCATCTTCTTTTTCTACTATTCTAGATTGCACTCTCCCTTTTACACCAATCATGTCCCCTGTTTTACAATATTCAGCAGTACTCTCTGCTACCCCAGTCCATAATACACATTCCAAAAAATCTGTATCATATTGGCCATCTTGATTCTTATAGTTTCTAGGAACAGCTAATGTGATTACCGAAGTCTTTCTACCATTATCAGTAATTCTCAATTCAGGCGTTTTTACTAATCTTCCAACTAAAACTATTTGATTAAGCATACTTTCCTCCTTTCGAGGGTACAGTTTATCACTTAATCAAGTAATTGTAAAAATTTTTTTCTTCTATTTTTCTTAACAAAATTTTAATTTTGTTTTTTAATATTTTAAAATTACAATATTATTTATATTAATAACGTTACAATTGAAGCATTTTAAATTTAAGTATTTAAAGCAACTTATAAATTTATTAAAAATAATATATTATATTTAACACTTTCTAATGTAATATTAGTGTAAATTAATTAACCGTTTACATCAAATAATACTAATTTCATATTTTTTATTTTAGCATATTTTCTTTAATTGATTTAACTATTGCATTTGCAATAGCATCTTGTTTATTTTTGATTATATCAAAATCACTACTGTTTGTTATATATCCAAGTTCTAATACATATGATTCAGATCCTCTATTACTATTATAATACGGATTAACTCCGACTTTATCAGGATTACTATCGTCTATATACGCACCAGTAACTATTCCTCCAGTTTCTCTAATCATATAATAATAGTTAGAATTTGTAGTTATGTTGTAAGGTTCATATTCTTTTTCTTCATATCCCTCCAATGAATTAGTTATTTCTGTTTCAGAAAAATTATGGCTATACACTCCGTTATATAATTTATATGTTTTTTGATTTGAATATTCCAACCCTGTCATTGATGTTATATTTTCTGCCAAAGCCTTTGCAAAATCATAATTTATATTAGCAGGGCTATAAATTTCAAGACCATTTACTGAAGCTACACTATTACTATTAAAATGAATAGAGAATAAATATTTTGAATATACTTCTGAAGAAACTACAGCTCTACCACCTTCGTTATATTCTTCCATAACCTCGTTTTGAGATAATTCTCCACGCGTAAGAATTACTTTATATCCTTCTTTTTCTAATTTTTCTTGAATTAATTCTGATAAAGCATAAGTAAAATCTCTTTCACTAAAACCAAATGCTTCTGCTCCGCCATCCATACCTCCATGTCCTGGATCAAGTACTATATCAGCAACTTTTTTACTATCTTTTTTTTCATTCACATTAAGCATCATTGTATTATAATCATTATCACTATTAATTATTATCTTATTATTAACTTTACTAAATGTATAATATTCTGTATCTTTATACTCTGTTTTATTATCTAGTGCATAATATTTTTCAATTTTATTTTCAGGGTCATCCTTATTTTCATATATAGCTTTAATAAACATGTAATAGTCCCCTCTTGCTATATCTTCTAAATATAATCCATCATTTACTTCATCACTTAAATTAAACGTTAATAAATTACCATCATCTTCATAATTAATTTCAATATTTTTAAATTCACCATTATATAAAGTTAAATATATTTCTTCAAAATTACTATCTCCTATATTTAAACTTCCTTCCATATTTAGATGTGTTCCATAAATATAATATTTTGATATATTTACTTTTTCTTTTTCTGTTTCTAAAACAGGTATTCCTTTTTCACTAAAAAAATATTTGTAACCAAAATATCCACCTGCTGCAATAATTGCAATAACAATAATTATTATTATTTTTTTCATATATACGCCTCCAATTATATACATTTATTTGACTATATTATATCATAAATATAAAAAAAGAAAAGAGTTATAACACTTTTCGACATTTATTTACATGGATTTCTCCAATATTTCTTTAATTTTTCTAGATGCTAATGTTGCGCATATTTTTCTTGATGGTTGCTTACTTATATCATCAAATGCTAATAATTCATTTAAAACTTGAGAATCATAATCTAATCCATCTACCATTTTTTCGTAATTATCTATTATATTTAATGCTTCATCTATGTTCTTTTTTATCAAATTATTAATTAAAGTTACAGTAGATGAAATTGCAATAACACATGCTTCTCCATTAAACTTTATATCCTCAATTATGTCATCATTAATTTTTATATATATATTAATATTATCAATACATGAAGCATTTCTACTATTTACTTTTATATAGTCACTATCTTCAACATCTTTTCTATTTGTATTATCTTGATAATTTTTTAATATAATATTTCTTCTTTCACTACTATCCATATATTACTCCTATAAAATTTCATTATATATATTTTTACTATTTTTAAGTACATTAATTAATAAATCAATTTCTTCTTTTGTATTATAAAAACTTAAACTTATTCTACACGTATTATTTACTTTTAATGCATCACTCAATATTTTAGCGCAATGATTACCTGCCCTTACACATATATTATATTTATCTAAATATATAGCTGTATCCTGGGCAAAAACATTTTTTATATTAAATGCTACTGCGCCTGAATCAGTATTACTATTGTATATTTCTATAAAATCTAATTCTTTTAATTTATCTATTAAATATTTTCTCAATTCTCTCTCATATTGTTCTATATTATTTATTCCTATGTTATTTATATAATCAATCGCACTCGAAAGCCCAATAACGCCTTCTATGTTAGGGGTTCCTGCTTCAAACCTAATAGGAACTTCTCTTAATTCAATATATCCATCTTTTGTAAATAATGCATTCATACCTCCACCATAATTAACAGGATGCATTTTTTCTAACAAATCATATTTTCCATATAGTACACCAATTCCTGTTGGTCCATACATTTTATGCCCAGAAAACACTAAAAAATCAACATCCATTTTTTGCACATCTACCTTAGTATGTGCAATACTTTGAGCAGCATCTACTACTAATAATATATTGTTTTTATGAGCTATTTTAGATATTTCTTCTATTGGTCTTATATCCCCTACAACATTTGTAATATGAGCAATAGATATTACTTTTGTTTTATTAGTAATTGCTTTTTTTACATTATCTATTGTTACTTTATAATTTTCATCTAATTCAATATATTTTACTTTAATTCCTATTTCTTTTGTCAAAATAAACCATGGTAATATATTAGAAGCATGTTCACTTACTGTTATTAACACTTCATCATCTTTTTGCAATACATTTTTGAAATACCCAAAAATTATATAATTTAATGATTGGGTAGCTCCCGAAGTAAATACTATTTCACTACCTTCTTTAGCATTTATAAAATTCTTTATTTTACTTCTTGTTTCTTCATATTTATTATCAACAACTAAACTTGTCTTATAATCTCCTCTATGTGCATTAGCAGTATAATTGTCATAATAATCATCTATCGCTTCTTTCACACAATTAGGTTTCAAAGTTGTTGCACCATTATCTAAATATACAATGTTTTTCTTTAGCATATTAAAATCTTCTCTATTCACACTACCACCTCCAGTTATAATATTTTATTCATATTACTTATTTTCATAAATTACATTAATCTATTTATCCTCAATTTCTGTGGTTATTCTATCATATTTTATTTTTTTTGTAAAGTTTGTATAAAAATTTAAAAAACAATACATAATATAATAGATATTTGAAAGTATTCACGAAAAACATTTTATGTTTTTTCTTTTTTTGTTATAATAAATATGGAGGTTGATAATATGGATTGCATATTTTGTAAAATTAATAAAAGTGAAATTCCATCATATACAATATACGAAGATGATATAGTAAGAGTATTTCTAGATATACATCCTAAACATAATGGTCATACTTTAATTATTCCTAAAAAACATTATAAAGATATTGAAGATATCGATATTGAAACATTATCTCATATTATGGAAACAGCAAAAAAAATATATCAATTATTAAATGAAAAATTAAATCCTGATGGGATAATTCTTACTCAAAATAATGGGATAGCCCAAGATGTAAAACACTATCATTTACATTTAGTACCTGTATATAAAAATGAAATGGAATTATCAGTTGAAGAAATATATAATAAATTAAAAGATTAAAACTCGGAAACCCGAGTTTTTATTAATCACATTTTTTTATATCTTTTACTACTTTAGTAGTTTCTTTATAAGTTATTTGAGAAAAATTATTATCACCATTGTATTTTAAAGAAAATATTCCACTTACTATTTCATTATCATTTATACCTTGCTCACATAAATTTATTATTCCTGTTTCTGTTATATAAAAATTACTTGCACCTTGAGTATGTTTTGTGCCTTCAAATTCTATATTTCCTTCTTTATCTATTTTAAATTCATTATCATAAAAAGAAAATAAACGTCCATTATTATCAGTAAAATAATTAATCTTATATATAAGATTACCATTTAAATCATAAAAATCTAACCACCTAGATAAGCCATTTTGATTTAAAACTATAATATTATTATTTATTATTGAAACTTGCAAAAATTGCCACATCATCTCATCTTCAGGTACAGAAATAATATTTTTTTCATTTATTTTTATGTTATTATTACTAACATTAACTTTATATGAAATATTGTTAACATTTATTGTTTTTTCACAATTAGTTTTACATTCATCTTCTATTTTAAAAGTAGTAATATTATATTTTTGGTTTTCATTAATTTTATTATTACAATTTTTTTTCTTATTAAAAACAAAAATTAATAATGTTATCACCCCTATTACTAAAACAATATTTAAAATAATTAGTATTTTATTTTTCAATTAAATCACCTTCTAGTAATATGATATCATAATAACTATTTTTTTCAATTTATATAAAAATCTAGATATTTTACTATCTAGATCTATTTTATTTATACTCTTTTATATATTCTTCATATTTTTCTTTCATAACAGAGTCTGAAAAATCTAATCCTGCTTCTTCTCTCATTTTTACCAATGTTTTATTATATAAATTTTCATCACTAGCATCTAATTCATCACATAATTCTTCAATAACAGAATCTTTTACATCTTCTAAACTTGGTTTTTCTTTTTGGTCAGTACGATAAATTACATGATATCCATAACTTGTTTTAACTGGTTCTTTAGTATAACTATTTTCATCCAATTTTTCTAAAGCTTCTAAGAATGAAGATTCTAAGTTAGCATTAAATGCAACATATTTTAAATTTTCATAAGTAACAGAATCTTTATATTCTTCTCTTACTTCATCAAAACTTTTTCCTTCATTTAATTTACCAATAATTTCTTCTGCAAGTTTTTTTGCATCTTCATCACTCATATCATCATTAACGCTTACTAATATATGTTGAGTATTTATATCACCATAAACGTTTTCATCATAGTATTCTTGAATTTGTTCATCAGTTATTTGACTTTTTAAATAATCATCATAATACAATTTTCTTCTATAATCTAACTTTAATACATCTAAAAATTGTTCTTTACTTTCAAATCCATTTTGAGATAAAAAAGTTGCCTCATCCATTCCATAATATTGTTCATACATATCAAAATAACTTTGAGCTGTTTTTTCAATTTCATCTTTCATTTCATCTGTTTCTTCATATTTTTTGTCTAATATAGCTTTATCTATATACTCAATCAAATATGAAATTGAATAATTTTTTTTCATTTCTTCATATAAGAAATCAGCTGTTATTGTTTCACCATTTACTTTTACAACAGGTTGAGTTCCATCTTTAAGAGTAGCAATTCTATCTGGCCAAATAATTACAGTTATTAAAGCTACTACAAGAGCTCCTCCTATAAATGAGAAAATTAAATTTCTATTCTGATCTATCTTTTCTAACCCTTTTTTAAACTTATCTTTAGTATTTTTGTTATCTTTTTTTACATTTACTTTCGCATTTTCTTTTTTCATATTAACAATCCTTTCTTTTAATACATTAATTATGATAACAAAAAAAACGAAAAAAAACAACACTTTTCCTTAATATATTTAAAAATACATAATTTTATTTTTTAATATTATTCACACTTTTTATAGTTTTTCCATACAATAATGTGAAAAGACAAAAAAGGAGGAATGAATTATGGGAAATCACGGATCATCTGCTGCTATTGTTTTAGTATTATTTATTTTATTAATAATTGTCCTTGGAGCATGGATATAATCCCAATTAGAATAGGAGGTGTTTAATATGTCTAATAGTTGTTCAACTAATTCATGTGGTTGCAATAGTGGAAATGGATTCTTAATCATAATTGTATTATACATTTTACTTGCAATCATCTTAGGTTCTTGCTTATTTTAAAAACTATCAATAAGATAGTTTTTTCATTTTACTTTATTTAATAGTTTTGTTAGATCATATAATTTACTAAGTTTACTATTCCACTCACTATTTATTTCACTTAATAATATTTCTTTTATATTATTTTTATTCTCTTCTTTTTCAAAATAATCATAATAAATATATTTAAGTGTCAATTCATCATCTAAAGAACTTATATAATCTTTTATAAACTTTTGTTTTTCTTTTACAATTCTACTAATATTATTACTTTTTTGTTTTTCGTTTTTAATAAAATCTATTTTTACTTCTTTTATATTTTCACTCTCATCAATTACTTCTTCTTCTTCATCAAATAACATACTACTTCTTTTTATTAAATATCCATTATTATTAAACATTACGCCAAATGCTGACATCCCATTTGTTATTAAACATATTATATTTCCTTCTATTTTTTCATTGTATAATGAAAAGTTCTTTTTTAAGGAATCTATAGTTTCCATAGATACTTGTACTTTATTATTTCTAAGGGATACATAAGTATTTTCATCTACTTTTAAAACTGGTATTTTTCTTACATTAATCACATTATCATTGTTGTTCCACTCATAAAAATCATAAAATTCTTCATTGAAATTCAAAATAATATCATAAATATAATTCATATTTTCTATCTCCTTTATTTATTAATGTTAACACTATAATTATTATACCTATTATAACTAAATATAATAAATTACTCTTAATTATAAAGTTTACATATTCATAAAAATTATACCCAATTGTAAGTAAATTTAAATATAAAATTATATTAGAAACGCCAATAACAACAAACCAGAATCCTATTAAAAACAAAAAAATACGTACCATACTATACCTCTACTAAATATTATGTAAATAGGTATAATATAGCACATATTTATTCTATGTAGTCTTTATCTTTTATATCAACACTGCTAATTGATTCAAATCTTTTTGATATTTTATCAGTAGTTATATGAATATTTTCTACATCTTTATTTACTGTTTCTATACTTCTAGATAATTTATCCCATCTTTCTTTATATCTTGAGAATTCTAATCCAAGTTTATTTAATTCTTCATGAATAATTGATGTGTATTTATCTCTTTCCATATTTTTAAGAAGTACTTGAATTACCGTTAATGTTGACATTAAAGTAGTCGGAGAAGTAATCCATACTCTTTTTTTATTGGCGTAGCTGGTTATATCCATATGATATGCATTAATTTCTGCAAAAATTGCTTCTGCTGGTAAAAACATAATTGCTTGGTTACTAGTAACTCCTGGAATTATATATTTCATACTAATTGCATCTATATGTTTTTTAACATCAGCTTTAAATTGTTTTTCATAATTTGCTCTTTCTACCGGAGATATATTTTTATCAACCATTCTTTGATATGCTTCTAAAGGAAACTTGGAATCTATTGCTACTGTTCCTAATGGTTCTGGAGCAAATAATACTGCGTCTGCAATATATTTATTAGGAAAGGTATATTGAAGCTGATATATTCTATCATTTTTTTCTCCAAATATATTAGATAATATATGTTTTAGATTAACTTCTCCAAATATACCTCTACTCTTTTTATCTGTTAAAACACTTTGTAAAGATACTATATCTCCTGACAAAGTTTCTATTTTCTTTTGAGCTTCATCTATCTTTGATAGTCTTTCCAATACTGATGTAAATGTTTTATTAGTCTTAGTAAAATTTTCATCTAATCTTTCGTTTACTTTATCATTTATCATTGTTAATTTATTTTCTATTTTTTCATTTAATTTTTCAAAATCATTATTCATATTTTGCATCAAGGACATCCTAAATTCTGATAATTCTTTTATTGTAGTAGTTTCTAATTTACCTAATCTTTCAGTAATATTAGATTCATTTACATTTTTTATTATTGATATTATTACTAAAACTATAATTATAACTATTCCAATTATTATTATATAATCCATAAATTCACTTCCTATTTCTTATGTAATTATATAATATTTAAAGTATTTTAGTCAATAGAAAAGAATAATTTTACAAACATTTGTTTTATTTGTTGTATCCTTCATAACCACCGATTATATTTTTCGTTTTATATCCAAAAGAGTTTAATCTTTTACTTATTTCCGCACTTTGTTTTCCATAATCACAATATAAGTAATAAGTATTATTTTTATTTAAATAATGTGAAAAATTACTTAACAAATTATAGTATGGTATATTTATTGAGTTTGGTATATGTCCTAAACAATATGAATAATTATCACGAATATCCACTATTATTGGATTATTTAATTTTAATACTTCTTCAAAAGTAACTCCCTCCATATAATCACCTCATTATATTTTATAAATATACTAATATAATGAAAGTGCAATAAACTAAGTTAACAAAAAAATAACAAATATTAAATACTTGTTATTTTATCTTCTATAAAAACCACGACTAGTATATCCTGCTTCACTTATTAAATATTCAGCATCACCTTGAATACAAGTTAAGATTCTTTTTTTGTCCCAAACTTTTTCCTTTGGAAGATTAACAATTCCATTATCATATATATTTTCTAATGGAACTTCAAGTTCTTTCAAAGAAACAATTATAAATTTTTTCATTTGTTCTGTTTCTTCTTCTCTTACAAAGAAATCAAATCCTAAATAATTAGGGCCACCACAACGAATGTCAACAGGATCATTTGGTACACAATTCACACATATCTTGGTACATTTAATTAAATCTTCTGACATAACAAAACCTCCTTGGCATATATTATATAAGTAATTGTTAAAAATGTAAATAAAAAATCCAAAATTATTAAAACTTTGGACTTTTTATTATTTTGTATATGGTATAAATGCCATAAATCTTGCTAATTTAACTTGTTTAGCAACTTCTCTTTGATGCTTAGCACAAGTTCCAGTAAATCTTCTAGGTAAAATTTTACCACTATCATTTATATATTTACTAATAATTGCAACATCTTTATAGTTTACTGGTTTACCAGCACACATATGACATATTTTTTTTCTTTTTTTATTACGAAATTCTGCCATTTTTATTTCCTCCTTTTAGAAAGGTAAATCATTATCACTTATTTGAATAGAATCTCCAAAGCTTTCAAATGGATCTTTATCTACTTCAACAGTTTCCATAGCAGGACTACTAGGTTCACTACTTACATTGTCAAATGGACTAGTATTTGGTGTGTAATCTTGACTAGGTGCTGAAGATTTTGAATCTAAGAATTGAACACTTTGTGCTATTACTTCAGTTACATATACTTTTTTACCTTCTGTATTATCATAACTTCTTGTTTGGATTCTTCCTTCTACTGAAACTTGGCTTCCTTTATGAACATATTTAGCCACATTTTCAGCACTTTTATCCCAAACAACTACATTTATAAAGTCAGCTTCTCTTTGACCATCTTGACTAGAAAATGGTCTATTTATAGCTACTGTTATTTGACATACTGCTCTTCCTGTTGTTGTATGTCTAAGTTCTGGGTCTCTTGTTAATCTTCCTACTAACATTGCTTTATTCATTATTACAACTCCTATTTATCAAGATTAAGAATTAAATGTCTAATAACATTTTCATCAATTCTAGCAATACGATCAAATTCTTTTACAGAAGCATCATCACTAGTTTCAATGTTGTATAAGTAGTAGAATCCAGATTTACATTTTTTAATTTCATAAGCTAATTCTTTTTGTCCTAATTCTTTAGATAAAGTAATTGTAGCTTTGTTTCCTGTTAATGCTTTTTCAAGTCCTTGTACAGTTTCTTTTCTAGCATTTTCGTCAACGTCTGGTCTTACTATGAACATAATTTCATATTTATTCATATTTACACCTCCTTTTGGTCTACGGCCTTATTCAGGCAAGGAGCTTTCGCTCTACGTGATATTATAGCAAAAAAAGAGTTTAATGTAAAGAAAAATCTAAACATTAAATCTAAAATGACATATATCTCCGTCTTGCATTACATAATCTTTACCTTCAAGACGCATTTTACCACTTTCTCTAACCTTCAATTCACTTCCACATTCCACTAAATCATCATAACTCATAACTTCTGCTCTTATGAATCCTTTTTCGAAATCAGAGTGAATTATACCAGCACATGCAGGAGCTTTCATTCCTTTTTTAAATGTCCATGCTTTTACTTCATCGGCTCCTACTGTAAAATATGTTGCAAGTCCTAATAATATATATGTTTTTTTTATCAACTTATCTAATCCACTTTCTTTTATGCCTAATTCTTCTAGGAAAATAGTTCTCTCATCATCATCAAGTTCAGCAAGTTCACTTTCAATCTTTGCACATATCATAACAACTTCACTTTTTTCTTTACTAGCATACTCTCGAACCATATCTACATATTTATTACCACCATTATGTAAATCTAATTCACTTACATTAGTTACATATATAATAGGCTTAGCTGTAATTAAATTAAACGATGATATCATTTTTAATTCTTCTTCATCAAAATCTAACTTTCTAGCAGGTATATTTTTCTCTAAACTATCTTTAATTCTTTCCATCAATTCCAATTCTTTTAAATCATCTTTATTTTTAGTAGTTTTAGCTTTCTTCTCTATTTTAGCTATTCTACCCACTACTATTTCCAAGTCAGACATAATAAGCTCTATATTTATAACTTCAATATCTCTAATTGGATCAACATTTCCATCTACATGAATTACATTCTCATCATCAAAACATCTTACTACTTCTACGATAGCATCTACTTCTCTTATATGTGACAAAAATTTATTACCAAGTCCTTCACCAGTAGAAGCTCCTTTAACAAGTCCTGCTATATCTGTAAATTCATAAGTAGTAGGTATTACTCTTTCTGGATTATACATTTTCTCTAGTTCATTTATTCTCTTATCAGGTACTAATACCATTCCTACATTAGGATCAATTGTTGCAAATGGGTAGTTAGCCGCTAATATTTTTTGTTTTGTAATTGCATTAAATAAAGTAGATTTTCCTACATTAGGAAGTCCTACAATTCCTGCTGTTAAACTCATATTATTCCTTCTTTCATATTAAATATTATATATAAATTTTATATTAAAGTAAAGAAAAATAGTAGTAAATAGACACCTATAACCACTATTCGTTCTTATATATATAAATTATATATAATCTTAACATTTATCTATAACAATTAATGGGATATATACCTCTTCATCACTATTACCACCATGCATTCCACATAATGGAGTACTTCCATTCGTCAATAATGCCATATTAGATTCACTTGCAAAAGCAACAAAGTCACCAATAGCATCTTCAAAAAGGAGATTAGCTTGTCCATATCCAAATAAATTGTTCTTAATAACTTCTTCCTTATCACATAGTTTAAAATCTCGTCCAAATTCTTGATTAAATAATACTGCAAATTTATCTTTATATCCATCTTTTATTTTAAAAGATATTGCTCTATTTTCAAGGGATGTAGTTCTTTCCAACATATTATATATATCAGGATAATTTTCTAAAAAAACATTATTAACTTTAACTTGTCCATGATCAGCAATTACAAAGACAATGGTATTTTTTAGTTTTCTACACATTTTTTCTACCTTATCGTTTATCTCTATAATTAACTTTCTTGCTTCTTCACTATCTGGTCCTAAATCATGCATAATACCATCAGGTTCATCACAATATGCATAAATAAACTTTTTGCCAGTTTTTGACGCCATATTTTCTATATTTTCAAACAGCTCGTTAATATTATTATACATATTTTCACCAAAAGGCAATAATTTTACGGCAGAAGCCTTTTCAGTTTTATTTATTTCATCTATTATGTTTTTTGAGTATAATTTAGATTTTACTTTAAGAAATTCTTCACAAACTTCTTCTTTTCCTTTTTCAACATTTAGAAACAAAGTTATGGTTTTATCAATAGGTTTAATATACATATTCCATCCTAACCAACCATGTTCAACTGGATCAAGACCCGTTAATACCGAAGTAGTCGCAGCTGTTGTAGTAGTCGGAAAAACAGATGTTATATCTTTATATTTATTTTGAATTAAAAAACTATCATTATCTAATACTCTGTCTAAAATTTTTGATCCCATACCGTCAAATAAAATTAACACAACATTTTCTGGTGATTTTTGTTCTAATAATTTATCAATATAATCTAACGTATTATGCTTATAATCTAATCCATAATATTTTCTAATAGAGCAAGATAGATTCGTTAAACATTCATTATAATTAATTTTTATATTCATTGATTTCACCTACCACATTAAAATTATATCAAAAATAAACACATATATCTATAACAAAGTAAAAAAACTATCAATACAGATAGTTTATAACATGACTCCTACACCTGGTCCTATAGGAACTCCAATAATATAAAATCCTAATACTATTACTAACCATAATATGATATAACCAATAGTATATGGAACCATTAATGATATAGCATCAGTAATAGTTACAACATCATCTTTTCTTTTATTATATATTTCAATAAAACCAATTAATATAACAAAATATGTAAGAAGTGGAGTAAATCCTAAAACCGAACTACTACCCGCTCTAAATACTGCCGAAGCAAATTCTGGAGTTAATGAACTTTGCATAAACATTGGCACCATAACTGGAGCAAATATTGCCCATTTCGTACCAAAAGCAGGAACAAATATTGTACTTATCATTACTACAATAAAACTTATTATTACAAGAAGTAATCCGGAAACATTTAGGCTTTCTAAAATTTCCGCTAAAGATGCTGCGATAAATACTCCTATATTAGTTTCTTTAAATATCATACAAAATTGAGCAGCAAAGAAAATTAATACTAAAATCGAAGATATTTCTTTTAAATAATAATTCATTGCAGATATAATATCACGATTGTTCTTAATTGTTTTTACTCTAAGGCCATATATTAAACCTGATATTACTAAAAGTCCTGAGAAAATAAATACTATACCTTGTCTAAAATAAGAATTGTCTCCAAATAATTGATCTACATAAGTTTCATCTTTTAAATATAGAAGTAAACCTGAAAATGGTAAATTTGGTGTTATACAATAAATAAGTATTAATATAACTAATAAACTACATAATAAAGATATTATTACTCCTTTTTTCTCTTTTGATGTTACTATATCATGAGGAGATGGTTCTTCTTCATCAAATGTGTATTTACCTAATTTAGGGATTATATATCTTTCTGTTATAAATGTTCCTAAATATGCAATTAAAACCGTACTAACTAACATAAAAAACAAATTACCACTTAAACTAACAGTATAATTAGCATCTAATATTGATGTAGCACTACTAGAATAATTGTATAAAACACTATCAATATAATTTACAACAACACCTGCACCATACCCAAAAGTAATACCAGCAAATGATGCACAAATACCTGCTGAAGGATGTCTTCCTAAATTCATAAATAAAATAGCAGATAAAGGAATTAAAATTACATATCCAACTTCTGATACACTAGAAGCAATAACTCCTAAAAGTACTACAATAAATGTAAGAGTCTTTCTAGGGACTTTCTTAGAAATCATTTTAAATAATGAATTTAAAAATCCTGACTTGTATGCTACTCCTACTCCCAAGAGTCCAATAATTATATTTCCAAGTGGAGCAAAATTAATAAAGTTACTTAACATATTACTAATTAAATATTGAAGTCCTGTTCTATTAAATAAATTATTAATTGTTACTACTTGTGTATTTAAGTCTCCGGTGACACTATTTACGGTACTATAATGCGCTTCTAAATTAAGTAAATTTCCTAAACTACTAATTACCATAACAATAATTGTAAGTATTAAAAATATCCACGCTGGATGTAATTTTATACCTTTTTTTCTTCTCATAAATTAATCACCTTTTTAATCTTTTTGTTAAAATCTATTCTACTTAACATGATACTTCGACCACAGTTTAAACATTTTATTTTTATATCAGCACCTACTCTTGTAATTTCCCATTCGTTACTTCCGCAAGGGTGCTCTTTTTTCATCATAACTATGCTTCCTAATTTATATTCCAAAGCCATATTACCACCACTTTAATTATATCAAATAGCATACTAAAAAACAAGGAATTTTTTATGTATGTATTTAAGGACAAGCTTAATGTTTATTATTTTGTCGAAATTATTTTGAATAAAATTACTTATTTTTTACTATTATATTTATAGGTGATGATAAATGAATTTAATTCCTACTGTAATTGAAAAAAGTAATATGGGAGAAAGAGCTTATGATATATATTCTAGATTACTTAAAGATAGAATAATTATTTTAAGCGGTGAAATTGATGATAATTTAGCAAATAGTATTGTAGCTCAATTATTGTATCTAGATAGTATTAATACCGATACAATTAATTTGTATATCAATTCTCCAGGAGGTAGTATAACTGCTGGTATGGCTATATATGATACAATGAATTTTATTAAAAGCGATGTTTCGACAATATGTATAGGAATGGCAGCATCTATGGCAGCATTTCTATTATCAAGTGGCAAAAAAGGAAAAAGATTTTGTCTTCCAAATTCCGAAGTTATGATTCATCAACCACTAGGAGGAGCTCAAGGTCAAGCAACTGAAATCAAAATAGCAGCTGAAAGAATATTAAAACTAAAAGATAAATTAAATACTATTTTAGCCAAAAATACTGGTAAATCTTTAAAGCAAATAGAAAGAGATACCGAAAGAGATAATTTTATGGATAGTAAAGAAGCATTGAAATATGGGATTATTGATAATGTAATTAAAAAAAGTTTTAAATAGTATTTTCCTATTTAAAACTTTTTATTTACTCTTTATTAGCAAAATGTTCTTTATAAAAATGAATACCTAATCCTAAAGCAGTTATACCTATGAACCAAACTACTCCTATTAATATATCCGCAGTTTGTGTTTGTTCTATTTTTTGATATAAACAATTAACTATCTCATCTTGATTAGTAAATTTAACATTATTTTTTTGAGTACTTGCTAATTCATATTCACCAATTGAAGATTTACAAGTTATAACTTCAGTATCTCCATTTTTATATTTTCTTTCAGATTCTTCTTTAGTAGCTATTTCTTTCCCTGTTTCTTTATCCTTAAAATATGTTGTAACTTTAAATTTAGGTTCTGTTGCTTCTAATTCATATAAACATTCAGCAGTTTCATCTTTATCAGTAATAGTTACATTAACAAATGGACTACTTACAAGATTATAATTACCTTTACTCGTTGGAATACTATTAGGACAATTAATTGTTTCTTTATCTCCATTTTCATATTTTCTTTCTGTCTCTTCTTTAGTTTTAATCTCTTCTTTAGTTTCATTATCTTTAAAATATGTTGTTATCTTATATTTTTCATCTTCACAAACTTCATATTGAATGTAATATAATGCTGGTAATTGATAATCGTTTCTAGTTTCACCTTGCATTGGGAATGGCGCACTACCTACATCAACACCTGATCCAAAATTTCTTGTTACTGTTCCCCTTACAACAGAAGGTGAAGTTTCAACAGTATTAAATGTCAAATATATTGAATCAACTGGAATTAATGAAGCATTAGCTAATGCTGCTGAGGTATATGGTTCAACAGAAACATGATTTGTTTGCTCTTCTCCTCCTTGACTAGCCCATTTCCCATGTCCTAAATAAGCATTATTTCCTTCTCTATATACTTTTTCACTACCACCTTGGTAGTTTGCCTTTTTAAAATAGTCCCAAAAAGATACTAAATCCCATTGAGCTAAAGACATTGATGTCCCCGTCCTTGTAAAACTAATTTGTCCAGCAGCTTTATATTTAGCTTCTGCAGGAATAATACTAGTAAAATCACCAAAAAATACAGATTGCCCTCCACTTGCCAAATTTTCTTCATACCAACCAGCATCCATTACTTCAGAAAAGAAATAATAATTAGTATATACTGTACAATTTTCTGCTGCTTTTACTTGGTTATTATTATCTAAAAAGCATCCTAAACCTAATAAACCAAGTACGGCACCAGCTAAAATTACTTTGTTTTTCTTCATCATCTATCCTCCTATTTATAGAATAACTATATCACAAATAAAAATAAAAATCAATAATATTTATTTTTTTATTTAACAATATTGATTATTTAACATTTTTATTATATATTAAGTCATGAAATGAGGGATATTATGTCAATTGGAACAGAAATAAAAAAATTTAGAGAAACAAATAAATTATCTCAAAATGATATGGCACAAACAATTGGTATTAATCGAAACCAATTATCAAGAATTGAAACTAATAAATCTGAACCCAGTGCTTCCGTATTAAAATCTTTATGCGAAATATATAACATAAATATTGAAAAGTTACTACACATTAAAACGGAACTTAAACACTTTTGAAAAGATAAATCTTAGCAAACCATTGAAAAATGGTTATTTTTTTGTCAAATTTTGAA
>CALVPR010000027.1 GCA_944351765.1 uncultured Bacilli bacterium
CGCAATAGTAAAAAATAAAAAAGCTAGAATTTATCTAGGTTTATGAAATGTTTTTTTGTGAAAGTGTCAAAGATGGGGTAAGTTGGTCAAAATTTATTTTGACTTTGTCCTTTTATATAAAATTTTATAAATTATAATAATATACTAGTAAAAAATATAAATTTAATATATAATTATTTTAGGAGGATGATATTATGTGGATAATTATAATAATTATTGTATTATTAGTTCTTTTAGTACTTTATGGAATATCTGTGTACAATAAATTAGTTAACTCAAAAAACAAAGTTGAAAATCAATTTAGTCAAGTAGATATTCAATTAAAAAGAAGAGCTGATTTAATACCTAATTTAGTAGAAACAGTAAAAGGCTATGCAAAACATGAAGAAGAAACATTAACTAAAGTAATAGAAGCAAGAAATAAAGCAGTTAGTGCTGGCTCTATTAACGAAAAAGTAGATGCTAATAATGAATTAACTGGAGCATTAAATAAGTTATTTATGTTATCAGAATCATATCCTGATTTAAAAGCAAATGAAAATTTTATGTCTTTACAAAATGATCTTACAGAAACAGAAGATAAGATTACATATGCTAGACAATTTTATAATGATTCTGCAATGGATTTTAATAACATAGTTGAAATGTTTCCATCTAATATTATTGCAGGTATGTTTAAATTTAAAAAGTTTGAATACTTTAAAATTGACGAAAAAGAAAAAGAGACACCAAAAGTTAAATTTTAAATTAAGTTTAGACTTTGGAAGTCTTTTTCTTTAAAAAATAAAAGGAGTGAACACAGCGTGAAAAATAAGATAATTTTATTTTTAGTAATGATGTTTATAATGCCTTTATCAGCATTAGCGGATACTATTTATAGTGTTAATATGGATATAAATATTTTAGAAGATGGAACTGCTAATGTTAAAGAAATATGGGATGTTAAGGCAAGTAGTGGTAGTGAATGGTATAAGACAATGTATGAACTTAACAATTCAGAACTAACTAATTATAAAGTTACTATGGATGGGAGAGAATTAAGTTATAAAGATTGGAATGTAGATGAATCTATAAGTGAGAAAAGTGGATACTATGGCATTAATTATACTTCTAAAGGTATAGAGTTATGCTTTGGTAAAAGTGATTACCAACATCATACTTTTGTAATAAGTTATACATTATCAAATTATGTTTTTAATACTAGTGATAGTCAAGTTTTAGCATGGGTAATATATCCTAAAGCAGATGTTAATTATTTTAGTGCAGAAATATCTAGTTATTATTCTTTTCCTGATACTTTAGATGTATGGGGATATGGATATAAAGGATATGCATATGTTGAAAATGGTGTTATAAAACTTAGCACAGAAAGTGGATTATATAATGATTATGTATCAGTACTTGTTAAGTTTCCATTAAATACATTTAATACAACCAATACTGATAGTAGATATCAAACATTTGATGATGTGTATAAAGTAGCGGAAGAAGGCACTTTTGAATATGATTATGGAAATGATAGTAGTAATAGTAGTATAGTTGACATATTATTTGTAATAATTAATATTGGATTTTCGTTTTTACTTCCTATATTAGTAGTAGTATTTAGTGTAAAAACTGCTATGACTGCAGGATATGGTTATATAAATAACAAAACAATAAGTAAAAAAAATACACCAATGTTTAGAGAAATACCATGTAATAAAGATATATATTATGCTAATGCCTTAATTAAACTTAATAATTTTGGTTATAAAGAAAGTAATATATTTGGAGCAATAATTTTAAAATGGGTAAAAGAAAAGAAAATTACTTTTAAGAATAAAACAGAAGGAATATTTAATAAAGAAACTAGTTTAATAGACTTAACAAATAAACCTACTTTTGATAACCATTTAGAAGAACAATTATTTGATATTATGTATAAAGCTTCAGGAGATGGGATACTAGAAACAAAAGAATTAGAAAAATGGTGTAAGAAAAATTATTCTAAATTCTTTAACTTATTTAAGAAAATAGAAAACACAAAGATTAATGAATTAGAAACAGAAGGACATATTTATAAAAGAAAAAATAAACAAGAATGTAAAAAGAAAAATGTTATGGATGATACTATATATGAAGATAGTAAAAAATTATATGGTCTTAAATTATATTTAGAAGAATTTTCTAAAATGGATACTAAAGAAGTTTTAGAAGTTCATATATGGGATGAATATTTAATGTTTGCATATTTATTTGGAATAGCTGACAAAGTTGCTAAACAACTTAAGAATATGTATCCAGAAATTATTGAACAATTAGATTTTGATTATGACACAATAATATTTATTAATTATATGTCTACAAGAAGTGTATCAGTAGCTAGTAGTGCTAGAAGTGCTGCTCAAAGTTATTCTTCAGGTGGTGGAGGCTTCTCATCTGGTGGAGGAGGAGGCTTCTCTGGAGGATTTTCTGGTGGAGGAGGAGGCTCTGCTGGAGGACGTTAATATTGATTGCATAAAAATGTATAATGGAATTAGGCAATGTACTAATATTATATTTTATGCCTGATTTAAAACTAGGAAATGGAGTAGCAGTATTTGATTCTTAGAACGAGGTTAAAGAAGATAAGGTACTTAATTTATTTTCTCATTATATGGCGTATTGGGTAGCAGGTGTAAAATTAATATTTATATTTTTGTTAATTGTGGTACTTTTAACAGGTACAGAAACAACTAGAGTATGGGCAGTAGTAGCAATAATTTTATCGATAGCAACTTATTTTTGGCGCTTACATCCCATAATAAAAGAATTAGATAAAATGGGAAAAATAACCCCTAAAGGATATTCTAAAACTTTAGGATTAATGATAACGGAATTTCTTATAATGTTTTCATTATCATTAATTATATATTTTATAGTATAAAAGAAAGGACTATGCATTTTAACATAGTCCTTTAATCTATATTACTAATTTCGTATTTTATAATATTACCTGAAATAGCATTTACTTCATATTCATATTTTTTATTATTATCATAAAATTCTAATTCGTATATTGGTGTTTTATTATCAAAATCAAATTCTGCTTTTATAAAAAATATATTATCTTTCTTATAATGATTTTTTACTTCTTCTTTTGCTTTTTCTAATCCAATATAATTATTACTTGTATTAGTGTCATAATTATTATTATCAATAGATACATTAATTATTTCTTTACTATAAGCATCTATATCAAATTCATATTCATTGCCATTATAATAAAATTCTAATTCATAAATAAGATTTCCATCATCATAATCTAATTTATTTTTAGTAAAAGAGACATCTTCAACATTAATATTTAAATAATCAGTTGCTATTTTTTTAGCTTCTTCTTCACTTATTACAGTATTATTATTTGAAATAGGGGATTTACTAATAATATCTTTTTCGTATTTTATTACGTTTCCTGTTTTTGAATCAACTTCTATTTCATATTTATAATTTTTATCACTAAATTCTATTTCGTAAATATAATTATCTATTTCAACTTTTATATTAGATGTATCTTTTTTATTTACGTTAGCATAGTCAAGTGCAATGTTAGTGGCAATATCTTTACTTATTTTATTATCTTTTGTAAATAAAAATACTGAAATAATGGCAAGGAGTAGAGCAAAAGCAATAGTAATAATAATTATATAAATTTTTTTCTTTTTCATAATATCCTCCTTTTTTATAGTACAAGTATAATATTATTTTAATAATATTTCAATAAAAAAAATCAACTTCATGTTGATTTACAATTCTTATACTGGTGGCTCCAGCGGGAATCGAACCAGCGACACGAGGATTTTCAGTCCTCTGCTCTACCGACTGAGCTATGAAGCCAAAAAAATGGCGGTTCCGACGGGACTTGAACCCGCGATCTTTCGCGTGACAGGCGAACGTGATAACCACTACACCACGGAACCATGGTTGCGGGAGCTGGATTTGAACCAACGACCTTTGGGTTATGAGCCCAACGAGCTACCGAGCTGCTCCATCCCGCGATAAACAAACAAGTGGCGGAGGAAAAGGGATTCGAACCCCTGCGCCGCTTTCACGACCTCCCGGTTTTCAAGACCGGTCCCTTCAACCAGACTTGGGTATTCCTCCAAATGGTGCCTAAGGTCGGACTTGAACCGACACGAGGGTTGAATCTCGCAGGATTTTAAGTCCTGTGCGTCTACCTATTCCGCCACTCAGGCACATAAGCAAATTTCGTTTTGCTAATTCATTATATAACAATTTATTTTGTTTGACAACCCTTTTTGCAAAAAAAATTACAAAAAACGTTAAAAAGTATTAAAAATAAAAGAAATAAGTATATTTACATAGATATAAAATTGGACAAAGTAGTTGACAAAAAGTAATATCATTTTATATAATTATACTAGAGGTGGTTGTATGCTAGAGTACACTAGTCGTGAAGTCATTCAAGCACAAAAACAATATGATATGCTTTTGGCAAGCTTGGAATATTGTAATGAATTAGATAAAAATGATGTATATATAGAATTAAATAAAATAGAAAAGAAGATTTTAGATTCAACAAATGAAATATATGAAGAAGCTTATAATAAGTTGTCAAGTAAGACTTCAACATTAATTGATGAAGAAAAAGAAAAATTAAGTAACCTTATAAAATTAGTTGAAGATAGAATAAAATATTTGAATAATAGAAAAGAAAAACATCACAAAATTACTGACACAGTAGTAGAACAACCAAGAGTGTTGGGAGAACTTGAACTTAACGATTACAAAAGAAAACTAGGAATTATAAATAAGTATAAACAAAATATAAAATTGAAGAAAGAATTAAAAAGAGAAGTTACTATTTTAGAAGAAAAGGAAAAGGTTTGTTCTTTAAAATTAAAGAGTAATGAAAAAATAAATTCTGAATTGGAAGAAAAAATGCAAGACATATTGGCTAAAAGTTTCAAAGCTATGGATTTATATTCGTTATTAGAAAGAAAAGAAGAAATAGAACTTGCATATAAAGAACTATCTTTTGCTAAAGAAAAAGCTATAGAAAACATGGAATTAGCAAGAAAAAATTCTAATAGTGCATTAATAACAGAATGTAAGAAAATGCTTGATTCAATTACTGCAGAATATAATAAATATTTTGAGAAAAAAATGCTATTAGAATTATTAAATATATATGATGATAAAGTTGAACAATATGATGAACTAATAGCTAAAAGAGAAAAAATGCAAGATATATTTAGAAATATAGAAAATAGTGATTTTTATAAATTAGTATATTTTGACATGAATAAGCAATATAACACGATAAAAATTGAAGAACAAGATTACAAAATGTACCATGAAATTATTTCAGATTTAAAAGCAAGAAAAGAAAAAATAGATAAAATAGATGCGGAAAATGATAGTCAAGAATTTAAAGGAATATTAGATGAACTTATAAAAAATGAAAAAATAAGACAAGAGCAACTTCTTCAAGAACAAAGAAAAAGAGAATATGAGGAAAGACAAAGAAGATTAATTTTGGAAAATAAGAGACAAGAAGAATTAAAAAGAAGGCAAAAATTAATTGAAGAAGAAAAAGAAAGAGAAGAAAAAAGAAAGCAAGAAGAATTAGCATTAAAGGAAAAAGAACAACAGAGAAAAAGAGAAGAACAAATAGATAGCATATTAGAAGAAAGTGAAATAAATACAAAAGAAGATAATAATATATCTGTTTCAACAATAGAATCTAAATCAAAAACTATTCATGTTCCTAAAGAAATTGTTTTTGATGATGAAAAAATAGAAGCAAAAGAAGAAAACATAGAAGAGAACAAAATAGAGTCTAATACAAATAGGAATTCTTTATTTGAAAGTATTTATGATGAAATGAAAAAAAGAATGGAAATAGAAAAAGAAGAAAATAATTCTAAACATCAAGATGCTGAAGAAACTAAATATTATAGTGATTCTGTTGTAAATAAAGATAAAAATGATTTTTCTGCTATACCTGTAATAAAAAATGAAAATTTAGTAGCTAAAAAAGTGAAAGATGAAGTAATTGAATTTGAAGATAAAAAATTAAATGAAGAAGATAACATATTTGTAGATGATATTGTCTTTCCGAATATTTAATTGCAATATTGACAAAAATTAAATAAAATATATAATTGATAATAGAGGTGATAATATGAAAAGCATCGATGATAAAACAATGCAACAAAGACTTTATGATATATTAAAGATGAATATAAAATTAGCAAGAGCCAATAATGAATTAAGTACTATAACACCAGAAACTTATAAAAGTTTTGAAGAAGCAACTAGAAATATAGATGAATATAATCAACAAGAGTATGAAAAAGAATTATCTCAGTTATTTAATACTACTATAACTTTGATTGAAGAAAAGGATAGATTGGAAAAATTAGTAGAATTAATAAGTAAAAGAATAGAAGAAAGAAATAAATTATTAAGTGAATATGAAGAAATTACTTCCAAAACTCTTGGTGGTTTAAGTAGTAGTTCTGAAGAATTAGAACTAGACACTTATAAACAAAGACTTGCTAATATTAAAGAATATTTAGAAAATAAAAAAAATATTGAAAACATAGAGTTGGAGTTGGAACATTTAAACAAGGAATTAGCGGATTCTCAAGAGCAAAAACTAAAAGATGAAGAAAAAAATTATGATCTAGAAGATGCAATATTTATAAAATTTAAAAATATTTTGTTAGGTAGTGAAGAAAATGCTGATATTATCGACGCGATTGATGTAGATTTTGAAATAGAAAAATTAGCACCTAAAATTGATGAGAATAGAAAAACTTTAGACATCTTTGAAAAGGCTTTTTGTAATTTGGCTAAATCTGGAATATCTGATGAGAAAGAAGTAGAGTATTCTACTTATGTTTCTGATGCAAAAGAAGCATATTATCAATTAAAAGAGAAAGAGATATTATTAAAATTATATAAATTAATTTGTAACACAGAAAATGAATATAGTAAACTATATAATAAAAGAGAAGAAATAGAAAAATTATTAAGTTATAGAATGGATTTAAGAAGAGAACTTAATATTACAAAAGCTGATTTATTAGTGGATTTTTATAAAATAATTGATGAACAAGAAAGTCAGATAAGATTAGAGAAAATTAATATAGAAAGAATCAGTAAAACTATAGATAAAATTGAATTTAAAGAAAAAAAATTAGAATCATATAAAGAGTCTAATCAAAAGAGTGGTATACTTGCTATTTTACAGGAATATGGAATTATTGAGACTCATGATGATGTCCAAGAAACTGATGCTATCATAGAACCTGTAGTTGAAGAGGTAAAGGAAGAACCTCCACAAGTTTCTTTCGGAGATTTTAGACCAATTGAAGTTGAAGAGTCAAAATCAAGTGAAGAAAAAGTAATATATGTTCCAAATGCTATAAAAAATGTACAAGATGTTCCTGAAAATATAAATGTATCATTTGTTAGAAATAAAGCAAATACCGTTATGAGAAGAGTTGGAAAAGCTTTAGGAATAGATGTTCCTAAAATAGAAATAGCAAAAGTTTCTAAAAACTTGGATAAAGAAGATACTTTAGATGCTACATCAACACAAAACAAACAAGTAGAAACAAACGTGGTAAAAAAACCTATAGTTAATCCTGTATCAGTAGAAGAAATAATACCAAATAATATAAATCCATTACCTATAAATCATGAACAACCTAAATCTGAAGAAAAAGTATCGGTAGAATTACCCAAAATGAAATCAACATTTTCAGAACCGGTATTAGAATTACCGAAAGAAGATATATTTGCAAATGCTACGAATAATGTTAAAAAAGCAGCACAAATCGAAGCAAAAGTACAACCACAAGTAGTTCCTTTCCCAATGCCGGTATTAGAAACACCAAAACCGGAAATTAAAAAAGAAGAAAATAATGATAATTCAGGATTGTTTTGGCCAAAAACAAATTTGATGAACAGTTCAAATAATGATATGAAAAATAGTGATTTTTTTCCAACATCTCCAGTGACCGATGGAAAAGATTTTAATCCACAAAAAATAAATTCAACTAATGAATTTGAGATGCCAGAAATACCAAGTGGTAATATTAATTTAGGACCAGGTCCTGGACAAATTTCTAATTCTAATATAAAATTTAGAAAAATGGCATAAGGGAGGATTATATGAATATTGAATTAAATACAATAATAACATTAGAAAACGGAGAAGAATATTTAACAATAGATAAGGTAACTAAAGATAAAGTTGATTATTATTATATTGCTCAACTTAATGAAGAAAAAAATGATATAGCTAATAATTATAAAGTAGTAATAATTAAAAAACAAGATGGAAAAGATGTTGTTGAAGAAGTATTAGGTGAAGACAACTTAAAGGAAGTTTTACCATTATTTATTGATAAAATAAAGGAATAAACAATGTTTGTTTCTTTTTTTTTATATTTTTGATATAATTAATTAGGAGGCGTATATACAAGATGAAGAAAGTAGTAGTATTAGGAGGAGGAACAGGATTATCAACCTTGCTTAGGGGGCTAAAACTTTTTCCTATTGATATAACAGCGGTCGTTACAGTTGCAGATGATGGAGCTTCTTCAGGAAGACTTAGAGAAGAATTTAATACTCCTGCAGTAGGAGACCTTCGCAATGTATTAGTAGCATTATCTGAGGTAGAACCATTAGTAGAACAACTTTTACAATATAGATTTAACACAAGTAGTGATTTAAATAATCATGCAATGGGTAATTTACTTTTAACAGCCCTATTTAATATAACAGGTAACTTAACTGAATCATTGGAGTCCTTAAGTAAAATATTAAATATTAAAGGTAAAATATTGCCATTTACCGAAGATAAACCAATACTTATGGCTTATACTAAAGATGGTGAAGTAATTGAAGGAGAAAGTAAAATTACCAAAGCGGGAAAGCAAATAGACTATATTAAATATAAAAATGAAGTAAAAGTAACTCCAGAAGTTATTAAAGCCATTAAGAAAGCAGATTTAGTGATACTAGGAATAGGAAGTTTATATACAAGTATAATACCTAATTTACTTAACAAAGAAATGAAAGAAGCATTAAATAAATCTAAAGCTAAAAAAATGTATGTGTGTAATGCAATGACAGAACATGGTGAAACTGATGGCTTTTATGTAAGTGATTGTATAAAACAAATAAATAAATATGTTAATGATAATTTTATTGATGTAGTAATAGCTAATTCTAAATTAATTGATGAAAATATTCAACAACTATATTTAGAAGAAGAAAGTACACCAATATTAATAGACGAAGAAGAATTAAATAAAATGAATGTAGAACTTATTAAAGATGATTTAGCATTAATTGTTAATAATCAAGTAAGACATGATCCAATTAAAACAGCTCTTGCTATATTTAGTTATTTAGCAAAGGATAATTAAAATGACATTTTCAACAGAAGTAAAAAATGAAATAACTAAATTAGAAAGTACAAAGCTAGAATTAATATCTGAATTATCGGGGGTAGTAAGAAATTCTAGTGAAATAGAACCACATATAAAAATAACTATAGAAAATAACTCTGTAGCAAGAAGAATATTTAAATTGTTTAAGGATATTTATGAAGTAACACCAATTATTACTGTGAGACAAAGATATGGATTTAATAAAGGAATTAACTATATATTAGAAATAAAACATAAAAATAATGAAATATTAAATGATTTATCTATTGTTGATAAAAATGGTAATTATTTAAATATTCCTAAAACATATATTGTAAATGATGAAGAATTAGTAAGAGCATATTTAAGAGGATTATTTATATCTACTGGAAGTATTAATGATCCTAAAACATCGAGATATCACCTAGAATTTATTATAAATGATAAAGATTATGCTAATTATATATCAAAATTACTTAATGATTTTAATTTAAACAGTAAAGTAATAAAAAGAGAAAAAAATTATATGGTATATATAAAAGAAGCAGAAAAGATATCTGATTACTTAAGAATTATAAAAGCATATAATGCTGTAATGTACTTTGAAGATATAAGAATATATAGAGACCATAAAAATATGACTAATAGACTTAATAATTGTGAACAAGCTAATATGGATAAAATATTTTTAACTTCATCTAGACAAATAAAAGATATCGAAAAATTAAAAGAATATGATATAATAGATTTGCTTGATGAAAAAATAAAGGAAGTAATTGAATACCGTTTAAAGTATCCAGAAGTTTCTTTACAAGAATTAAGTGATATAATAACTAGTAGTACTGGAAACAAAATAACTAAATCAGGACTTAATCATAGATTTAGAAAAATAAGAGAAATAGTTAAAAATATAGAGAATAAATAAGGTGGTTACACATGGATATATATAAATTGTTAAATAAGAAAGTACTAGATTATAATGATATAAAAGAAATTAGAAATTACCATATAGATACTTCTCTTGAAGGGATAATGGTAAAAACTTATGATGATTTTATTAATAAAATATTATTAATAACAAAATTATGGCCTCAAAAACAAGATAATAATATTAATTATTTATTTGGAAGTGGTATAGGTATAGAACTTGCCTTACAAGGCAATGTTATAGGAAGAAAGAAGAATAATAATTGTTATTCATATAGACCACATAGTGACATTATTTTATATGATGTAAAAATATTTGATTATGAAGACACTAGGGATAGTTATAATTTTAAAGAAGCATTTGGTAATATAGAATTTTATCCTAGTTATGAGTTAAAAGTATTATCTAATATAAATAATGATTTATTAGATAAGAATTGTGAAACAGTAATTATAAATAATCATAAAGTATTAATACCAGAATTAGAAATATTATTTTTAGAAAAGTATTTACAAAGAGAATTAGTAAGTAGATCTGAAGGATATGATTATGAATTATTATTTAATGAATATGATTTGGATGTTGATAAAATAATTAATTATTTAGAAGATTATTATATTAAACCTAAAATATTGAAAGATGAAGAATATTATAATGAACTATTGGATAGACAAATAAAGGCTATAGAAAGAATTTTAAATAATGGCGGTAAAATAATTACTAATTTAGAAAATTTAGAATTACAAATAGATTCGTTCCCTAAAGGTAAAAATATGAATTATGCTGGTATTTCTATTGATTTATGGATACCTTTAAATATTAAAAGTATTACTTATAAAAATAAATATTATTACATTGATGATAAAAAATATTTAGAAAAATTAAAACAAAGAATTAAGATATATAGTGAGAATGAATATCAAAGATATGAAGAAATAGTAGTAGACATTCAAAATATGGCTAGAAATAGAGAAAAAAGTAATATATAATAAAGGACTAGAAAGAAGTGAGATTATGACTTTATTTGAAGAATTAAAATGGAGAGGTTTAATAAAAGATATATCTTCTCCAGAATTAGAAGAAAAATTAAATAACGGTGGTTTAACTTTTTATATAGGAACAGATCCTACAGCAGATAGTTTACATATTGGGCATTTATCTTCATTTTTAATCTCAAAAAGATTAAAAGAAGCAGGGCATAATCCAATATTATTAATTGGAGGAGCAACTGGAAGAATTGGGGATCCAAGGCCTACAACCGAAAGAGAAATGAAGACTATTGAAGAAGTAGAATATAATATTAAATGTTTGACAAAGCAAGTAAAAGATTTATTTGGATTTGAAATAGTTAATAATTATGATTGGTCTAAAGATATTAATTTTATAGACTTTTTAAGAGATTATGGAAAATTCTTTAATATTAATTATATGTTAGATAAAGATATTATTAGAAGAAGATTAGAAACAGGAATTACTTATACAGAGTTTTCTTATATGATTATGCAAGCAATGGATTTCTTAATTTTATATCAAGAAAAGAATTGTACAATGCAAGTAGCGGGTTCTGATCAATGGGGTAATATTACCGCAGGTATTGATTTAATAAGAAAGAAATTGGGTAAAGAAGCTTATGGATTTACAATGCCACTTGTAACTACTAAAGATGGAACTAAGTTTGGAAAAAGTGAAGGTAATGCTTTATGGCTTGATAAAAATAAAACTTCACCATATACAATGTATCAATACTTATTAAATGCAGAAGATGAAAAAGTAATTGATTACTTAAAAGTATTTACGTTCTTATCTAAAGAAGAAATTGATAGATTAGAATTAGAAGTTAAGAATAACCCACATTTAAGAGAAGCACAAAAGACTCTTGCTAAAGAAGTAATAATATTTTTACATGGAGAAGAAGAATATAATAAAGCTGTTAAATTAACAGAGAGTCTATTTAATAATAAATTTGATGATTTAGAACTTTCTGATATTGAAGATATATTTAAAAATGAAAAAATTAGAGAAGTAGAGTCTAATAAAAATATAGTAGATTTACTTATTGATATGGGAATATCTTTTAGTAAAAGAGAAGCAAGAGAATTTATAAATGGAAATGCTATATCAATAAATGGTAATAAAATAAATGATTTAGATTTAGTGATGGATGATAAATATTTCTTACATAATACATATATTATTGTTAAAAGAGGAAAGAAAAATTATTATATAGGTAAAAGAAAATAATAATTTCTTTTTTTTATAAAATAAAAAAAGCAAACCTATTGCTTTTTTTATTTTTATTTGATATATTTGTAATGATAGAGAGTGGTGATAGGGTGAATCAATCAAGGCAAAAGAAAAAAATAATATTAGTTATAGTTATAATTATTTTAATAGCATCTTTAGGAGTAGTATATGCATATTTTACAGCATCAAGTAGTAATTCTAACAATATAGTAGGTTCTACTTATACATCTGATTTTGGTATAGAAGTATTTGAAATACAAAAATCTACTTCATTAATACCACTTAGTGATGAGTTAGTAACAACTGCTGTTAATAAAACAGATAATAAATGTTTAGATAATGATGGACAACAAATATGTTCTTTATATAAACTAGATATTGTAAATAATGGGGGACCGATTGATTTACATGGTTTTATTAGAACTTCTAATAGTACATATACAAGCAATAATTTAAAATACATGGTATATACAAATAGTGGTAATACATTTACTCCAGTTACTGATGTTCTTACTCTTACTCATAATTCAGGGGATACAGTGTATTTTAAAAAAGATGGAACTAATTACATTACTAATATAGCTGACGGAACTAATGGTGCTCAAAAGGTAACTTATTATATAGTTTTTTGGATATCTGAAATAGAGGGTGAACAAAATGATGATCAAAGTAAGACTTTTGATTGTAAGATAGGATTTGAATCAGTATATGGTGATAAGTTAACTTCTACTTTTGTAGTATCAACATAAATGCAAACTTAATATTGCATTTTTTTTCTTTTTTTGATACCATTATACTAGGTGATGCTATGAATAAGAAAAAAGAAATTAGTAAAAGTCAAATATTTTATTTAGTAATATTAATACTTAGCTTAATGATAATGATTTCTAGCATAACTATTGCATATTTTTCGATGGTAGCTAGTCAAGAAAATGATGATACTAAATTGTATACAGGCTCATTAATTATTAATTTTATAGATGGTAAGGTAATTAATAATCCAACTTTAATTCCTAGATATGAACCAACTTCAATTAGTGATGTCAACAATGTTTATGTAAATGAATTTGAAGTTGAAAGTACAGGTACATTAGATCAAAATATCGATATTTATATGGAAGTTCTTTCTAATGAGTTTACTAATAACACTATTAAATATAAGCTTTTTGATAATGATGGTAATGAAGTATCTACTGGTTATGTAAACGGTACTGGTAATATAAAAATTGCAAATAGTAAATATTTAGAACATGAAAAAAAGCAAAAATATACTGTTATGTTATGGATTCAAGAAAATGAGGAAGACCAAAATGCAGAAAAAGGAAAGAACTTAAAAATAACTTTAAATGTAGAGGCTATTCAAACTATAAAATAGTCTTTTTTTAACTTGTATAAAAAAAATATTTATTGTATAATTAAATAAGAATAGTAAGGGAGAGAATATTAATGAGTGATGAATTAAAGGTAAAGCATTACAAAGTTAAAGTGGTAAAACAAAAACAAAATCCATTAAAATTTATAGTTAGCGTAATATCTTATGCGATTTTTATATGGTTATTGTTAATTGGTGGAACGCTTCTTATATATGTAGCAGATATAAAAATTAGAGCTATGAAAGGTGATTATACTCCTCCTAAATTTAATGCTTATGTAGTAGAGACTGGTAGTATGATTCCGGAGATATTAGTAAAAGATGTTGTTTTAACGAAAAAGATACCTACGGAAGATATAAAAGTTGGTGATGTTATTACATTTTTATCTGCTGATCCTAGACTTCCTGGTATAACTATTACTCACAGAGTGGTAGATATATATACTGATCCAGTAACGGGAGAAGTTGAATATCAGACAAAAGGTGATAATAATAATAGTGTTGATGCAACCTTAACTCCTTCTTACAATGTCTTAGGTAAGGTAATTTTAAAATTACCAAAACTTGGATATTTGCAGGAATTTTTGGTAGATATGAGTGGATGGATTTATGTAATTTTGCTCCCATGTTTGGCAATTGTATCTTATGATATTATGAAATTATTTAAAATTGTTGGTAAGAAAGCTAAAGTTATTAAAAGTTAGGTGATTATATATGAAATATAATGAAGATGGGTTAAGAGTAAAAGAATTTGATAATAAGAATAAAAAGATAGTTATTGAAGAAGAAAAAAAGAAAAAACATCCATTACTTCTTTTCTTCTTTAATCATAAATTATTGTTTTTAATGTTATTATTATTTGCTTTAATGTTCTTTGTGATAGGATTACAACTTGCAATTTCTAGCTTAAAAGGAAGTATTGATCCTATTGATGTACTAACTTCTTTAGAAATGAATTTTCATGATGGTACAGGGGATGTTAATCTTAATGGTAATAAACCTTTTACTGATGATGATGCAAAACGGAAACTATATGAAAAATATGGAAATATAGGTTTGAAAGATGGTGTTATATTAGAAGTAAAAACAATAACTTTATCTGATAAGACAATAATTTATTATAGTGATGGAAGTGCTATGATAATAAATAAAAATGGTAGTATTGTAAGAGTATCTTCTTTAGAAGATGGTAGTTTTGGAGTAGATGATAAAGGCAATATAAAAGAAGGTGCTAAAACGCTTAATGTAAGACTTATAAATACTGTTAACTTAAAAGATAAAACTGTAATAAAGTATTATAGTGATGGAAGTGCAGAAATAACAAAAGATGGTAAAAAAGTATTCGTAAGGGATGGAAGTACTATTAAATTATCTAAAAATAATGAATATATAATAAAAATAAATCCAAGTGGTATTTCATTCTTAAAAGAAGAAAAAAAGTTAGCTCATAATAATATTAGATATTATAGTGATGGTACAATTAAAGTTACAATTGATAATAAAGAATATGTTATTAGAAATGACAAAGATATTAAAATAGATGGGAATAATATTAGTTTTCCTAATAATAATGCAGCAGTAGTAATTGATACTAAAAATTTAGATGATGGTACTATAGTTAAATATTATAGTGATGGAAGTGCTGAAGTAATAAAAACAGATGGAGAAATTATCTTTGTAAGACAAAGTGGAGATATTTTGTATAAGAATAATGAAAGAATAAGAGAAATTATTGAAGATAACATTGGACATAAAATATATGAAAAAGATACTCCGAATGGAGATAAAGTTATAATATTTGATGATGGATCTGCAGTTATAGTACATCCAAATGGTAGCAAAGAATATGTAGATGAGAATAGTGATATCAAATATGATGAAAATGGTAATATAAAAGATATTGAAGAGTCTGGTAAAGATAATAAATATGAAGTAGTTTTAGAAGATGGCACTGTAATTACAATTTATGAGGACGGAGATGCTGTTATTGATTACCCTAATGGCGATAAAAAATATGTTAATGATTATGATGATATAAAATTTAATGAAGATGGTAATATTAAAACAATTAATGGTGAGACATCTAATCCTAAAAACAAAAAGACATTACCTGATGGAACAATTGTAACAGAATTTGAAAATGGAGTAATTGAAGTTGTAGAACCTGATGGAGATAGATATTTAATAAAAGATACAGATATCGTTTATGATGAAGATGGTAATATTGATAAAATAAATAACAATGAAAATAAAGATGTAGATAAAAATACATTACCTGATGGAACAGTTGTAACAGAATTTGAAGATGATGACAAGGTAATGATTGAATACCCTGATGGAACTGTTGTTATCACTGATAAAGATAATATTAAATATGATGAAGATGGTAATATAGAAGATATTGATACTGGTTTAGTAGAAGATATGGAAGATAAAGATGATGATGACGATGAAATAGATAATGATATAACTATTACTAATCCTACTAATAAAGATTTAAAATATCGTTTAGTAATTGAAGAAACTGATAATTATTCAAAATATAATGTAAAAAGATTACCAGCAGACCTTGTTAAATATCAAGTAGATGTTGATTATAATAATAGTACACCTAAATATTTGAATAATAATATATGGACTATGGGGGATATTCTTGAAGGTGGATTAAAAATAGAAAAAGATACATATATATTGTATGAAGGAATAATTGATGCTAAAAGTAGTGTTGATATTAATTTAAGTTTATGGCTAGATTATGAAAATATGACTAATGAAAATCAAAATTCAGCATTTATTGGAACAATTAAAGCTTATGCTTGGATAGATGAAACATCTAATTAGGTGTTTCTTTTATTTGACTATGTTAAACCATTGGTTCCAGGCCACGTGCTTTAGCACGTAAATTCTTTTAGAACTAGCAGACAAATTGA
>CALVPR010000028.1 GCA_944351765.1 uncultured Bacilli bacterium
ATGAAAATTTGACAAAAAAACAACCATTTTTCAATGGTTTATAGAGCTTTCTTTAATTTAAACTGTCAAATTCCCGAAACTTATATAATTCACAATTCGACACAATTAGTGACTAATATTTAAAAAAAGTAATATTAAACTATTGCTTTTTTTTTTATAGTTTGGTATATTTATATCATAAGGAGGATAGAAAAATGGAAGAGTTAGATAAAAATGAAAGAAAGGGGCAAGGCACTTTTTATATGATTATTGCTATGTTAACTTTAGTAGTAGCAATAGTAGGGGCAACGTTTGCGTATTTTTCTTTGCAAGCAAGTGATGAAAATACAATTAAAGGTAATGCTGCTCAAGCAGGATTAAGCCTTGAAGTAAGAAAAGTTAGTGTAGATGCAAGTGGTGATTTAGTACCATTAGATGAAACTTTACTTGAAAAAGCAATTAAAGGTGATTCTGCAACTGGTAGTCAAATGTGTGTTGATAAAAATGGAAACACAGTATGTCAAGTATATGAAGTAAAAGTTACTAATGAAGGATCTGCGGCAACTGCTGTAAATGGTAGTTTAACTTTAAGCGCTAAAACTATTACTAATTTAAAATGGCAAATAATGACTGATCAAAGTACTCCAGTTACAGATTCAGGTCAATTTAAAACTACTAGTGATACTGAAATTGCTAATAATGATACGATTGAAGCTAATCCTGGTACTAAGACATATTATATAATGATATGGATCGATGAAATTGAGTCACCACAAAATGATTCAGATACAGGTGCATTTACTGGTGTTGTTTCATTTACATCAGCAGATGGCAGTGGAGTAACAGGTACATTTACAGAAGGATAAAAAAAAAATAAATTTTAAAAAAAGTATTGTATTTATGATCAAAATTTGCTAATATTATTATTGTAAGGAGGATAGAAAAAAATGGAAAACAATGGAAAGGGAATATTTTATGGTGTAATAGGTGTAGCAACACTTATAGTAGCTATAATAGGAGCAACATTTGCGTATTTTACAGCAACTGCAAATAATACTAGTACGATTCAAGGTAATGCTGCAACAGTAAGTTTAGGATTGTCTGTTACTAAAGTTAGTAACGGTAATAAAGGATTAGTTCCACAATTAGAAGAAACTTTATCTGCAGCTATGAAAGGTAAAGATAATACTGCTAATTCTGGAAATGATATGTGTATTGATGGCAATGATAATACAGTATGTCAAGTCTATAAAATTACTGTAAATAATACTGGAACTGGAGATGCAATATTAAAAGGAACTTTAGATTTAAATAAAGGAAGTATTACTAATTTAAAATGGGCTTTAGTAGATGGAGATACAATTGATAGTGCTCCTGCACTTGATGGAAGCGCAAAAGAAGATAATGTAATTGTTGAATCTGTAACAGTTGGCGGAAGTGGTACAGAAGATTATTATGTAATCATTTGGATAGATGAAACTGGTGCCTCACAAGGTGATACAGGTTCATTTACAGGAACAGTAACATTTAATAACGCAGGTGGCGGTGAAGGAGTAACTTCAACATTTGTTTCTTAAATAAAAAAACAATAGGAGGATGAGAAAATGGAAAATGATGGAAAAGGCATATTTTATGGAGTAATAGGTGTAGCAACACTTATAGTAGCAATAATTGGGGCAACTTTTGCATACTTTACTGCCACTGCTACAAACAATGAAACCATTAAAGGTAATGCTGCAACAGTAAGTTTAGGATTATCTGTAGAAAAGGTAAGCCATGGTGAAAAAGGGTTAGTACCACAATTAGAAACAGCTTTATCTTCAGCTATGAAAGGTGTAGATGGCGCAGGAACTGGAAAAGATAGTTGTGTAGATGCTAATGGTAATACAGTCTGTCAAGTTTACAAAATTAATGTAACCAATAGTGGAACTGGGGATGCAAAATTAAATGGCACTTTAGCTTTGGAAAAAGGTGATGTTGCTAATTTAAAATGGGCTACAGTAACAGGATGGGGAACTGATCCTGTTGCGCAAGGAGCTAAAGGAGATAATAATATAGATACAAATGTTACAGTAACTGGTGGAGGAAATAAAGAATACTATGTAGTTATTTGGATTGAAGAGTTAACTACTCCACAAAATGATACAGGTAATTTTACAGGAATAGTAACATTTAATGCTGCTGATGGCCAAGGTGTAACATCAACATTTACTGTTTAAAAACACAAACTGTGTTTTTTCTTTTTAACTTGATTTTTTGTTTAATATTTGATATTATTCTATTATAGAAATAGGAGGCTATTATATGAATGAAAAAGATGTTTTAGAATTAGAAGAAGAAATGAAAAAATATGAAAACAATAATATTGGTGTTAATGATAATAAAAAAAGTTTAAAAAACGGACTAATTAAAAAAATTTATTTTGTTTGTTTGATAGTGGCTTTTTTAGTTACGGGTTTGAGTATTACGATATCATTTTTTACAGCATCTGCTAGAAGTAAAGTAATTCAAGAAATAGAATCAGCAGTTGTTAATTTTAGTTTAAAAGTTGAAAAAATAACTTTTGAAGAGAAAAAAGGATTAATACCTGTAAAAGATAGTCAAATACTTAATGCTTTAAAAGGTGAAAATCATAAAAAATGTGTTGATTTAAATGGAAATAATGTATGTCAAATTTATAAAGTTAGTGTTAATAATGATTCTGATTATAGCACTGCCTTTAAATCAAGTTTAGAATTAATAGCATCAAAAAATTCAGGCTATACTAATTTAAAATGGGCAGAAATTATATATAGTGATACGCCTTCAATTCTTGGTGATATTAAACCAATGAGTAATTCAAATTGGAAGACTAGTTATGGAATAGGAGCAAACACTACTGGAGAATTTTATATAGCAATATGGATAAGTGATAATGGTTATAATCAAAATGATAGTGATTATGGTAGTTTTACCGGAAATGTTACTTTTGAAGCAATTTCTGGTGATAAATTAACTTCTACATTTAGCAGTAAATAAAATATCGGGATTCCCGATATTTTATTCTTTTTAATTGACTTTAAATGTGCTAAATGATATAATTATCTTAATAATAGGAGGCACTTATATGAAGGTAATGAAAAGAAGTTTTGTATTTATTTTAACCGTTAGTATTCTTTCTTTAATAGTTTTGTTTACAGCGGTATTTTTTTTGACTAGAGGCAATAAAACCACTTTTAAAAGTAGCGGTTATATAATTTCTTTTGAGAAAGGAAATACTATTGTCGATAAATTTGAAGAAGGAACTGAATATAAGGAGAATTTAAATGGTGAATTAGTTTTTAAAAATACAGAAAATAAAAAAGCAACTTCTGCATTAGATAATTTTATTCACTATGAAAATGGTGATGTTGCTTATTTACAAAATGGTGTAATCCTTGATTTATCTAAAATTAATGAAACAATTATACCATATTATAATATAACAAATAAATCGTTAATTGAAAAAGAAGATAATAAATATATAATAAGAACAATTAATGGTAATTTAGAAATAAATAATTGGCTTGGAAAAATAAGTGAAAATAAATATATAATATCAGGAGAAAAGTTAACTTTGAAGTTAGCAGGTAGCGCTGATATATTATATTCTAGTGAAAATTTCTTTGAATTTAGTTATATAGAAAATGGTGTAGTAGTAATTTCTGATGGCATTAATACTAGAAGTGCTACCGCAGATGAAACATATTTTTATATTGGTGAAAATACTGTTATTAATTTAGGAGATAAAAATATATATTTTAATAATGAAGAAAAAGTGTCTTTAGAACAAATAACAATAAATGGAGATGAAAATATTGATATTATTCCTCCAGAAGAAGAACAAAAACCAGATAATCCTGACGAAGGAAATAATCAAGATGGTGATAATAATCAAGGCGGAAATAACGGTCAAGGTGATGGTAATAATCAAGGACAAAATGGAGGAGATGGAACTGAAAATCCTGATGGAGAAGATAAACCTGAAGAGCCCGAAGTAACAGTTACAAAAAATCCACAATTTAAATTAATTGAAGCTACTGTAACTGCAAACAAAATGGATTTATTAATTGGTGTTATAGATACTTATAAAGTTATAAGTGGCGACTTAAATATTTCTATTACAAATATGAAAACTGCTAAAACAGTATATACAAATACAGTAAGTGGAGATTCTACTACTATAGAAATATCTACAGCAATGGGACTTTTAGAACCAGATACTAATTATATAGTATCAATTGTGGGAAATTATCAAACTGAAGATTTAACATACGAAAGGCAGTATTTTCAAAGAGTATTTAGGACGGAAACTTTAGGAATTAAACTACAAAAAGATTATGCTTCTGTTGATAAATTATCTTTTTTGGTAACAATGGATGAAAAAACTTATGTAAATGAATTTGATTTAACATTATATGATAGCAATAATGAAGAAGTAAAAACAGAACATATTATTGTTAATGATAGAAAAGAAATATCAATATTATTTGAAGGACTTACATCAAACACTTCATATACAGGTGTTTTAAGAAATGTAAATTATGCAAATATTATTTATAGTGATATTAATGAAGATGGCGGATTTAGACCAGATGGTAGTTATACATTAGCATTAAATTTAAAAACTTTAAAGAAACCTCCGATAGTAAGTGGATTAAAGGGAGAAGTAAGTAAAGATGAAAATTCGGTTAAACTTAGTATTGAAAATATAGAAGATGTTGATAAAGGTCTTAGTAAGTTTAGATATGAAGTATATGAATATAATATGACTACACCAGGTGAAGAAGGGGAACCTGTAAAAGTTATTGAAACAAAAGATGCTAAAAGTGTAGATGTTCCAATTGATGGTGTAGATTTAAAAATGAACCAAACCTATAGGTTTAAAGTTGTAGTAGAATATTATGATAATGAAAAAACTGTAGAATATGAAGCAGGTTATAGTAACGGATTTGTATCAGGTGCAGCACCAGCAATTAGATACGTAATAGATGAAGAAAAAACTACATTTAAAACTTTAGCGGGTACTTTCTTTATCGAAGATAAGAACTGTACTGTTCCTATTGAAGGAAGAGAATGTTATTCAGAAGTAAATAATACTTATATAAGATATTATAAAGCAGGTACAGCAACTGTTACTTATTACACAATAAATGTAAAATTTGATCCAGTAACTTTAAGTGCTCAATTTGAAGCTAGTGATTTAGAAGCAAATACAGAATATGTAGTAGAAGTATTTGGTGATGTTGATTTAAAAGATGGCAATGGAAAATTAGAAAATATTCAAATAGGTGAAAGCTTAACTGTAAAAACTAAAGAAATAGTGCCACTTACTGTAAATTGGGGTGAAGAAAAAATAAGTAATGAAGAAAAAGTATTCTCATTAGGTGGTAACCAAATAGTTTCTACTAATAATAGTGATGCTGAAGCTGAAGGACTTATTAATTTAAAAATTAATGTATATGGTAGTAATAGTAAAAATATAGAAGATGGAACTTTTATTGGTGAAATAACAAAAGTATCTAATATTAAACAAGAATTTTATGATAATAAATTTAAATTAGATTCTATAGATACTTTTGGACTTACTATTGATGATTTGAAAAGAAAAACAGATGGATTGTTAACTAGATATTATATTTTTGAAATAACTGATGCTTATTATAATACTAGTAAGAATACTGTTCCAATTGAAAATAATATTTATGCATTTGAGATAGATAAAAATTTGATTGCCGATGACATTTTAGGAGATCCAGAAATAACTGTGGAACTTAAAGATGGTGGAACAGGAGTTATTAATTCTGTCTATGTAAAGGCTAAATATGATCGTAGTAATTTATTGGTATTATATCCTGATGCTGATATAAAAATGATTATGGGTGCTTGTAATGCAGTAACTAATCAATGTTTTGATTTGCCGGGTGTTAGTATTAATGATGGAACTAATATATATGAAAAAACATTTGAAGTTGGTTCAGGTACTGATTATTATACAAAAGATGCAATTTCAGCTGATGGTAAATTAACATTGTTTAGAGGTAATAAATACAAATTTAGATTTTATATAACAGTAGACGGTGATAAAGATGGAACAGTTGATTACTATTATCCAGGTAGAATAGATAAAGAATATGTAACATCTGCAGCAGTATCAATTGATAAAAAAGCTCCTGTTGTTAATATGCAAATAGTATCAAGTACAGAAAATAGTATTACTTATTCTTATCTTGTTAGTGATGGAGATAAAACTATTTATAAAGAAGAAGGCGATTCTAAATACAGTTTATACTATAGAGTTGGAGAAGAAGAAAAAAAGATAGAGTTTGAAAACTTTAAACCTGGAGAATTTACTATTGAAGGTTTATCTAATAATACAAGATATGATATATACTATAAAGTAGCTACTATAAAAAATGGCACACCTGAAGAAGATGTTAAAATCGGCTTTGAAGGGAAATACACATTTGATGGATATTATAATGGTGATAATTTTGATCTAAAATATAGTATAGTTAATAATGAAATAAGTAACAAAGTAGTTATTAAAATATCAAATACTGATGGAATAGAAGAGTTAATAAGAAGAATATCTGCATATCAAGTAGTAATTAAATATAAAAATGAAACTATATATGATAAAGTATTTACTGATTTTAAAGAATGTGCTGATGATAGTTGTTTATTATTTAAAGATATTAAATATGCAGAAATAGAAAATTATAATAATAAGGATTTAAAAGTAGAAGTATATGCAGTATATGACAACGGACTTATTGGAAATACTTCAGAAATTGGATATTTAGTTCAACAAAATAGTAATGACAAAGGTCAAGGGACATATTTAGTTCTTGATGAAAATAAAAATGTTGTAGAAGCTACAGGGTTACCTGGAATATATTGGTATGATAAGGGAACAAGTGCTACAAACTTTAATTTATATAACATAATTTATGGTGGTAAGTTAGTAGATTATACACATCCAAATATTCAAAAGAAATTAAATGTTCCTTGTAATAAAACTGAAGAAGGTTTAAAACATGGTAATTATACAATAAACTTTAAAACTTTGGCTAAAACAACTGCTACAGTTGAAGGAACGGATATATTTAAGTTTTATAGTATTACACCTGATGTTAGCACATCTTATGAACCGGTAATTAATGGAGCTGATATTACAATAGATACAACCGGAATAACTAAAAATATGTTGACTAAAGGATTTATAAGTGAAGATGGAAAATATTATATTTATTTAGAATTATTTAGTGAAGATGGGAATCCTATAGACACTTATAAGCAAGAACTTATTTTAACAGATGAAAATATTGTAGGATTAACTAACTTTAATATTTATAATTTAGATGATGCAACAACTTACAAATATAAGCTGTTTGCTAAATTAGATAAAAATGGAGAAGTATATACACAATTAAATGATATTAATACATGTGACGAAGGAAATTGTGTTCCTGTTGAATACACTTTTACGACATTACAAGGTGAAGAATTATTTGGAGGAGTGACGTATAATCATACATCAGAAAGTACTGAAGATAAATATTTAACAAGAAAGATTAATTTTGATTTAACTTTAAATAATGAACTTGTTAATTTTGGTAAAAATTATGATTTACTTATAAACTTATATGA
This sequence comes from uncultured Bacilli bacterium, assembly GCA_944351765.1. Classification (GTDB taxonomy): domain Bacteria; phylum Bacillota_I; class Bacilli_A; order RF39; family UBA660; genus CALVVX01. The sequence continues at coordinate 7,651 of CALVPR010000028.1, forward strand.
ACATGATGAAATTATAGGTACAACCACTATTACTAATGATCAAATAATAGATAATGCTAATGTAAAGTTTGAATTTGATATAACAGATTCTGTTGATGCAATATATGGAGCGGATTATTTTAAATTAGAATTAATTGCTATTACTGATACAACACAAACTGATGAAAATGTTTTGATATATAATAATTTTATTGTATTAGATGAATTAAAACAACCTAATATGAGTGCTACAAAAAGGGCAAATACTACTAAAGATGGAGATAGCTATATATATTCAATAGAACTTGATGTTGGCATTACTGATACTGATAAAGTTATTACTAATGGAGTTTACACTGTAAAATTATTTGATCACTACGATAAAGAAGTTGCTAAAATAGAAAATTTATCTGTAGATGAACTTAGAACAATTAAGTTTGCTACTAAAGTGGATGATCCTGACAAATATAATGTTCAAGTAGACTTAGTTCCTGATAAAAAATATAATATTGAAATTAGTTATGAAACTTATACAAACAACTTTAGTTTAAGACAAGAAGCAGAAGCAGCTGGACAACCTTATGAAAACTATACAAAGAAGAAAAATGTTTTTAATATTGATGTGTATACTACTGGTAAGTCAGGTGTATCTTTAGGTGATGTTTCTATAACACCAACTGCCAATACTTTAGTAATGTCTTTCTTTAATAGTTCAAACTTAGATAAAGTTACTTATATGGATTATTATATAGTTAAATCAAGTGATCCAAATGAAAAAATTTACAGTGGTAAATATGAAATTGGAGAAGGAAAAGAGAAAAACTTTATAGCAATTGATGATGGTGTTAAAGGTAAGTATTATAATTTTATAGTAGATCACGAAGGACTTAATTTTGAACTTAATACAGGTTATATTGTAACATTTAGGTTCTATATAACTGCAGAAGATGGTTCATATCAACCAGTTACTACATCAAATAATGTAGTACCAGTAATAAGGGTAGAATAGGGAGGCAATTATGAGGAAATATGATAAAAGAAATAAAATATATTTTGGTATTGTACTTGTAGCTAGTTTAATTTTAATTATCATTTTTTCCTTTTTTATTGCCAAAGTAATTAAAAATGGAAAAATAGAATATTTTATTGATAAAGGATCAATATTATATGATAAAGATAAAAATTTAATTAAATTAGAAAGTGAATCAGTATTAAAAATAAAATGGAACGATGAATATTATCTTATGGAAGATAAGAACATGTATTTATTAGGAACCAATAGTATTATTTATAATCCTAGTAAGGATATAATGCAATTATATGGTAAATATTATGAAGTAACTTCTGGTGGAGAAGATAATGTTATTGTATATGAAGATGAAACTGTTGTTAGAACTACAGAAAGTAAATTCTTGAAAATTGCAGATCGTAAATATTTAATAATAGATCCAGTTATAAAAACTGAAAACGGTAGTTTAAATACAAAGAATTATTTAATAGTAGAACTTGATAAAATGGGAAATGCAACATTAATAAATAATGAAGTTAATTTAAAAACTTTTGAGCCTACTACTATTATTACTTCTAATTTTACGTTTGATATTGCCAATGAACAATTAACAATATCTGATCAAATAATAGATTTAAAGAAAATTATTGGAAGTACTAATGAATACGTTAAACCTGAAGATAAACCAAGTGATGGTGAAGATGATAATTCTTCTGATAATAATACTGGTAATAATGATGGTAATACTTCAGAAGGTGGTAACAACGAAGGACAAACTGGCGGGGATAATAATAATGATGATGAAAATATTGATGATATCATCGATAAAACAAAAACAACATCAATTATTTCTGTAAATCCTTCAGTAGGAAACATCTCTATTGATTATGTAATTTATGATCCATTAAATGAATATGAATCAGTATTTGTAGAAGTAAGAGATGATAATAATACTTTAGTTAGTATTGGTTACTTTGATAAAATGAATACTAACTTTATAATAACGGGATTAAAAGCAAATATAACATATAATTTAACATTTAAGTATGTATATTATCGTGAAGGTGTTAGAGTGGAAGAAAAATTTGATGAAGCTAGTGTTACAGTTGGAAAACCAAGTATATCTTTAAGAGTAGATAAAGTAACTAGTAAAACAATTTATTATACAGTACTTCTTGATAAAGATTATTCACTTGATACATTAACAGTTAATTTAGTAAGTGACCTAGAAGATGGAAGCCAGATAAAATTATATAATACATTTGATAGTAATACACTTGCAAATAAAGAAAGTGTATCAGGATCATTTAATTATAGTAATATTGGGCAGTTTGCTACATTATATATAAATAATGTTAAATTTAGTGGTTATCCAATAGATATAGATGCTAAATATAAAGTAGTAATGAAATAAAAGGAGGCTATTATGAGTAAAAAGGAGAAAATAAAAGAATTTATAAATAAACATTATGTAATATTAATACCAATATGTTTAATAATTATTTTAATTCTTGCATTTGCAATATATAATATTCATAGATTGTATGTAAATCATACTACAGATGAAAAAGCTTCCTTTTATCAATATTTTGCAGGAAGAAAAGTAGAGTATGAAGGTACTTTAAAAATAAATAGAAAAAATAATATAGTAGACTTAGATACAGGAAAACAAAAAATAGAATTAACAAGTGTTCCTGTGTATTATCAAGAAGATAAAGTAAAAGTATTATTTCCAAAAAGTATGACTATATTTAGACCACTTTCTGGTTACAAACAAGATAAAACTGTTAATTTTTCTACAGTTACTTGGGATGAAAAAAAGAAAATATATTCACTTAAATCAAATGAATATGATGCAGAAATTTCTAATAGTTTCTTATATGATGGGGTAGATTTATATTTCTTCTTAACAGAAACTAATATTAAAATAGGTAGTGATGAAATAACATTAAGTCCTATGTCATATATAAGAGTAAATGTTGGAAACAGTTTAGAATATTATGATCATGAAAGTGATACTTATAAAATGATGGAAATAACAACAGAACAAGTAATTGCTACTAATAAAGATTTTGAGGTTAATTTAAGTAGTGATAAAGTAACTAATTATGATGATATCATTTTATTAATGGGGCCATCAAATTTAAACGAAATAAAATAATTGCAATAACATATAGATAATGTTATAATAAAATTATAATAATAAAGGAGTGATTAATATATGGAAATGGTTTTATCTAGTACAGCACTATGTATAGGTATAATGTTAGGACTTGCTTTTTTAGGATTAGGAATAGGTGTAGGACTACTAGGAGGACGTGTTGCCGAAGCAGTAGGTAGAAATCCTGAAACTAAAAATGATGTAGTACATTCAGTAATGACAATATTAATAATTACATCAGTATTCTTATTATTCCTATTTGCATTTTGTTTCTTCTTATTATTCTTTAATCCATTAATTGTTTAGTATGATTATATATATAATTATTGGTTTTAGTATAGTTGTCCTCTTACTAGTTTTATTTATGTTCTTAATTTTAAAGAAAACTGTAGATACAGTAAGCGGACAAACTAAAACATACTTTGTAGATAAACTACAAGTATATGATGATTTAATAAATAAAAAAGAAGAAAAATTAAACGAAATAAATAAAGAATTAGAGAATAAAAAGGCGATGCTAGAGTCTGATGATAGTACGGTTAATTCCAATAATTACGCATTTGATAGTAATGTTATAGATTTAATGAACAAGGCATCTTATAAGCAATCAGATTTATTAGAACTACAAAAGAAAATGGATAATGATTTCCAAATAAATTATGGAAAAATAGTAAAGAAGTTTATTGATGAAATAGAACTTGATAAAGATTATGATATTAGTACTAATATTAGAAAGAAATTAGATAGTAAACTTATTTATGAATTAGAGTGTAGTCCTAATTTAATAGAAGCAATGCCAAAATATTTTAATAAGGAAGAAATAGAATTATATAATAGATTTAAATTAGAAACTAATTTAGAAGATATTAATTCTTTTGTTAATTATTTAGATGAATTAATATCAGTAACAAGCCCTTATATAGAAGTATATGTATCAAGTTCAAGATATAACTTTGATAGTCTTAGTAAATATGTAAGGACAATAGTAAGTGATGATATATATAAGGGTATTAAAATAGTATTTAAAAATAAAGTATATGATTTTAGCCTTAATGAAAGGAATGTGTAATTATGGATTTAAATATCGATAAAGTTATTGATGATATAAAAAAAGATAATAATATATTTTCTGCGGGTAAAGTTATTAAAGTAAATGAATATAACATTGAAGTAAGTGGACTTATAGATGTTGCTTTTTATGATGAAGTAGATATTGCAGGTAAAGCTAAAGGATATGTATTTGCTATTCACCCAAATAAAGTAATAGTTTCTTTAACAGAAATAGAAGATAAAATTATGCCAGGTGATTTAGTATATTCTTTAAATAAAGAGTATAAATGTTTATTTAGTACTGATTCTATTGGTAAAGTAGTAGATATCTTTGGAAATGACTTGATTGCAGGAAAGAAATTTAATAACTTAATTGAAGTATCTATCGATGGCTTGGATATTCCTTTAATGGATAGGACAAGTGTAAATAGAAGCTTACTTACAGGGATATCAGGTATAGACTTAATGTATCCGATAGGAAGAGGACAAAGACAACTTATAATTGGAGATAAAAAAACAGGTAAAACCCAAATATGTTTGGATACCATAGTTAATCAGAAAGATAAAAATGTTATATGTATGTATGTTGCAATTGGTAAAACTAAAAAAGAAGTAAAAGAAATATATTATGATTTAACAAAAAATGGTGCAATATCTTATACAATTGTTATGGCATCATTTAATGATGAACTTCCTACTAAATCATATTTAACTCCTTATGTAGCATTGTCAGTAGCAGAAGAATTAATGCTTCAATCATTTGATGTATTAGTAATAATAGATGACTTAAAGAAACATGCTGATATTTATCGCCAAATATCTTTAACTAGTAATAAAGTACCAGGAAGAGATGCTTATCCATCTGATATTTTCTATGCTCATGCTAGAATGCTAGAAAAAGGATGTCAACATAAAAGTGGAGGATCTGTTACAATACTTCCAATTGTAGAAACAAAAGCAGGAGATATTACTGATTATATTTCTACAAATATTATATCTATTACTGATGGACAAATAGTTCTTTCTAAGAAAAACTTTGATAAAGGATTAAAACCAGCAATAAATTATGGATTATCTGTATCTCGTTTAGGAGCAGCTGTTCAAAGTAAAGAATTATCAAAAGTTGGTTCTAAATTAAGAAGAGAGTTACTTGCATACTTAGATGTTAAAGATATATATGAATTATCAGATCCTAGTGAGCTTAGTCCTGCCTTAAAAGAAAGTATTGATCGTGGTAATAAAATGATTAATGACTTAAAACAATATAAATATTCCCCTAAATCAGAAAGTGAAATGCAAACTTTGTTTAGTTATGTAGAAAGAGTAGAAAAGGAAGGTTAATATGGAAGTAGGTAAAATAATATCAATATTTGAAATTAGTGTTGAAGTCGTTGTTAGTGATAATACTATTAAAATAGGAGATGTATTAGAAACTGTTGATAATTCTAAATATCGTTTTGAAGTAATTGAAATAACTAACACAACTGCTTTATGTATTAGCTTAAATTCTACTAGGGGACTTAAAAAAGGAACTATTGTTAAAAAAGTTGATGATGGACTAAAGATGGAATATTCAGATGCTTTAATGGGTAGAATATTTGATGCTTATGGAGAAGTACTTGATAATAAAGAATTTAAAAGTATAAATAAAAAATTTATAAATAATAGTACTGTTTCAATGAAAGATTTAAATGTAGAATCATCTATGTTAAAAACGGGTATTAAAGTAATAGATTTCTTTGCTCCAATGCAGAAAGGATTTAAAATGGGACTTTTAGGAGGTGCCGGTGTAGGTAAAACCGTACTTATAAAAGAGCTTATTTATAACTTATATAATGCATCTAAAATTAATTCTGTATTTGTAGGAATTGGAGAAAGAAGTAGGGAAGGTAAAGAATTATATGATGATATAGTATCTTCTAACTTACTTGATAATATGACAATGGTATTTGGACAAATGTCTAAAAATCCAGTTGTAAGAAGTAAATGTGTACAAACAGGACTTGTAGCAGCCGAATACTTAAGAGATGAGAAAAAAGGAGACGTATTATTATTTATCGATAATATTTATCGTTATATACAAGCACGTAGTGAAATATCAATGGAACTAAAAGAAATGCTAGTAGGTAATGGTTATCCATCATCTACAGCCGCCGAAGTGTCTAAAATAGAAGAAAGATTAAGTTCTACGAAAGATGGGACAATAACTTCTTTCCAAGCTATTTATATACCAGCCGATGACTATAACGATGATGCCGTTCAAAACGTTGTATCATATATGGATGGACAAATTGTACTAGATAGGCATATTGCAGAACTTGGTATATATCCTGCAATTGATGTATTTAAATCTACTAGTAGATTAGTAGATATTGATAAAATTGGTGAAAGACACTTTAAATTAGTTGAAGAAACTCTTAAATACTTAACGAGGTATCAAGAACTAGAAGAAATAATTGCCGTACTTGGTATTGATGAATTATCAGATGAAGATAAAAATATATTCCATAGATCAAGAAAACTTAGATATTATTTTTCACAACCATTACATGTATCAGAACAATTTACTAATATAAAAGGTGAATATGTAGAATTAGAAGATGTTTTAAATGATGTTGAGAATATTTTGAACGGTACATATGATAATGTTGATGAAAATGCATTCTTCTATATAGGTAAATATAATGCACACTAGTTTTAAAGTAAGAATATTTGAACTTGATCATGGGTTAACTGAATATGAAGAAGTTAAGTTAGTTAGAATAATAAGTAAAGATTATAATTTACTTATTATGGCTGATTACTTACCGTTAATTGGGGAATTTGATGGTAACATTGATATAAAAGGAGAAAATGTTGAATTATCTTTTAAAAATATTAAAGGATTCTATATGAATAGTAGTAATGTATTTAATTTAATGATAAATGAGGGAAATTATGAATTTGAGTGATGTTCTTTATAATTTAGTGGGATTTACCGCGGTAGCAATTATATTTCTAGTAATACTTGCTGTTACATTAAATTTACTTTCTAAAAAATTTTCTGTAGACAAAATAAAATTGTATGGAATATTTCTAAATATGAATAATAATACTATTCTATCATTTTCTCTTATATCAATTAATTATTTGTTTTTAGTATGGTGTTTGATTAATTTCCAAATGAACTATATATATGTAATATTTTCTTTTATATTAATATTACTTTCTGATATATTTGCTAAAAACTATAAAAAGATACCTTTAAATATTATTAATTTATTTATAGAGTGTGCATCTATTTATGTAATAGCAATTCTTAAAGATTATATATTTAAGGAAGGTTTTAATACTTTGTTATTTATTGTTTTAGTACTTGTAGTAATATTTATATTCTTATATTTTACATATACAATGTTTAGAAGTCTAAATAATATTGTGAAATTACAAAAAGATTTATCATTATCTAAAAAGAAGGTGAGTGAATGAAAACTGAAAGTTTAAAAAAAGTTGTTAAGGTAATGAACTTTCACTCATTACTTCGAGTTGATAAGGCAAAGAAAAAAGCTCAAGAGATTATGAATGTTAGTACAGAACTTACTAAGTTAATGGCTAGAATTATGTATAATAAGAATTTAATATTAGATAAAAATATGTTAGTTCCTGATAAATCTAAACCTAAACTTAGTATATATATTGCAAGTGATTATGGATTCTGTGGTAATTTTAATGCAATGATTAATAGTCAAATTTCAAAAGATCAATCATGTTATAAAATAATTATTGGGAAGCAAATAAAATATACAGATGATTTAACAATATTAAAAATTGATAAAAAAAGTTTTTATGATGAATTTAGTAGAATTGAAAAAATAATTAGGGATGCTATATTAAATTTATCTTATAGTGAAATAAATGTATATTATAATCATTATTATAATTCAACTACTTTTAATTTTATTGAAAAAAAAGTTTTTCCAATAGAATTTGAAGGTGAATACTATGAAGGTGAAGATTTTACATTAGAGACTGATATTCACAGAATGTTAAGTAGTATGACTGCTTTTTATATATGTTATGAGCTTAAAATGTATGAAAAGAATTGTTATGCAGCGGAAAATGTAAAAAGAAGTGTCATTACTAATTTATCTTTAGATAGATTGGATGAAATAGAAGAAGTAAATAAAGCTAAAGAAATAAAAGCTAAAAACGAGCAAACTATTTTGAAAACAGTTGAAAATTATAAAAAAACAAAATATATTAAGAAAGGGTAGATATTATGAAAAAAGATAAAGAAAAGAAGGAAAGTTTTTTATCAGTTTTATTTGGAGATGATGACTTTAAAGTAAATGATAAAATATTTGAAGAAGATGATGATACTACCTTTAATGAAATAAAAGATCGAACTGAAGAATTAACAAATGAAATAATTGAAGAAGCAAAGAGTAAAGAAGAAGTTAAGAAAGAGGAAATAGCTATTGCATCATCATTTCCTAAATTAGATAGATTAGGTAGTGTTGTTCCACATAAAGTTAAATAAATTTATAAATATATATTGATAACTAATACAAATTATGATATATTAATAATGTAAACAGTAGAGTAAATCACTCTTTAATTTACAAATGGAAGGAGTAGATATCATGGACGTATATTTAACTAAATTAACGTTTGTAAATTAGGGAGGGGTATAATTTTACTTACCTGTTAACAAATAATAATATAAATAAGTATAACTATAGTAAAGTTCTAGGTAACTAGAATTATT